>NZ_JBSFKI010000002.1:402567-414016 GCF_053598475.1 Kitasatospora sp. NPDC001119
TCGGCGGCCGCTGAGCGGGACACGCGCCTCTCGATGGTTCTGTCGCCGTGCCCGTTCACGCGCCGACCTCGCTCGGCTCGGGGCGGGCGGCGGCCAGCTGCTGGTCCCAGTCGGGGCTGGGGACCTGGTCGGTGACGGCGACCATGCCGCCGGGCATCCAGCGGGCGGTGCCCAGGAGCTCGGTGTAGATGCCGCGGAAGCCGTCGATGTTCTGGCGGAGGGTGAACTGCTCGATCACCCGCAGCCGGGCGCCCTCGCCGAGCCGGGCGCGCCGTTCGGCGTCGCGCAGCAGCTCGATCGCGGCGGCCGCCATCGGTTCGGGTTCGCGCGGCGGGACGACCAGTCCGGTGTCGCCGACGGCCTCGCGCACGCCGCCGACGTCGGTCGAGACGGTCGCGCGGCCGCAGGACATCGCCTCGATCAGGGTGAACGGGAAGCCCTCGCTGATGCTGGAGAGCATGACCACGTTGCCCGCCGCGTACGCGTCGGTGATGTCGGCGACGCGGCCCTCGAAGGCCACCGAGTCGGCTATGCCGAGCTCGGCGGCCAGGGCTATGCAGCCGTCCCGGTACGCCTCGCCGCCCTTGGGGGTGCCGCCGAAGAGCCGCAGACGCGCCTCGGGGATCTCCCGCTGGACGATGGCGAAGGCCCGGATCAGCGTCTCCAGGTCCTTGATCGGGTCGACCCGGCCGGCCCAGCTGAGGGTCGGCGTCTCGGGCTCGGGGCCGGCCGGCGGGAAGGCCGCCGGGTCCACCCCGTTGTAGACGGTGCGGATGTGCGAGGACGGCGTGCCGCCGCGCTCCTCCCAGCGCCGGTTGTACCGGTTGCCGGGGGTGACGAGGGCGGCCTGCCGGTAGCTCTCCTCGGCGAGCATCCGGTAGAAGCCGAGCAGCAGCGCCTTGACCGGCCAGCGGTAGGGGCCGGTGCGGTAGCCGAGGTAGCGCTCGCGCAGGTAGATGCCGTGCTCGGTGAGCAGAAACGGTACGCCGTACTGCTGGGCGGCGATCAGCCCCGGCAGGGTGGCGAGGCCGCCGCTGGCCGCGTGCGCGACGCCGTCCTTGGGCGGCTCGACCGAGAGCGGCCGCAGGGCGTGCTCCAGCAGGTCGGTGGCGTTCAGGGCGTCGTGCAGGGTGGGCCGGGAGACGGCGGTCGGCAGGTAGTCGCGGGTCCAGACCTGCTGGAGGGTGCGCAGCGCGCGCTCGCTGCGCAGCGCCGGGCTGAGCAGCCCGTGCCGGGCGAGGTCGGCGAAGTTGTACAGCTCGGTGCCGAAGTGGGTGGTGTAGACCGGGTCGAGGATGGAGTGCAGGAAGCGCTCGTACGCGTTGAGGAAGCGCCGCATCTCCTTGCCGCGGGGCGCTCGGCCCTCCGAGGCGGGCCCCCACAGCGGCGCGGTGGTGACCGACCGTACGTTGGCGGGCAGTTCCCAGGCCAGTGGCTCGTGGCCGGTTCCGGTGACGGCGATGACGTCGAACTCGACGTCCGGCATGCCCTGAACGAGCTGGTCGCACCAGACGCTCACGCCGCCGTGCTGGTGCGGATACGTCCCCTCGGTGAGCAGGGTGACGCGCATTCCTGTCCCCCCTCCTGTTCTTGCGTAGGTTCCGGCCTGGATGACCGGAACGGGAGCCGTGGCGGGGCCGGGCCGGGCGACCGGCCCGGCCCCGCCGGTGGCGGGTGGTGCTGGTTACCGGTTACCGGTTGCCGGAGCGTCCGGTGGTGCTGCTCGGCGTGGCCGTCCCCCCAGAGGCCTTGCCGTTCTTCGTCGCAGCCTTGTCGTCGTGGCCGTTGCCGCCCTGACCGATGGTGCCAGCGAGGACATCCTTGCCGGGCACCGGGGTTCCGCTACCCGGGACCAGGGACGGAGCGGGCTTGCGGGTGGTGTCGCTCGGCCCCACCGGGACCGGGGTGGCGACACCCTGCGGCACGACCTTCTTGTCCGCCGGCGCCGGGGCCGGGACGGACTTGGCCGCGACGCCCGGCGCGACGGGGGCCGGGGCGGCCGGCGCGGACGGCAGCTGCAGGGTGACGCTGCTCTGCAGCGCGCCCGGGGACACCCAACCCGAGAGGGTACCGGCGTAGGACGAACCGAACCCGCCCGTTCCGATGGCCAGCTTCTGAGCGGTTCCGGTCGGCATGGTGGCCTGGACCTGAACGCCGGACGGCGCGTTGACGGTGACGGTGCTGCCGACCCGGTAGGCGGTGACCTGGCCGGAGGCGAGGGCGGTGTTCCAGGCCGCGCGGCGCTGGAACTCCTGGCCGATCTCGCGCTGGCTCAGGTTCACGATCGGGGCGCTGTCCGCGTGCAGCGAGCGGTAGGTGCCGAGGATCTTCTCCAGCACCGGGTACAGGATGCGGTCCTCGGACAGGTTCGACTGGTGCACGAAGTGCGGCCGCGGGTCGTTGCTCAGCACGTGGCCGAGGTCGATCCGGGCCTCCAGCGGCACGATGTACGACTGGTAGCCGGTGGTGGTGTCCAGCGGCTGGGGCAGGCAGGTGGAGTTGGCGTTGTTCTCGCAGACGCCGCTGCCGCCGTTGGCCTTGCTGGTGTAGATCCAGTTGTACTCGTCGGCCTCCTCCTTCGCCGTACCGGCGTTGTAGAAGACGTTCATCGGGTACCGCGGCACGGTCAGGGCGGAGCCGACGGGCCGCTGACCGGTCTCGCGGGAGGCGTCGCTGGCGGTGAACTTGATGCCGTTGGCGGCCAGCGCCGGCGCCAGGTTCGGGTTGTCGCTGGTCTCCTGCGGGGCGGTCAGCAGGCCGGAGTGCTCGCCGGTGACCAGGGACTGCGGGTCGAAGCCCAGGCCGTTCGCGGTGGCCCAGTCGGCGTTGTTCTTGATCTGGGAGGAGATGGTGTTCTGGTCGACCCAGACGGTGGCGCCCGCGGTGTTCTTGGCGCAGACCCACGGCACCACGGTGACGTTCTGCTCGCAGCCCAGGTACGGGTGGGTGTAGGTGTGGTTGACCCACCGGTAGTTGTTCTGGTCGGCGATCATCTGGTTCGCCGTGGGGTCCACCGTGGTCTGGTGGTCGGCCTTCCAGTCCTCGCTGCCGCCACCGTTGAACACCATGTCCAGGGTGAAGTTGTTGGCGGCCTGCCACTGCTTGAGGTGGTTGGCGTCGTCGACGGTCATCCGGATCGGGTTGGCGGTGTCCGGGGTGCCGGGCGGGCAGGTGACGTCGCCGGGGGTGCACTTGAGCACGGTGTCCCAGCGGTCGTCGGCCAGGAAGACGTCGTCCACGTGGGTGGCGAAGTAGTTGCGGTCGTAGCCGAGGTGGACGCCCTGGGTGAGCCAGTCGACCATGCCGCGGGCCAGCAGCCGGTACTGCTGCTGGTACTGGTTGTAGACGAACGTGACGACCAGTTCCTTGCGGCCGTCGTGGGTGTACTCGCCGACCAGCGAACCGCGGCTGGCCGTGTTGGGTATCGGCGCGTCGACCAGCGGGACGAACGAGGCGCCGGCCGGCAGGCTGGCGAGCGGAGTGGCCAGGTAGCCGTAGCTCTCGCCGACGTTCGGGTCGTTGTCCTCGAACGGGACGCTGCCCTTGAGGTACCCGAACGGGCCCGAAGTTCCGGCCGTGGTGGTGGCGCCCTGGAATCCGTCGAGAGTGCCCACGAATCCGGGATTCTGGGCGTAGTTCAGCCCCACCGCCGGGTTGGCCCACGTGTACGCGTCGATCTGGCGGACGTTGAATGCGGCTTCGTAGGTCGCGATCGCCGTCATCTCGGTGGCACTGTTGGGGAAGGGGTTTTCGTTGGGCAGCACGATGCCCTGGAACTTCCCGCGGGGCTGGCCGTTCAGCGTGTCGCTCAGGAAAGCGGAGTTGATGACGGGGCGGTTGGGGTCATTGAGGCTGATGACCTTGTAGGGCGTGCCCTGGCTCTTCAACTCGGCGGTGATGGCAGCGACGGACGGGCCGCCGTCGTCGACGACCAGGACGGTGAGGTCGATCCTGGGCGGCGCCGCGTCGGCGTGGGCCAGGGTGGTCTGCAAGCCGCTGGCCAGCAGGACTGCCGCCGCGCACGCGGCGACTCTTCGGGTCGCTCGACCCATGGTGATCCTCCCCTTGGTGCAGGCGTCACGCTGCTCGGCGCTCGCCTGCCCGTGTAGCTGTTCGCGGGCAGCAGGCTGCCCGGGCCCATCCTGGTCGAGGGACGGTGGTGCGAGGGACCAATTGGGCGAGAGTGCAGCGAACCTGTTACCAACGTTCATGGCGAAGCCATGAAGGCGCTGATTGTGACCGGAACCGGACCGGCGGCGCAAATAGTGAATTGAAAATGAAAAACCGGAAGCTGACTGCTACACGTGGTTACCGACGGTGCGGCCCAGTGGGGCGGGCGGGACACCTACACTGTCGTCGTTGCGCATGACACTCTTGCACATCTCGCCGCCCAGTTGGGCAGGTTCATGCAATATCGGGCACGGCTGTGCCATGTGACAGTCCGAATATGCAATGGAGGTGCTCACATGGTCGATCAGCATACCGAGTCCGGGGGATTCCCGAGCGTACGGAATGCGTCACCGGAGGCGGGCGGAACGCCGCTGGTCGGACGCAGTCTCGGTTTGCGCGGTGCGCTGAATGCCCGTGATCTGGGCGGGTACCGGACGGCTGACGGGCGGATTCTCCGGCCCGGGGTGGCACTGCGCAGCGATGGCCTGAACCGTGTCACCGCCGAGGACCTCGGCCCGCTCGGCGCGCTCGGCCTGCACAGCGTGGTGGACCTGCGGAGCATGGCCGAAGTCCGCGAGACCGGTCTGGACCACCTGCCCGGCGGTGTGACGCTCCACCATCTCCCGCTGCTGGCACCGGACTTCGACATCGTCCTGCTGGTCCGCGACGCGCTGGCGGACCACGACCCGGAGCGCCAGCGGGCGCTGCTCGGCGACGGCCGGGCGGCCGCCCGGATGGCCGGCCTCTACCGGTGGTTCGTCACGGACCGGGTGGCGCGCGAGCGATTCGCCGCCCTGCTAAGGCTGCTGGCGGATCCTCAGGGGCCGCCGCTGCTGTTCCACTGCTCGGCGGGCAAGGACCGCACCGGCTGGGCCGCGGCCCTCCTGCTGACCGCCCTGGGGGTGGACCGGGAGACCGTCCTGGCCGACTACCTGCTCACCAACGAGCGCTCCGCCCCGGTCGTACGGCGGGTGCTGGACGACTTCGGGGCCCGCGGCCTGATGCGCGAGCCCGAGCTGCTCCTGCCGGTCTTCCGCGCCGACGGCGGCTACCTGGACGCGGCCTTCGCCGAGGTCGCGGCCGGCTGGGGCGGCTTCGACGCCTACTGGCGGGACGGACTCGGACTGGACGGGGAGGTGCTGGCCGGGCTGCGCGCCAACCTGCTGGACGACCCGGGAGCCGAGCGGGGCGGCCCGGCTCCCGGTGGTCGGCTCAGCCCTCGTTGATCAGCCCCTCGCGCAGCTGGGTGAGCGTCCGGGTGAGCAGCCGCGAGACGTGCATCTGGGAGATCCCGATCTCCTCGCCGATCTGCGACTGGGTGAGGTTGCCGAAGAACCGCAGCATGATGATCCGGCGCTCGCGCGGCGGCAGCTTGGCCAGCAGCGGCTTGAGCGACTCCCGGTACTCGACGCCCTCCAGCGCGAGGTCCTCGTAGCCGAGCCGGTCGGCCAGCGGGCCGTCGCTGTCCTCCTCGCCGGTGCTGGAGTCGAGCGAGCTGGCGGTGTACGCGTTGCCGACCGCGAGGCCCTCGACCACGTCCTCCTCGCTGACCCCCAGGCAGGCCGCCAGCTCGGCGACGGTGGGGGAGCGGTCCAGCCGCTGGGAGAGTTCGTCGCCGGCCTTGGTGAGCGCCAGCCGCAGCTCCTGGAGCCGGCGCGGAACGCGGACCGACCAGCTGGTGTCCCGGAAGAAGCGCTTGATCTCGCCGACCACGGTGGGCATCGCGAAGGTGGGGAACTCCACCCCGCGCTCCGGGTCGAACCGGTCGATCGCTTTGATCAGGCCGATCGTGCCGACCTGGACGATGTCCTCCATCGGCTCGTTGCGGCTGCGGAAGCGCGCCGAGGCGTACCGGACCAGCGGCAGGTTGAGCTCGATCAGGGTGTCGCGGACGTAGGTGTGCTCGGCGCTGCCCGGGTCCAGCGCGGCCAGCCGCAGGAACAGCGAGCGGGAGAGCGTCCGGGTGTCCAGCACCGAGCCGGGCGGCGTCTCCGGTCCCGTGTCGGGGCCGGGCGGCCGGGCCGGTTCGACCCGCTGCCGCGGGACCAGGTCCTCGACGACGGCCGTGCCGTTGGCCTGGCCGCCAGCGTGGATCTCCGCAGTGCCCAGCTCTCCGGACATGCACCCACCCCCTTGTGACTGTCAGTTGAACGGGGGCCGTCGCGCGGTGGTTCCCGGCGAGGGCCTTCCCCCTGCATACCGGAACACGGTCCACGGCAAACCCGAACGTCGCAAGATGTCACGCCGGGGTAACTCGCTGCAATCTCACTCTTCCCAGGAGTTGCCGGTCCGAAGCCTGGTCAGGATCCGGGAGAGCAGCCGGGACACGTGCATCTGGGACATCCCCAGCTCGGTGCTGATCTGGGACTGGGTCAGGTTGGCGAAGAACCGCAGCATCACGATCCGCCGCTCCCGCTCGGGGAGCTGGACCAGCAGGTGGCGGACCATGTCCCGGTGCTCGACCTCGGCCAGCGCGGAGTCCTCGTAGCCGAGCCGGTCGAGCAGGGCGAGCCCGCCCTCGTGCTCCTGCGCGGCCTCCAGGGACGCCGCGTTGTACGCCCGCCCGGCGTCCAGGCAGGCCCGCACGTCCTCCTCGGGGATCCGCAGGCTGGCGGCGATCTCGGGCACCTTGGGCACCCGGCCGTGCAGCACCGTCAGCTCCTCCATCGCGCCGCTGACCTGGACCCACAGCTCCTGGAGCCGGCGCGGGACGTGCATGGTGCGGACGTTGTCCCGGAAGTAGCGCTTGATCTCGCCCAGGATGGTCGGCAGCGCGTAGGTGGGGAACTGGACGCCGCGGCCGGGGTCGAAGCGGTCGATCGCGTTGATCAGGCCGATGGTGCCGACCTGGACGACGTCCTCCATCGGCTCGCTGCGGCTGCGGAAGCGGGTGGCGGCGTAGCGGACCAGCGGGATGTTCACCTCGATCAGGGCGGCCCGGACCCGCTCCCGCTCGGGGGCGTCCGGGGGCAGCTCGGCGAGCCGTTCGAACAGCACCCGGGTCAGCGTCCGGACGTCCACGGCGGGGCGGCCGCCGGGGCCGCGCAGCCGGTCCGGTCGGAGCTCGCCGGCCGGGCTGGTGATCGCAGCCAGCACTTCGTCCACGGACACCTCACCCCTCCCAAAGTCGTCAACGGCGGGCCCTGCGGAGCGGGTGCCACGGCGGGTTCACGACCTCGCCATGTCCGGCAAAACCGGTCATAGCATCACAAGGTGGGCACAGGTCGGGCAAGCACCCGATGGAGGTGTGTTGGTGGGCCGTTCAACCTTTCCCGGGCCGGCCGGCGAACCGCCGCGGGGATCGTTCCGGGACGGAGCAAGGCGCCCCGCCCGGAAGCCGGACGGGGCGCCGCGGTCCGTCCGGGGGAAGCGCCGGGGTCGGGCTTCGGGTGGTCCGGGTCGGACGGGTGGGGCCGGACGGGTGCTCAGACCTCGACGTCGGCGATCACCCAGGTGGCGAACTCGCGCCAGAGGCCGGCCGCGGCCTGGTGGTCCGGGTGGGTCAGGTAGGCCTGGAGGGCGTCGCGGTCCTCGACCAGGCTGTTGATCGCGTAGTCGTACGCGATGTCGCGCTCGGTGGTGTTCCAGCCGCACTCCCACTCGCGCAGCTCGGGGATCACCGAGCCGAGCGCGTCGAAGGCCTTGGCGCCGGCGAGCACGCGCTCTTCGTCCTTGCTGACGCCTTCGTTGAGCTTGAACAGGACCAGGTGGCGGATCACGATTGCCGCTCCTCGCGGACGGGGACAGAGGGTCCCGCTCACCGTAGCCGGTGCCAGGGGGCCGACCGCTACCCGAATGGGTGCGGGCCGTCCGTCACTTGATCAGACCGGTCATGAAGGTGCCGACGGCCTTGGCCGCGTTCGAGATCCCCTCGAAGCCGAGCTGGACCAGCTCGGCGGACCGGGAGGGTGAGGTGATGATCGAGTAGAGCACGAAGATGAGCAGGAGGGCCATGCCGATCTTCTTCGCCTGCGCCATCGGGTGACCTCTTCCTCCCAGCTGTGGGCCGCCGTCATCCGGTCCCCGAGCGGCCTGCAGGGGGCAGCTTATCCACCCGGACGGGCTATCAAGTGTGCGACGCGTTCGGCCGGCGGGACGAAGGTCCCCGCGAGTGGGGCCTTTCTCCGGATGCCCGCTCGCGGGCCGGACGGCAGGATGGAAGACGTACCGAGGATCTGGCAGGAATCCCCGGTGCATGGATCCGGAGCTCCCCGCTGTGGGACCGGTCGCCGCGGCTTCCCCCCGACGCGGCGCCGGTTGTGGGACTCCGCCGGGGGAGCGGTCAGTCCCCCCGAACCGCTCCCCCTCCAGGCTCCGTACGGACCGGGCACCGGTGGTCATCGGCCCGGGGTACGGAGCCGTTCCCATGTCCGGGGCCGCTCCGGCGGTGCCCCGCGGCTCCCGCGACGTGGGCGGACAAACGCCGAGGGCCCGTCCGGATCGGACGGGCCCTCGGGCTCTCGAGCGGTAGCGGTGGGATTCGAACCCACGGTGGAGTTGCCCCCACACACGCTTTCGAGGCGTGCTCCTTTGGCCGCTCGGACACGCTACCGAGAGGAACTCTACCGGAGGGGTGGCGCAGTCACGAAATCCGTATCACCGCGGTGCCCGGCGGGCCCTCAGCGGTGGGTGTCGAAGAAGGCGCGCAGCTGCGCGCCGCACTCGTCGGCGAGGACGCCCGGGATCACCTCGGGCCGGTGGTTGAGCCGGCGGTCGCGCATCACGTCGAAGAGCGAGCCGGCCGCGCCGGCCTTCTCGTCGAGGGCGCCGTAGACCACCCGGTCGATCCGGGACAGCACGATGGCGCCGGCGCACATGGTGCACGGCTCCAGCGTGACGACCAGCGTGCAGCCGCTCAGCCGCCACTCCCCGGTCTTCTCCGCGGCCTGCCGGACCGCGACCACCTCGGCGTGCGCGGTCGGGTCGCCGACCGCCTCGCGCTCGTTGTGGCCGCGTCCGATCACCTCGCCGTCCGGGTCCAGGACGAGCGCCCCGACCGGTACGTCCCCGGTGGCCGGCGCCAGCGCGGCCTCGGCCATGGCGAGGCGCATCGGCGCCGCCCAGCGGTCGCGGACCGGGTCGGGGCGGACGGGGGCGGGCAGCGGGGGGACGTGCGGGACGGTCAGCGGAGTGGATGCGGGCTGCATGGCATCCAGTGTCGGGTATCCGGTGGTGGACACCGGCATGGCCGACGCCGCTACCGGACGGCCTCCAGGACCTCGCCGCAGCCCAGGGCCTCGGCGATCTCCTCCAGGGCGTCGCCCGGGACCGCGCCCTCGCCGCTGAGCGCCAGCAGCTCGTCGGCGGCGAGGCCGAACTCGGTGAGCAGGTGGGCGTCGCCGAGCGGGCCGACCGGGACGCCGCCGCGGGCGTCGGCGTCCTCGTCGTCCTGCTCCTCGGCCTCCTCGGCCTCGTCCAGCAGGTGGTCCAGGTCGCCGAACTCGCTCTCGCCGGCCTGGTCGACCAACTCGTCGGTGAGGACGGAGCCGTAGGAGCTGCGGGCGGCCGCGGCGCCGTCCGACACGAAGATCCGCGGGTCCTCCTCGCCGTCCACGCGGACGACGGCGAACCAGGCGTCCTCCTGTTCGATGAAGATCAGGACGCTGTCGTCGTCCTGGGCGGATCCGCGGGCCAGGTCGGCCAGATCGGCGAGGGTTTCGACGTCGTCGAGCTCCGTCTCGCTCACATCCCACCCGTCCTCGGTGCGAGCAAGCACTGCAGCGAAGTACGCCACCAGGGACACTCCCAAGATCATCGGTCTCGGCTGTCGGCGCGCACGGGCAACGCGGAAATCTGGCCGCCCCCGCGCCAGAGGCGGTCCGCTTGTTCGGACCGTCCCATCGGAATCGTGACAGAAAGCCCGCCCTTGCGGGGGGTGTTCTGCAGCGCGTCTTTGCAGGTCGTGTCGGAAGGACCGGGTGGCGGACGGCGAAGCCGGGCCGGGGCGGTCCGAGGCCGGTCGAAATTTGCTCCGAACGCCCGGCGGGGCCGTTCGGGTCCCTTCCGGGGCCGTCCGGGTGCCGCGCCGGACGGGCGCCAGGGTGGCATCAGGGTGGTCCGGGGGTGCCTCCCGAGGCGGTTCCGGGGGCGGTCCCGGGCCCGGTCAGATCCGGAAGGTCCGCATCCGCATCGCCTCGCGCATCCGCCGCTCCTTGGTCCGCCGCGGCTGGACCCGCTCCCGCAGCTCGCGCGCCTCGGTGAGCTCGCGCAGGAAGACGGCCCGCCGCTTGCGGCGCTCCGCTTCCGTCTCGGGGTGGTCGTACGGCGGGCCCGGGCTCCGGCCCACCCCGTCGACGGGCTCGTCCATCGAGCCGTCCCCAGGGTTCGGGTTGCTCGTCATAAGAGGTGACATTCCCAGAACGGCCCGGTTGATACCACAGGAGGCACTTCCGTCCGGACGACCGCGCCGGGTCACGGCGAGTCACGGGAGTGTCACCCGGACCGGCGCCCCGGTGGGCACGGCGAGTCGTACACCCGTCCAGGACCGGGCTAACCTCGATACATGCGTCTCCACGTTGTTGACCACCCCCTGGTCGCCCACAAGCTCTCCACCCTGCGCGACGAGCGCACCGACTCGCCGACCTTCCGTCGCCTGACCGACGAGCTGGTGACCCTCCTCGCCTACGAGGCCACCCGGGACGTCCGCACCGACGAGGTGGAGATCACCACCCCCGTGGCGGTCACGCTGGGTACCCGCCTCAGCTACCCGCGTCCGCTGGTGGTCCCGATCCTGCGGGCCGGCCTCGGCATGCTGGACGGGATGACCCGGCTGCTGCCGACCGCCGAGGTGGGTTTCCTCGGCATGGTCCGCAACGAGGAGACCCTGGAGGCCTCCACCTACGCCACCCGGATGCCGGACGACCTCTCCGGCCGCCAGGTCTACGTGCTCGACCCGATGCTGGCCACCGGCGGCACTCTGGTCGCCGCGATCAGGATGCTGATCGAGCGCGGCGCCACCGACGTCACCGCCGTGGTGCTGCTGGCCGCCCCCGAGGGCGTCGAGGTGATGGAGCGGGAGCTGGCAGGCCTGCCGGTCACCGTCGTCACCGCCGCCGTGGACGAGCGGCTCAACGAGAACGGCTACATCGTCCCGGGCCTCGGCGACGCGGGCGACCGGCTGTACGGCACGGCCGGCTGAGCCTCCCCACCCGAACCACCGAACACCGAGAGCCCCCGGCACTGCGCTTGGGTTCTAGCAGTCGTTGCAACACCCCAGTTCAAGGGGTGCGATGGACTTCGAGATCCGGGAAGACCGGCACAAGAAGGGGCGGCGTTTGAC
>NZ_JBSFKI010000003.1:0-293965 GCF_053598475.1 Kitasatospora sp. NPDC001119
CGGTCCGACAACCGCTCACCCGCAGGCGACTTGACCTGCCCCACCCTCGCCACACCACACCCAACGAGCCAAAGCCATCAAAGTCACTGGCATTGCGGCTAGGACTTGCCCGGTCGATCACGTGACTCACTAGACTCCCCTCATCCCGGAGGGGGTGGCTGAAGCAGTGATGGCTCGTGAGTCGGCCATTGCGATGGTGCAGAAGATCATGGATGGGGACTGCTACAACGACGCCGAGATCGACCGCACGCTGGAGGCACTGGACAGGGGTCTTGGCTGTCCGAGTGGCTACGTCAGCGACTTGATCTACTCGGCCGACGGGCCGGAGCCGACAGCGGCCGAGGTCGTCGAACTGGCCCTGGCCCACCGACCGTTCGCGCTGTGAGAACGACAACCGCTCGGACGTGCTTCAACCAGTGCAGCGCATTGTCACACGGGCGGGTGGGCCGACGGCCGACGCCCGTACGGGAACCGGTGCCGCTGGCAGGATGGCGGCCATGTCGAACACCAGGCGCGTGAAGCCGCCCACCCGTTCCCGGACCGCCCCGGGAACGTCCGTCCACACGATCAAGGTCACCCTGTCCGGTTCCAAGCCCCCGATCTGGCGTCGCCTGCAGGTGCCGTCGGGCACGGATCTGCGGCGGCTGCACGACCTGGTCCAGGCCGCGTTCGGCTGGGAGGACTACCACATGTGGGCCTTCGAGACCGGGCGGGAACGGTACGGCGTCACCGATCGGGACCTGGGGATCCGCAACGCGACGGCGATGCGCCTCGACCAGATCGCCCCCGGCGTCGGCACGCGGTTCCGCTACATCTACGACTTCGGCGACAACTGGGAACACGACATCCTCGTCGAGGCCGTAGGAGACGCCGAACCCGGTGTCTCCTACCCTCACTGCCTCACCGGCCGACGGGCCGGCCCGCCCGAGGACTGCGGCGGGATCTGGGGATACGAGTACCTCGTCGAGGTTCTCACCGACCCCGGCCACGAAGAACACGAGGAACGACTCGAATGGCTCGGCCTCGACTCGGCCGACCAGTTCGACCCCGCCGCGTTCGACCCAGCCGAGATCAACACCGCCCTGGCCGACTACACGGCCGTACTCGTCCACGACTGAAACCGGACCGCGCCCAGCCGATCGCGCCCCCACCCCCGCCGGGGGCGATCAAGACCATCGCAGGATCAACGCGGTGCTGCACCGGGTCTCGATCGCGGTCGTCAGAAGTAGCCGAAGAAGCGGTCCGACCAGGTGGGCCGCTGAATGTACGAGGGCAGTCGGCTCGGCCCGTCGTAGTCGCTCTCCAGTAGTTCCTCGGCAACCACGACATAGCCGAGTCCGGCCAGCGCCCGGTTGACCCTGGCGAGGTCCGCGCCGTCCAGCTCGCCCTCGGTCCGGGCCTCCTCCGTTCCGAGGAAGGCGCCCGGGTTGTCGGCGCAGACCAGCGCCAGTGAGCCGAACTTGCTGACGCAGACGACGATCCGGGTTCCGCAGACGGTCGCGTCCCCGGGAACGACGACACGTCCGTACTCGCTGGAGTCCTGGGCGTCCTGCTCAGCCGGGCAGGGAGCAGCGAAGTCGCCTTCGAGCCGAGCCACCAGAGCACCGAAGCGAACCGCGGTCCCGCGACGGTCGTAGCGCTGCGGCCACTCCAGCCACGCCGGATCATCGAGCTCGCGCAGCAGCGCCGGCAGGTCCGCTTCACTCTCGGTCATGCGCTCATCCTGGCGCGGCAGCCACCCGCGGAACAGTCCGGGGCACCGGCACACTCGGCGCCCCCCGACCTCACCCGCCCAGGTTCAGTAGCATCAGGGATTCCGATCGTGAAGGAGTGCCGACCGCGTGAGACTCGTCAGCGACCCCGTGTACGGCGAAGTGGATCTGGCGGCGTCGGCGGAGGAGCTGAACCGTCTGGCGGACGCGGTGGCCGAGGGCAAGGGGCTTCTCGGCTCTACCCCCTCGCCGGACACCGACGCCCTGGCGGGGATCGAGGTGAAGGGGACCGCCGGCCCGGGCGTCCTTGTCCATCTGGACTCCGAGCGGCAGTTCCTCGTGATCAGCGGTGACTCCGCCGGCCGGGCGGTACTCGCGGACAACCTGCGCGGCATGGCCTCCGCCGAGGACGGCGGCCACCTCCACATCGACTACTTTCCCGGGCACTTCTACCTTGCCGAGGGCTCCCTGCCGCTGGTGGTCAACAGCCCGCACGGAGGCATGCCGACCCGCTGAACCGGCCGTTGGTTGTCTGTGGTGACCGAGGATCCGACCAGCGGGATGCCCGCCGGGGCGGTGGTCGCTTCGTCAGTCCTGGAGCCGGCCGAGCAGTCCCCTCCTGAGCGGCGGTAGCGGTCCCGGAGAAAATGGATTGCCTTGGGGGCGGCGCTCACGTTGGCTGGGCAGCATGGCTGAACTGCGTACCGATCGCCTCGTGCTCCGTCGATGGCAAGACTCCGACCTTGAACCGTGGGCGGCTATGAATGCCGATCCTGAGGTTCGGGAGCACTTGGGCGACCTGCTCACCCGTGAACGGAGCGATGCCTCCGTGGCGCGGTTCCAGGCCGAGTTCGACCGGCGAGGCTACGGATGGTGGGCAGTTCAAGTACAGGCCACGGGCGAGTTCATCGGCTTCGCGGGCTTGGACCAGGTGGATGATGACATGCCGTTCACGGGGGTAGAGATCGGTTGGAGGCTCGCTCGCTCGGCCTGGGGCCAGGGTTACGCCACCGAGGCCGCCCTGGCTGCTCTTGCCTTCGGCTTCGAAACGCTTGAACTCCCCGAGATTCTTGCAGTGACGACCGCCACCAACATCCGTTCCCAAGCAGTGATGCGCCGGATCGGCATGACCCGCGACCCGGCTGACGATTTCGACGACCCCACCGCGCCCGAAGGGCCACTGCGCCCGAACGTGCTGTACCGAATCGCGCGTGGTGTGAGGGCCTGACGCTCTCCCTCCTGGTCGGTCGACCTGCGCACGCGGACAGGCTCAGCCACCACACCCCCAACGGTCGCATCGGACGTCTCCGGACATCCAACCGCTCGAACCGCCGATCCGGCGAACCTTCCCGGTCAGTACGACTAGACCAAGGCCCCCTGCCCTGCGGGCCGGCGCGGGACGCCGTGGAACACCTGGCGCGTGTGCCACTGCCGGTGGCGGTCGGCGACCGGGGGGCGGCCGGGCTGGGGGCCGATGAGCGGGCGGCCGGAGAGTGCGAGCACGTGGCGGCGGCTGGCCTCGCTGCGGCCGACGAAGCGGTCGGAGACCAGGATGCGATGGCCCTCCCCGAGGCCCAACACGCCCTTGTCGAAGAGCTTGTGGTGCAGTGAGCACAGGCACAGGCCGTTGTCGACCTCGTCCGGCCCGTCGTGCGACCACCAGCGCACGTGCGCGGCCTCCAGCCCGACCGGGCTCGCTCCGAGGGCGCCGTCGTAGCCGCAGAAGGCGCACTGGAACTCGTAGGCGGTGAGTATCAGTTCACGCATCCGCCGGTCGCGCTGCCGCCGGGCCGCGGCCTCGGGCCCGCCCACGGCCCCGGTCTCGGCCCGTTCCAGGTCGAGGCCGACCGCCTCGCAGAGGTCGGCGTGCAGGGACGTCGGGAAGTGGGCGTCCAGCAGCACCCGGGCCATCCGGCCCAGCAGGGCCGGCTCCTCGCCGAGCGCGGCCCGCAGCGCGGGCGCGAGCCTGCCGGCGGCCCCGCTCGACCGGAGGACCCCGACCCCGCTGCCGGGGCTACCCGGCCCCTGGTCGGTGCGGACCTCCCACACCCCGTCGCTGACCAGGTGGTGGAACGGGTAGGCGGGGGTCGTCGGACGCGGCGGGCCGTACTCGACGAGCAGCCGCTTCAGCTCCTCCTCGACCGCGCTGTACCGCAGTTCGCCGCCGGCGTCCCGCTGGTAGCCGCCGAGCGCGTAGAGCAGCAGCAACGGCTTGTGCGGCGCACGCTCGCCGCCCTTCGTCCAGCGCCTCAGCCGTGCCACGCGATCGAGCCAGTCCATGCCGGCCAGCGTAGTTCGCGGCACGACGAAGGGATCACCCGGGCCGACGGGTCTGCCCCCGGCTCCCCGAGCCGGTCGAGGTCACTCCGGCCGGAATGCGCTGGCCTCGAGCGTGACGGGTGAGCCACGATGCCCTCTCGTGCCGGTTGAACGGGGGAGAGTCATGGCCGAGGTGGCTCCGATGGATCTTGTCGTTCTCGCTGACGATGAGGGCAACGGCGTCGGCATCACGGTCCTGGGTCGGCACCCGCGATGGTCCGGCGGGCTTGCGGCCGAGATCGCCGTGGCGACGCCCTTCGTGAGTGGGCGCATCGACCTGGTGCTGTCGGCCTCGAAGTTGGAGGAGTGGGGCCTGGCCCTGGACAGGCTCGATGCCGGCCAGGACATCGAGTGGATGGAGATGGGCAGCGGACCGTCCGTCTTCATCCAGCTCACCGGTGAGCGCGGGTGCCCCGAGGTGGTTGTCGAGGACGAGTCGGGCTCGATGGTCACCGTGCGGGTTCCGATCGACCTGCCGGAAGGGTGGATCGCGGACCACCGCGAACGCCTCCGGAACCTGCTGGACGCCTGGAGCCCGATCCCGTCAGGGTAGGGACGGCAACGGCCCGGCCTGCTGTCGGCCGGAGGCGAGCTGGTCGTACTGGTCGTACTGGTCGAGGAGTTCGGCCGTCGCGGCTTGGTCCGGCGCGACCTCCGGGGCTGCGACGAGGTGGTGGCGCGGCGGGCAGGGCCGGATCGAAGGATCGGTGGAATTTTTTTTCCGGATCGACCGGATGCCAACCACCCAACAGCGGCAGGCATTGTCGGCATGCCATCCAAAAGTGCCCACGAGAGCGGCCCGTCCCGCAAAGTTCGGACTTTCGGGCTGGAACGGCGTCGAAATGTGGCGCGCTTCTTTCTGCGGCGAT
This sequence comes from Kitasatospora sp. NPDC001119, assembly GCF_053598475.1. Lineage (NCBI taxonomy): Bacteria > Bacillati > Actinomycetota > Actinomycetes > Kitasatosporales > Streptomycetaceae > Kitasatospora > Kitasatospora sp. NPDC001119. The sequence continues at coordinate 4,901 of NZ_JBSFKI010000003.1, forward strand.
TTCACGAATTCGCAGGTGGAGATGTGCGCTCCGTAGACGAAACCATGGCTCTGACCTGCGGAGATCAGCAATAATTTATATCAATCTGCACTGCTCCAACGGCCCGCACAGGACCATCGCTTCGGAATCAGGAGGCGGTCCACACTCTGCCCGAGCGTGGGTATCCTCGTCACCGGACCCGCAGACGGGCATGAAATGGGCGCCGCTCCCTCGCCGGAACGGCGCCCGTATGCCTCATCGGGTTCGAAATCCGTTATCCGATCCGGAAGGCATTGCCATGCTCTCACAGGAAACACCCGCACCGACCCCGTCCCGGTCCCGGCGACTGCACCTGCGGGTGACCGCCGGCGGTCTCGGCAGCCTGGCGACGGCGGTCGACCTGGGCCTCGGGTGGCGTCTCGTCCGGGCCGGGATGGGCGCGCCCCAGGCCGGGGCGATCTGCGTCGGCCTCCTGGCCGTCCCGGTGTTGGTGGCACTGGCCGCTGTCCTGTGGTCCGCGGACCGGCTGGAGGCCTCTCCCCGGAGCTGACCGAACAGGGATGGTCCGAGCACCCAGTAACGTTACTGGGTGCTCGGACTGCCCTTGCCTGGAGGGGAGTTGTCATGGATCACGTGATCCATGACCTACCCGGCCCGCCGCACCGCCGCTGCGCCGTGCGCCAGGCGGCGGTGACGGCCCGGTGGGCGGCGGCGGTGGCCTCGGGGATGTCGCCGGGCAGGTGGAGCGGGGCGCCGAGGTGGACGTGCAGGGCGGGGCGGCGTACGGGGGCGGTGGCGAGTCCGGCGAGCTGTTTGGCGGTGCCGCCCGAGCTGAGGCGGCGGGCGCCGCACTGGCCGAGCGGCACCACGGGGGCGCCGGTCGCCGCCGCGAGCCGGGCGAGGCCGGTGCGGAAGGCGCCCGGTTCCGCGTCGCGGGAGTCCCGGTGCTTGGGCAGGCCGCCCTCGCCGTAGATGAGGACGACCCGGCCGGCCGCGAGCGCCGTCGCGGCCGCGTCGAGGGCTTCGGCCGCCCGGGCCGTGCCGCGGTGGACGGGGATGTGCCCGCCGGAGCGCAGCACTCCGCCGAGCACCGGTACCCGCCACAGCCCGGCGGTCGCCATCACCACCGGCTCGGTGCCCAGGCGGCGCAGCGCGGCCAGCACCACGCCGGGGTCGGCGGCCGAGGTGTGGTTGGCCGCGACGACGCTGCCCGGGGCGACCGGGCCGGGTGTCTCGGAGGTGACGGAGAGGCGCCCGAGGACGGGCACCAGGGCGGCGGCGATCCGACTGAGCATGGCGGGCCCTCCGTGGCCTCCGGCGTCGTGGGACCGCCATCGTCCCGGCACACCGGCCCCGCCCGCCTGAGTAGCGGTACTCAAACGGGACCGGGTGCCGGCCGCCGGGTCAGCCGCGCTGTACGGTGACCCGGTCCACGGCGGTGCCGTCCTCGGTCAGCGAGCGCACCTCCATCCGGGCGGGCCTGCCCGCGACGGCGGGGCTCACATCGACCGCCACCAGGCAGTAGCCGGTGTACCGGACCCTGGACCAGGTGACCTTGACGGTCTGGTTGTGGCCGCTCCGGTCGGAGACCACCATCGGCACGGGCTTGTCGTTGGCGCTCTCGTGCCCGAGGTAGGTGTCGGCGGCGGGGAAGGAGTAGAGCCCGCCGCCACCGCCGCCCGCGACGACGTAGGTGGTGCCGTCCTTGACCGGGTCGACGGTGTCGCCGGAGGCGACCTTGCGGGTGGGCTTGCCGGCCCGGATGGGGTCGGTCCGCTCGTAGACGTGGTTGTGGCCGCTGAGCACCAGGTCCACCTGGTACTTGTCGAACAGCGGGGCCCAGTCCTGCTGCGCGCCGAGTTCGGCCCCGTTGTCGTGGCAGGTGGAGTACGTGCACTGGTGCAGGTAGACGACGATGAAGTCGATGCCGGTGTCGGCGCGGAGCGCGGCGAGCCGGCTCTCCAGCCACTTCTTCTGCTTGCCCTTGGTGTAGTCGAGGTTGGCGGGGGTGTTGTAGCAGACGTCGTTGCCGTCGAGGCTGATCAGGCCGACGTTCTGGTAGCGCCAGGAGTAGATGCCGGTGGACTGGCTCCAGGCGTTGTCGGGCGTGGTGAAGCGGGCGCGCATGCCGCCGTAGCCGTCGGTCCCGTACCAGGGCTCCATCTCGTGGTTGCCGATCGCCGGCATCCACGGGGTCCGCGCGGCGACGGGTTCGTTCTGTACGAAGAAGGAGTCCCACAGGCGGGCGTCGTACGCGTCGCTGGTCTTGCCGCTGCCGCCGGCGTTGGCGTAGGAGAGGTCGCCCATGTGGAGGTGGAAGGCGGGGTCGAGGCCGGCGATCAGGTTTCCGGTGGCCGCCGCGTTGTACCCGATGCCCTGGTCGCCGAAGGCGGTGAAGGTGAATCCGGCGCCGCGGCCGGGGGCGGGCGCGGTGCGGAAGCTCGCCACGTCGCCGAGCCGGGCGCCCTGGCCGGCCGGGTCGTAGCCCTGGTGGCCGACGACGTAGTAGTAGGTGGTGTCCGGGATCAGCTGGTCCAGCCGCGCGTGCAGGTAGTACTGGGTGACGGTGGTGGGCTTGACGAGGGGCTGGTCCTCGACCGGCTTCTGCCAGGAGAGCTTGCTGACCAGGGTGCGGACCTCGGCGGCGATCGGGGCGCCGTAGTCGCCGGGCTGGACGCCGATGCGGACGAACGGCGCGGTCACCGCGTCCGGCACCTGCCAGGAGACGACGACCTGCTGGGACGGGTCGGCCCCGTAGGCGAGGTGCCGACCGAAGGGCCGCAGCGCGGACCCGGCGGTCCGCTCGCCCCGGGGCGCGGGGACGGTCGGGGCGGCGGGGGAGGTCGGGGTGACGGGGAGGGTCGGGGTGACGGGGAGGGTCGGGGTGGCGAGGGCGGTCGGGCGCGGGGCCGCCAGGGCGGTGCCCGGCAGCAGCAGGCCGCCGGCCGCGAGGGCAGCTCCGCCCGCCGCGCCGGCTCGGAGGAGGTCGCGCCGGGAGTGCCGTGGGGTCTCGGTCTCGGACATGACATCAAGTTAGGAAACTTCCCTAACCTTTGACAAGAGGTCCGGCATCACCGGACGTGTTTTCGATTCCCTTTCGCGGTAGGCGAGTTGGCGCGACAGCGAGGGCCCGCCGCGCACCGGGCGGCGCGGCGGGCCCTCGACGACGGGTGCGCTACCGGCGGGCGCCGGCGACCGACCGGCCCTGCGAGCCCTCGCCCTGGGAGTCCTCACCCTGGTCGTCGTCGCCCCAGCCGTCGCTGCGGTCGCGGTACAGGGTGAAGCGGTCGTACAGCACCGGCGTCGGGAGCGGGGCGGCGGCGGTGGCCGGGACGGAGTGGTAGTAGCTGACGGTGATGGCGGTCCGGCCGCCGGGCACCGCCCCCGGGTCGACGTCGAAGACCGCGACGCCGTAGGGGTAGCGGGTGTCCGGGTCGGTGACGGCGGACCAGTGGGCCTTCTCCTTGGCGTCCGGGTCGGCCTTGTAGGTGAGGCGCTGGGTGCGGACGGTGGCCTCGCGGACGCCGTCGGCGTCGGCGGGCAGGTAGACGTCGTCGTGCCCGGCGGTGCCACCGCCGCCGAGGATCAGGTGGACGGTGCCCTGCGAGGTGTCGATCTGCCGCAGGTCGTCGTCGGCGACGGCCGGCGTGAGCAGGCCGCCCGGGGCGGTGCCGCGCACCGGGTGGGTGCGCTCGTAGTCGTGGTCGTGGCCGGCCAGCACGAGGTCGACGCTGTGGCGGTCGAGCAGCGGCAGCAGCTTCTCCCGGATGCCCATGTCGCCGCCGTGGCTCTGGGCGGAGGAGGACATCGCGAACTGGTGCAGGTAGACCACGATCCAGTCCACCGAGCTGCCGCCCCGGGCCCGCGACAACAGCCGGTCCAGCCAGCGGAGTTGGGCGCCGTCGCTGTACCCGCTGATGTAGATCGACTGCCCGGTGGCCGGGTCGATGCTGGCGTCGTCCTCGACCGCGATCTCGTTGCCGTCCAGGCTGACGAAGAGCACCGAGCCGATCTGGAAGCCGTACCAGGTGCCGCAGTGGTCGCGCGTGCCGTTGTCCGGCAGTTCGAAGCGGGTCAGGTAGGAGGCGTAGCCGAGCTCCCCGCCACCCGCCTCGACCTCGTGGTTCCCGGGTGTGGGCATCCACGGGCGGTGGGCGGCCGATCCGGACATGTTGTTCATGAACGCGTTCCAGGCCTGCGGCTGGCGCTGCGGGTTGTTGTTGGCGTACGCGAGGTCGCCGTTGAGCAGGTGGAACAGCGGGTCGAACCCCTCGACCTGACGGACCGCCGCCGCGCCGTGGATGGAGGACTTGCTGAACACGTTGTCGCCGGTGCCGAGGTCGCCGAAGCTGGTGAAGCGGAACGCGGCCCGACCGGGCGCGGGAGCGGTGCGGAAGGTGCCGCGGACCGGCTGGGCGCCGTCGTGCAGCACCTCGTAGACGTACGTCGTGTCGGGCCGCAGGCCGTCCAGGCGGGCGTGGTGGGTGAAGGTCTCGACCTTGTTGAGGCCGTCCACGTAGCTGCGGCTGCGCGCGTGCACCGTCCGGCCGGCGCCTTCGCGCGGGGTGCCGATCCGCACCCGGGGACGGTTCACGGACGCCGCCGTCGCCCAGGAGACCGTCATCTCGCGGGAGGGCTCGTCGCCCCACTGGAGGTGGACCTGCTCCGGACCGGGCGTACCGGCCACCGCCGGCTGGGTCCACAGCAGGGTGGACGCGGGCAGCGCGGCGAGCGCACCGGCCGCCGCACCGGTGCGAAGGACCGTCCTTCGAGACGTACGGGATGTGCGGGAAGTACGAGAGGGTTGTGCCGCCACTGCCGCCTCCTGGGCTCGGGGAAACGCCGAGGAGGCTCCCAGCCGCACCGCACGGCCGGGTCACGCCCAGCCGTGCGGACGGCGAACGGCAGCCGAACGGCGGGTGGCCGGGAACCCTCGGTGCACGACCTTGTCCCCGGTCGGCCGGGCGGCGCGGGAGCCCCGAGGTCGCGGCACGCGGGCCGGGGCCGCGACGACGGCTGTCGGCGCCGGAAGCGGGCAGCAGGCGCACCAGCGGCGAGGTGACGAGGCACCAAAGCGACGAAACGGCAAGGCGACGAGGAGTACGGCCGGTCGGCCGCCGACCACCGGGGTGGCCCCGGGCCGCCGTGCGGGTGACCCGTCGGACGTGTCGTCCACGGAACGCACCGTCCGGCGTGCATGGGTGGGAGTGCGCCGCCCCCGTGGACGGCGCCGGTCTTGTCCCCGAGTCTGAGAGCCGCCCATGCCTCCCACCGTTCGCCTGCGCCGCATCGTCCCGACCGCGCTCTGCGCCCTCACCGTGGCCCTCGCCGCCCCCGCGGCCCACGCCGCGCCGCCAGGCCGCGACAGCCGGTCCGACCCCGGGAGGGAGGGCGGCGGCTCGTACGACTGGGACCGCGTGGCGGCCTGCGAGAGCAGCGGAAACTGGCGCATCAACAGCGGCAACGGCTACTACGGCGGCCTCCAGTTCGACCAGCCCACCTGGCGGGAGAACGGCGGCCTCGGCTACGCCCCGCGCGCCGACCTCGCCACCCGCGAGCAGCAGATCGCCGTCGCCCAGCTCCTGGCCGAACGTCGCGGCCTCTCCCCCTGGCCCGTGTGCGGCGCCCGCGCCACCCACGGCCAGGGCCGCGACAACGCCCCGCCGCCCCCGGCCCACGCCCACACCCACACCCACGCCGCCCCGGTCGAGTCCGAGGACGGCACCTGGACGGTCCGCGAGAACGACACCCTCGCCGACCTCGCCGAGTCCCTGCGCGTCCCCGGCGGCTGGCCGGCGCTCTACGAGCTCAACCGCGACGCGGTCGGCGAGGACCCGGACCTCATCCATCCCGGACTGGTCCTCGAACTCCCCTCCTAGGACCGGTCGAACCCGACCGCCGCCCGCGCCCGCCCAGGCGCGGGCGGCGGTCCGTCGTTCCGCCCCGGACACGCCGCCGGCCCGTCCGCTCACCAGGAGCGGACGGGCCGGGGCGGACGGACCGGGGCGTGGGGGCCGCAGCGTACGGGCCTCGCAGCGGAAGCAGGCCGTCAGCCGACGTGGACGCGCGGGCGGCGCGAGCGGTCCGGCTCGGCCTCGCGCAGCACCTCGCGGGTGACGGGTGCGACCTCGCCCTGTCCGAACAGGAAGAACCGCAGGAACTGGGCGAAGGGGCTGCCCTCGGTCCACTCGAAGTAGAGGTGCGGCTGCTGCCCGGTGCGGTCCCGGATGTTGAGCGCCAGCGCGGCGAGCGCGTTCGGGATGCTGGAGCTCTCCAGGGTGAGCACCCGGTAGCGGCCGTGCAGCACCTCGCCGCGCACGGTCAGCGCGGCCTCGAAGTCGGAGGCGTCGCGGACGGTCACCTCGACGAAGACCAGGTCGTCCTCGCCGGGGATGTCGTTGTCGGCGCGGATCTGGTGGATCTTGTCGCGGTACTCGGCGAGGTCCCGGTTGTTCGGCTCGTTGGCGATCAGCCGCAGCGGCCGGTGGGCGTAGTCCCTGATGAAACGTTCCGCCACGTCGTCCAGGGCGACGCTGGTGACGCGCAGCTCGAAGGCGCGGCGCAGCCGGGAGAGCAGCGAGACCAGGACGATCCCGGCGATGAAGCAGGCGCCGATCTTCAGGCCGTCCGGCCGCTCCAGGCAGTTCAGCACGGTGGTGTAGAGGAAGATCGCCGCGATGACCGCGAAGGCGACGGTCCAGCCGCGCTCGCGCTTCTTGTGCGCGGCGATGGTCACCGCGATGGCGGCGGAGCTGATCAGCACCAGCACGCCGGTCGCGTACGCGCCGCCCTGGGCGTCCACGTCGGCGTCGAAGATCCAGGTGACCAGGAAGCCGATCAGGGTCAGCACGATCACCATCGGCCGCACCGCGCGGGCCCAGTGCGGGGCCATGCCGTAGCGCGGCAGGTAGCGGGGCAGCAGGTTGAGCATGCCCGCCATGGCGGAGGCGCCGGCGAACCAGAGGATCGCGATGGTGGAGAGGTCGTAGACGCTGCCGAAGGCGCCGCCGAGGTACTCGTGGGCCAGGTACGCCAGGGCGCGGCCGTTGGCGTCGCCGCCGGCCTTGAACTGGTCGGCCGGGATGAGCAGCGTGGTGATGAAGCTGGTGGCGATCAGGAAGCAGCTCATGATCACGGCGGCGGTGGTCAGCAGCTTGCGGGTGCCGCGGATCCGGCCCGCCGGGTTCGCCTCGGTGTCGTCGGGGTCGCCCTTGATGTGCGGCATCACGGCGACGCCGGTCTCGAAGCCGGACAGGCCGAGCGCCAGCTTCGGGAAGGTCACCAGGGCCACGCCGACCATGACGATCGGGTTGCCGTGCTGGGCGGTCAGCGCGTCCGTCCAGTCGGTGACCACGTGCGGCGCCGAGACGATCTTCCAGAGGCCGACGGCCACCACGACCACGTTCAGCACCAGGTACGTCCCGACCAGGAACACCGCCAGGCCGATCGCCTCGCTGAAGCCCTTCAGGAAGACCGCGCCGAGCAGGGCCACCAGGACCAGCGTGATCACCACCTGCTTGCCGCCGAGGAAGCCGGTCAGGTGCGGGTTCTCCACCAGGTGCGCGCTCGCGTCGGCGGCGGACAGCGTGATGGTGATCAGGAAGTCCGTCGCCGCGAAGCCGAGCAGCGCGAGGACGAACAGCTTGCCCTTCCAGAACGACAGCAGCCGCTCCAGCATCGCGATCGAGCCCTCGCCGCGCGGGCTCTCCTTGGCCACCCGCCGGTAGACCGGCAGGGCTCCCAGCAGGGTGACCACCACCAGCACGATGGTGGCGATCGGCGACAGCACGCCCGCGGCCAGGGCGGCGATGCCCGGCTGGTAGCCGAGCGTCGAGAAGTAGTCCAGGCCGGTCAGGCACATCACCCGCCACCAGCGCTGGCCGGCGGGCGTGCCGTGCGCGGCGGAGTCCCCCGCCGCCGCGCCCCCGGTCGGCGCCTCCGGGGCGCCCTCGTCGGCGGACTGCCGCGCGGGCTTCTCCGCGGTCACGTCCTCCAGCAGCCAGCTGCGGAGGCGTATTCGCGCCGACGGCGCGTCCGACTCCGCCGTCTCCGTCGAACCCGACGAAACCACCTTGCACCTCTTGTTTAAAGACCCCGTAAAAACGCCGTCGGGCGACGGCAGTGCGTCAGGCTATGCGACCGGCGTTAAGGATCCGCTACCGGGCCGCGTTAAGAAATCGTCATGACGCCGCAGGTCGGTGCCGGTGGCACGCCGGAGTGCGCCGGGTGCCGGAGACGGCGGGCCCCCGAACCGCCGGAGCGGTTCGGGGTCCTTTCGGGGTGGAACCCGGGCACTTTCGCGCGGGGGGGGGAGTCCGCGATCAGGCCCGGTAGCCGAGGACGGTCATCATGCCCGTCTCCGCGTGGTAGACGTTGTGGCAGTGCACCATCCACAGGCCCGGGTTGTCGGCATCGAAGTCGACGGCCAGGGTCGTGCCCGGCAGCACCACCGCGGTGTCCTTGCGCGGGCCGTCGCCGGGCAGCGCGAAGCTGTGACCGTGCAGGTGGACGGGGTGCCACATGGCGGTGCTGTTGCGGAACTCCAGCCGCACCCGCTCGCCCGCCGCCACCGGGTAGCGCTGCGCCGGGTCGTACCGGCGGCCGTTGAACGCCCAGTCGGCCTTCGCCATCCCGCCGGTGAGCTCCAGCCTCACCGTGCGGTCCGGCGTCCTGGCCGACAGCCGGACGTCCGGGGCGGCCCTGAGCTGCCCCGCGGTGACCAGCCGGCCGTCCAGCTCGGCCGGGCGGACGGCGGCGTCGGGCGCGGCGCCGCCGCCGGTGCGCAGCACGGCCAGGGCGGTGGCGTTCTTGCCCTCGGCCAGCGCGGTGAGCGGGAAGGCGCCGTCCTTGGCGGTCACCAGCACGTCGTAGCGCTCGCCCATGCCGAGCAGCAGCGCCTGGGTGGTGGCCGGTTCGACCGGGAAACCGTCGGTGTGGGTGACGGTCAGCTCGTGGCCGCCGAGGGCGACCCGGTAGGCGGTGTCGCCGCCCGCGTTGACCAGCCGGATCCGGATCCGGTCGCCGGGCTTGGCGGTGAAGGTCTCGGGCGCGGTCGCGAGCCTGCCGTTGACCAGGTGGAACGGGTACGCGACGTCACCGGCGTCGCCTCCCAGCAGCGGGCTCTGAGCGCCCATCAGCATCCGGGACGGGCCGGTGGCGTTCGGGGTGCTGCCCGGGGCGCTGCCCGTCCCAGTCATCCCCGCCATGTCGTGGCCCGGCATCCCCGTCATCCCCGGCATGTCGTGGCCGGAGCCGCCCGAGTGGTCCATCCCGCCCATGCCCCGGGCGAGTTCGGCGAGGACGGCGTCCGGGGTGCTGCCGTCGACGCCGTCCACCCAGTCGTCCAGGACGACGACCCACTCCTTGTCGTAGGCCAGCGGCTCCCTGGGGTCCTCGACGATCAGCGGGGCGTACAGGCCGCGGTCCTGCTGGACGCCGGAGTGCGGGTGGAACCAGTACGTGCCCGGGTGGGCGAGCGCGAAGCGGTACTCGAAGGAGGCGCCGGGCCGGACGTCGGCCTGGGTCACGCCCGGCACGCCGTCCATGTCGTTGCGCAGCGCGAGGCCGTGCCAGTGCAGCGTGGTGGGCTGCGGCAGGTGGTTGGCGAGGGTGACGGCGAGCGTGTCGCCGAGGGTGGCGCGCACCTCCTGGCCGGGCAGGCGGTCGCCGTACGCCCAGCTGCGGACGGTGCGGCCGCCGAGGTCCAGGGTGGTCTCGGTGGCGGTGAGCGCGACCTTCCGCTCCGGGCCGGGGTTGCGCCGGGCCTCGGCGGCGGCGACCTCGGGGCCGTTCGGGGCGAGGTAGCCGGCCGGGGCGGCGGCTCCGGTCGTGCCGCTCGTGGGACCGTGGTTCATGGACCCGTGGTCCATGCCCTTCATGGAGCCGGAGGAGCAGGCGGTGAGCAGGCCGGTCCCGGCGGCGGCGAGCGCGGCGCCGAGGACGGTACGACGGGTGGGTGTGCGCATGGCGGAGTGCACCTCGTGCGGTGTGTGGGTGTGCAGGACGTCGCGTCGGCCGTTCCGTGCGCGGGCGCTGCGGGGCGCGAGCGGGCGCGTGGACGTGCGCGCGGGCGCTCCAGAGCGGGCGCGGGCACGGGACGGCGGGCGCGCGCCTACTGGCGCAGCACCGAAAGTCTGGTGAGGAGTATCCGCCCGCCCCCGGGCGGGGGCAGCGCGCGGACGGCCCGCAGCAGTCGGGCCCGTACCTCGGCGGCGGCGTCGCCGCTGCGGCGCAGCAGCGGGCCGGCGAGGAGCAGCACCAGGGTCCAGCCCGCCAGGACGGCGAGGCAGACCGCCATCGGGTCCATGCCGCCGGCGATGGTCGGGTCGACGGCGGAGGCGGCCGAGAGGGCGGGGTCGACGGCGGAGGCGGCCTCCATGGGCGCGGCGGCCGGGCCGTGGTGGACGGCGGCCGCGGGGTGCGCCTGGTGCACGGCCGAGGCGTGCGTCCCCGCTCCCTCGTGCCCGCCGGAACCACCGTGTCCGCCGTGCCCGCCGCCCGGATGGCCGAGCGTGTGCATCGTCACGATGCCGAACAGCAGCGCGGCGAGCAGCAGCAGGTGCGGCGCCCACGGCACCGGCGGACCGAACGGCCGTGACCGCACCATCCTCCGCCTCCTGTCCCCAGCCGCCGCCATGTACCCCGGCAGGGTATCCCGACCGCACACCGCGGACCGAGCCGGGGCACACCCCCGCGGGGGCTACTCCCGCCCCAGCACCGCGGCCGCCACGTGCTCGCGGAACCAGCGGTGCCCCGGATCGGCCGAGTTGCGCGGATGCCAGGCCATCCCCAGCTCCAGCGGGGCGAGTTCCAGCGGGATCGGGAAGGTGCGCAGGCCCAGCGCGGCGACGGTGTCCGGCAGCCAGTCCTCGGGGACGAGGGTGACCAGGTCGCTGTCCCGGGCGAGCAGCATCGCGCCGGTGTGGCTGGGCACGACCACCGCCACCCGGCGCCGGAGCCCGAGTTCGGCGAGCCCGGCGTCGATCGGGCCGAGCCGCTTGCCACGCCGGGAGACGCCGATGTGGTCGGCGGCGGCGAACCGGCGGGCGGTGATCCGGCGGCCGTCGAACAGCGGATGGCCCGCCCGGGCGAGGCCGACCAGGGGAACGCGGAGGAGCTGCCGGGTGCGGACCTCCGTGTCCAGGTGGCCGAGCACGCCCAGTTCGACGTCCACCAGCCCCTGCCGCAGCGCCGGCCCGTCCTCCAGCGCCTCCGGCAGGAAGACCACGTCCACCCGCGGGGCCTCCGCCCGGACCCGCTCGACGAGGGCGCCCGCCGTCCGTACCAGCATCAGTTCACCGGCCTGCAGCGTGAAGGTCCGGTCAAGGTGGACGGGGTCGAAGCCGGCGCCGGGGCGCAGCACGCTGTCGCAGCCGCGCAGCAACGCGCCGACCTCCTCCCGCAGTTCGAGCGCCCGCGGGGTCGGGACGAGGCCCTGCCCGGCGCGCACCAGCAGCGGGTCCTCGACGGCGCGGCGCAGCCGGGCCAGCATCCGGCTGACGGCCGCCGGCGAGGTGCCGAGCCGCTCGGCCGCGCGGGTCACACTGTTCTCCTGGAGCAGGGCGTCCAGCGCCCGCAGCAGGTTGAGATCCATCGGTCACGCGCTCCTGACCTGGGTCTTTGCATCCTGGACAACTATCCGATGCCGATCCTTGCATGGCTCCCGCCGCGGCTGCCGACGACAGTGGAAACGACCGCGAAACCGCGGAACCACGCAAACCCTCACCGAGGAGTCCTCATGTCGCAGCCCACCCGTGCCGACCGCACCGACCGCACCGGCGACGTCCTCGCCGTCGTCAGCCAGAGCGGCTCGAACGTCCTGTTCTTCGACGCCGCCACCGACCGGCACCTCGACACCGTCCGGATCCTCGCCGAACCGCACGAGCTCTGCTTCGACCCGACCCGGCGGCTGCTCTGGTGCACCAGCGCCTACCACTCGGGCTACTACGGCGCCAACAGCGGCCGCCGCACCGAGGTGACCGTCATCGACGCCGACACCCGGCGCGTCGTCGACGTGGTCGACCTCGCCCCCGAACACGGCCCGCACGGACTGGCCCTGGACACCGCCCGCGGCCGGCTGTACGTCAGCGTGGAGGGCGGCCCGGACCGGCCCGGCGGCGTCGTGGTCATCGACACCGAGACCCGTCGCCCGCTCGGCCGGATCGACACCGAGGCGCCCGGTCCGCACTGGTTCGCCATCACCCCGGACGGCCGGACCGGCTTCGCCACCAACAAGGAGGCACCCTTCGTCTCGGTCGTCGACCTCGACCGGGGCGTGCTGACCGCCAAGGTCGAGGTCCCCGGCAGCGAGGGCCTGGCCGTCTCCCCGGACGGCACCCGGGTCTACGCCGCCGGCCCGTACCTCTCGACCACCACCACGCCCGCCCCGACCCCCGGCATCCGCGTCATCGACGTCGCGACCGCCTCCGTCACGGAGGTCCTCCCGACGGACTCCCCCGCCCTGCCGGTCCACCTCACCCCGACCGGCAGGCTGCTGGCCGGCGAGGTGCGCAGCGTCCCCGACGGCTCCCCGCTGGGGCGCCAACTCCCCGGCCGTCTCACGGTCTTCGCCGCCGACGGCCACCAGCGGCTCGGCTCCGTCGAGGTGGGCCTCTTCCCGCTCACCGTCACCTCCTCCCCCGACGGCCGCCTCGCCTACGTCTCCTGCGCCGTCTCCTCCACCGTCGACGTCATCGACCTGGCGGCGCTGGAGCCGGTGGCCCGACTGGAGGTCCCCCGGCTCGGCGAGGCGGGCGCGCACGGTCTGGCGTACCTGCCCCGTCCTGCCTGAATCCCGGGACGGACCACGGGAGTTCGAGGACCAGGGACTACGAGGCGGCTGTCAGGATGCGGCCGTCGGCGCCCACGGTCAGGTCGAGGCGCACCGCCGGCTGCCCCGCGGCCGTACCCTCGCGGCGGTAACCAAGCGTGCGGGCAGCGCCGTTCGGGCCGGCGGGGGTGACGGTCGGGGTCAGGCCGGCGATCCGGTCGGCGAACCAGGTGTCGGCGAAGGCCCGGCCGGCGGCGACGACCTGCTCCGGGGTGAGGGCGGGCGAGCCGGCCGCGTCGGCGGAGGGTGTGGCGGCGGCGACGGCGAGCAGACGGCCGCTGGGCTGCTCGATCCGGAGGTCGCCGCGGTCGGTGCTGACGTCCATGATCTGCTGGGTGAGCCCGGGGTCGGCGGTGGTCGTGGTGGTGTCCACCAGCGTGCGTGGGCCGAACACGCCCTCCGCCACCCGCTGCGCCGTCGCGATGTCGTCGGACGGCGGGGCGAAGAGGCCCGGCGAGTCCCGGTACGTCCGGATCCCGAAGTGGACCACCAGCCCCGCCCCCGCCAGCCCGACGGCGCCCAGCACCAGCCCGTGGACGAGGTCGCGGCGCAGCCGGGGCAGCCCGCGCCGCCGAACCAGCAGCCAGCCGGCGGCGAGCAGCGTCCCCAGTAGCGCGCCGGCCGCGTTGTCGACGAAGTCCGCAGCGTCGCAGGCGCGTCCGGTCCCGAGCAGGGTCTGGACGACCTCGGTGACGGCGGACAGCACCGCGCAGCCCGCGAGCACGGTGACCGGCCGTCGGAAGAGCAGCACGCCGAAGAACGCCAGTGGCAGGTAGAGCGCGATGTTCATCAGCCCCTGCTGCGCCGTCGCGTCGGCCCACATGCCGGGCCCGATCGTGCAACTCGGCGGCCCCGAGTACCCGGTGGCCGTCGGCGTCAGCGTCACCGCCAGCTCGCCCGCCAGGCTCAGCCCCCACAGCACCGCCGTCGGGACCGGCATGCCTCTCCGGCGGGCCCACCGGGCGGTGCCGAGGGCGAGCGCCGACCCGAGGACGGCGAACACGAGCAGGAGGGCGGGGACGGCCGAGTAGCTTGCTTCGATCATCAGGTCTTCCGGGTCAAGGGTAGGCAAAGGAACGCTACCCCAGCCGTGGCACCGGCCTGCTCCGGCCCCGGACCCACCCTCAGGTCCCTCGCGAGACCGAGCCGTCCACGCGAGGGACCTGCACGTATTCCCTCCCGGGGGCGGCCGCCGGCTGTCCGCATCGCGGAACGCGCGACGGTGGCGGGCTGACACCTTCCGCCTGACCGAAACCTGCCAAGTCGACTGCCGCGCAGCTCATCCGGGGTCGGCGCGACGTCCCCTTCCTGGCCCGAAGCTGCCACGCGTTTGGTGTCACCCTGAACCCGTGTGAGCGCACCGGGGCCCGTGCGAATCTTGGGACCACCGAGGCCGCGGACGAACGAGGGCGGCCCGAAACCCCCCAGGATTCGGAGGACTTCCCCATGTTCACCTCCGCGCGTTCCCGCGGCCCCGTACGCCCGACGACGACCGGGCTCGCCACCGCACCGGTCGCCCCGCTTCCCTTCCGCCCGCTCCCGCAGGCCTTCCCGGCCGCGGTGGGCAGCGGCTTCTCCTGGGGCTGACCGGCCGGTTCCCCCCAGAGCTCCCAGGACTTCCGGTGCACCTCGTCGGCGTGCTGCTGACCGCCGCGACAGGCGGGTCGGCGGGCGCCCGGCCGACCGTCGGGGCCGTGCTCTCGGCCCTGGACAGCGTCACGTCCGCCCGCGACGGCGTCGAGCACCTCCACGTCCACATCACCCCCCGGGGTGTCCGGTTGACCTTCTACCTCGCCGGCTGCGACCTGACCGACGCCGTCGGCCGCGCCATCGCGATCGCCCACCGGGCCGTCGCCGGCCCGACGGCGCTCGCCCGGTTCGCCGTCGCGGACTTCAACGTGCTCGACCGGCCCGCCGGCCCGCGGCGCGACGCCCACTGACGGCCACTGACCGCCACTGACGACCGCCCACGACCGCCCACGACCGCTGACAGGGCCCACGGACGGCCACTGACGCCCGCCCGGACGGCACCGCGGCCGATCCCCCAACGGTGGCTCCCCCCACGGCCGTTGCCTCTCCCCGGCCGCCTCCTCCTGAAGTCGCTCGACCGCCATTGGAGACTCATGCGCATCACATCCGTCGGCCACGCCGGCCTGCTCGTGGAGACCAGTGCCGGGCGCATCCTCTGCGACCCCTGGTTCAATCCGGCGTTCTTCGCCTCGTGGTTCCCGTTCCCCGACAACGAGGCGATGGACACCGCCCAACTGCACACCGCGGAGTACCTGTACGTCTCCCACCTCCACCACGACCACTTCGACGCCGAGTGGCTGCGGACCCGGATGTCCAAGGACACCGTCGTCCTGCTGCCGGACTACCCGGTCCGCGACCTGCGGACGTCCCTGGAGGACCTCGGCTTCCGCCACTTCGTCCAGACCCGGGACCTCGAACCGACGCAACTGGACGGCGGCGTCCAGGTGATGGTCAACGCGCTCACCTCGCCGACCGACGGTCCGATCGGCGACTCCGCGATCCTCATCGACGACAACGGCACCCGGATCCTCAACCAGAACGACGCCCGCCCGGTCGACGAGCCCCGGATCAGGTCCTTCGGGCCGCTCGCCGGGCACTTCCTCCAGTACTCCGGGGCGATCTGGTACCCGATGGTGTACGACTTCCCCGCCCGGATGAAGCAGACCGTCGGCCGCCGCAAGCGCCGCAACGGCATGGCCCGCGCGCTGAACTACGTCGAGCAGTACGGCGCCGAGCACGTCTTCCCGTTCGCCGGGCCGCCCTGCTTCCTGGACGAGGAGCTCTTCCACCTCAACGACCTGGACGGCGACGACGCCAACATCTTCCCCGACCAGTGGGTCTTCCTCGACTTCCTCCGCGAGCGCGGGGTGACCAACACCCACCTCCTCCTGCCGGGCACCGTGGCCGAGTTGGGCCCGGACCGCAGCTGCCGGCTGGAGCAGGTCGACGAGCGGACGGTCGCCCGGATCCGCGACGACCGCACCGGCTACCTGCGCGAGTACCAGGCCCGCCGGGCCGACCGGATCCGCGCGGAGAAGGCCGGCTGGCCGACCACCCGCACCGACCTGCTGACCGGCCTGCGGGAGTGGGTGGAGCCGCTGCTGCAGTACGCCGACCGCACCTGCGAGGGCATCAACGGCCGGGTCCTGGTCGAGGTGGTGGACACCCCGGACGCGACCGGAGCCGAGGAGGGGGCCGACGGCGGGACCGGAGCCGGGACCGCACCCACCGAGCAGATCCTGTTCGACTTCCTGGACCGCCGGGTGGCCCGCTGGGCGGGCGAGGAGTGCCGCTACCGCTTCGAGCTGCCCCGGCCGCTGGTGGAGCGGATGGTCGCCGAGCGCTGCCCCGACTGGGCGAACGAGCTGTTCCTGTCCTGCCGCTTCAAGGCCGCCCGCAAGGGGCCCTTCAACGAGTTCGTGACCACCTTCTTCGCCTCTCTCTCGACCGAGCGGATGGCCTATGTCGAGGGCTACTACGCGGAGTTGAGCCAGACCGAGGAGCGCGCCCGGGCCGGCGACCACGTCGTCCAGCGGCTCTGCCCCCACCTCAAGGCGGACCTGGTCCGGTTCGGCTCCCACCGGGACGGCATCCTCACCTGCCGCCTGCACGACTGGGAGTTCGACCTGGCCACCGGCCGCTGCCTGACCAGTGACGACCGGAAGATCATCAGCGAGGCGCGGGTCAACCCGTCCGACGATGACCCGGACCTGCCCGAGATCCCCGCGGCCTGAACAGGACAGACATGACCCTTCCCCTGGTGTCGGTGGTCATCCCGCTCTACAACGACGCCCGCACACTGCCCGCCTGCCTGGACGCGGTGACCGCCCAGACCTACCCCAACCTCGAGATCGTCGTGGTCGACGACGCCAGCACCGACGACTCCGCCCTGGTGGCGGAGAAGTACCCGTGCCGACTGGTCCGCCAGGAGCGCAACGCGGGGCCCGCCGAGACCCGCAACCGCGGTGCCCGGGAGGCCCGCGGCGAGATCGTGTTCTTCCTGGACGCCGACGTCGGCCTCTCCCCGACCTCGGTCGCCGCCGCGGTGGAGCGCCTCGCCGCCGACCCGGAGACCGGGTCGGTGTGCGGCATCACCGCCAAGGAGCCGCTGCTGCCGACCACCCGGGTCGGGGACTACCGGATCCTCCAGTCGTACTACTGGCGGATCAGCTCCGAGGGCACCGTCACCCCCTGGTTCTCGGCCCTGGCGGCCATCCGCCGGTCGCTGTTCCTGGACTCCGGCGGGCTCAACCCGGCCCTGCGCCAGACCGAGGAGATCGACTTCGGCGTACGGCTGTCGGCCACCCACCGGATCGAGCTCAGCTCCGCGGTGGTCGGGCGGCACAACGACGAGGAGCAGCTGTCCGGGCTGGTCCGCAAGCTGTTCCGCCGGGCGCGCCTGCGGGTGCCGCTCTACGTGGACCACCGGGGCTTCATGCGCGGGTTCGAGACCCGCTCCCGGGCCGTCGCCGCGCTCGCCGCGGCCGGCGCGGTGGCCTCGCTGCCGCTGGCCCTGGTGTCCCGCCGGACGCTGCCGGCCACCGCCGCCCTGGCGGCCGGCGCGGTGCTCGCCGACCGCGGCTTCCACGCCTTCCTGGTCCGCGAGCGCGGGGTCCCGACGGCGGTCGCGTACACCGCCCTGCACTTCGCGGCGGGCACCGCGGTGACGGCGGGCGCGGCGGTCGGGGCCGGCCAGTGGCTGCTGAGCCCGCGGTTCCGGCGGCTGTACCGGCGCCAGGTGCCCCCGGCGGGCGCCGCCCGTCCGCCGCTCGCCGGTGCCCCCGACCCGACCACCCCGCCGGCAGGCCGCCCGTGACCACCGACAGCCCCGTGACGCCCGACGGCCCCCGCCCCACCGCCCGCCCCCAGCGCGTACTGCTCACCGGCGCGGCCGGCTTCCTCGGCAGCGCCCTGGTCCGGCGGCTCGGCAGCTCGCCCGTCCACCGGGTGGTCGCCCTCGACCGCCGCCCGCTGCCGCCCGGACTCGCCGCCCTGCCCTCCGTGGAGGCGGTGGTCGGCGACGTCCGGGACCGCACCCTGCTCGGCCGGCTGGCGGCCGAGGCCGACGTGGTGGTGCACGGCGCCGCCGCCCTGCCGAGCCACCCGGCGGCGGAGATCCGCTCGGTGGACGTCGACGGCACCCGCACCGTCCTGGACGCCGCCCGGCGGGCCGGGACCGACCGGGTGCTGCACATCTCCTCCACCGCGGTGTACGGCCTGCCGGAGCGCACGCCGACCCCGGAGACCCACCCGCTGGTCCCGGTCGACCCGTACAACGCCGCGAAGATCGCGGCCGAGCGGCTGTGCGCCGACTACCGCGACCGGGGCATGTGCGTGCCCGTCCTGCGCCCGAAGACCTTCATCGGCCCGGGCCGGCTGGGCGTCTTCGCGATGCTCTTCGACTGGGCGCTCGACGGCCGGGGCTTCCCCGTCCTCGGCGGCGGCCACACCCTCAACCAGATGCTGGACGTCGAGGACCTCTGCGACCTGGTGACCGCGGTGCTGACCCTGCCGGGCGAGCGCGTCAACCGGGAGTTCAACGTCGGCGCGGCCGAGTACGGCTCGTTCCGCGAGGACTGCCAGGTCGTCCTGGACCTCGCCGGCCACGGCAAGCGGGTCGTCCCGCTGCCGCTCGGCCCGGCGAAGGCCGCCCTGCGGACGCTGGCCGCGCTGCGGCTGTCCCCGGTCTACGGACGCCTCGTCCAGAAGCTCACCCGGGACTCCTGCGTCGACATCACCGACGCCCGCGAGGTGCTCGGTTTCACCCCCCGCCACTCCAACGCGACCGCCATCGAGCGCAGCTTCACCTGGTACCGCGCGAACCGGTCCGCCGTGGCCGGCACCACCGGCCGGACGCACTCCGACCGCTGGCGCGAGGGTGCCCTGCGCACGGTCAAGGTCCTCTTCTGACAGCAGCGAAGGGAACGGAAGTGAGTACTGCGAGCGAGTACCGAAAGGGCCTCGTCGGCCCGCCGGTGCATCCGCCCGACGGGGCCACCGGCCCCCCGCCCGCCGACCTGCCCGAGGAGCCCGGCGGGTCCGGGCTGCCCGGGGAGCCCCGGCGCGGCTCGCTGGTGCGCGGCCTGCTCCGGCTGGTCAGACCGTTCCAGTGGCCGAAGAACGCGGTCGTCCTGGTACTGCCCCTGCTGGCGTCCGGCGCCTCGCCGTGGCCGGCCGTCGCCGACGCCCTGCCCGTCCTGGTCCTGTTCGTCCTCGCGTCCTCGGCCACCTACGTCGTCAACGACCTCGCCGACCGGGAGCGGGACCGCCGCCACCCGGTCAAACGCCACCGCCCGATCGCCTCCGGGGCCGTCCCGGTCCCGGTCGCCATCGTGCTCGGCGCCGTCCTCTACCTCGCCCTGCTGGCCGGCTCGGCGGCCGCGGGGGCCGCCGCCGTCCCCGTGCTCGTCTACGCGGTCACCAACATCCTGTACAGCTTCGTCCTCAAGCACGTCTCGGTGGTCGACGTCTTCGTCATCGCCACCGGCTTCGTGCTGCGGGTCTGCGCCGGCGCGATGGCGGCCTCCGTCCCGATCTCCTCCTGGTTCCTGCTCTGCGTCTTCTCGGTCTGCATCCTGCTCGGCTTCGGCAAGCGCCGGCACGAGCTGACCTCGGTACAGGGCGGGCCCTCGGAGCTGCACCGGCCGGCCCTGCGCGCCTACTCCGTCCCGTTCCTGAACAGCATGGTCACCTTCGCCGCCTCGGTGACCGTGCTCGCCTACGTGTCCTTCCTGCAGAGCGACGCCGCGGCCGGCGGCATGCGCCAGCTGCGGATCCTGCTCTCCACCCCGCTGGCGGTCTTCGCGATCGCCCGCTACCTGCAGATCCTGCTGGTCAGCGAGGGCGGCGGCGAACCGACCCGGACCCTCTTCACGGACCGGACCATGCTCGCCGTCGGCGGACTGTGGCTGACCGGCTTCGGACTCCTGCTGGCGGTGCAGTCATGGTGACGGCCCCTCAGCCCGGGCGCTTCGCGCTCCCCCGGCCCCGGCGGTCCTGGTTCCTCGCCGACCGGGCCGCCACCTGGCCGGTCCGGCTGCTGGCCGCGGTGAGCGCCGGGTGGCTGCTGTTCTGCGCGCTCCAGGAGGCCCTGACCGGCCGGGCCTGGTTCTGGGTCGTCCCCGGGGCCGCCCCGCCCCCGGTCCTGCTCGGCGTCCCGCTGCTGGTGCTGCTGGCCGCGCTCGCCGTCCGGCTGCGCCGCGGCCGCGGCCGGGTGCGCTGGCCCGCCGTCATGGGCGTGCTCTCGCTCACCGTCGGGCTGGACCAGTCGGGACTGACGCTGGCCGCGGCGACGGCCGACCGGACGGTGCCGCCCGGCGCGATCCACGTCGTCGCGCAGAACACCGAGTACTGGGGCTCCGACGTGGACCCGGACCGGTTCTACGCCTACCTCAAGGCCCAGAACGCCGACGTGTACCTGCTCCAGGAGTACCTGCACTGGGACGACGCGGCCGGCGCCGACGGCGCCCGCGAGGTGGACGACACCGCCCGGCTGAAGCGCGAGTTCCCGGGCTACCAGGTGGTCACCCGGGGCGAGTTGGTGACCCTCTCCCGGTTCCCCGTGGTGGCGCAGCCGCCGGTCGGCCCGGACCAGGAGCTGCGGGCGCGCGGGGAGGGCGACTGGTCGCGCGTCTTCGCCGGGGCCAAGGTGCTGCGCACCGACCTCGCGGTCAACGGCTCGGTGATGTCCTTCTACAACGTCCACATGCTCGTGCCGGTCGCCTACGGGATGCCCCCGCAGGACTTCCCGGCCGACGTGCACCGCCGGCAGCGGGAGCGCCGGCAGCAGTTCGACGGGCTGGTCCGGGACGTCCGGGCCAACCCCGACCCCCTGTTCATCGCCGGCGACTTCAACACCAACGCCGGCATGGGCGACCTCAACGAGCTGCGCGGCCTCACCCAGGACGCGGCGGACGCGGGCGACACGGTCCTGCCGATGTCCTGGGACGCCGGCAGCTGGCACGACTGGTGGCGCTTCGACTGGGCGTTCACCGCACACGGCTCCCGGACCCACCGCTACTCGCTGAGCAGCCCCGAGGGCACATCCGACCATCTCCGCCAGGACGCCTGGATCACCGGGCCCGCAACGGGAGGCACACATGGCTGATCCGGAGGCACACATGACCGGTCCGGAGGCACCCACGGCCGACGCACGGCCCACCGTGTCGGTGATCATCCCCAACTACAACTACGAGAAGACCATCGCGGCGGTCGTCGAGTCCGCCCTCGCGCAGACCTACCCCGTGCACGAGGTGCTCGTCGTCGACGACGGCAGCTCCGACCGCTCCCCGGAGATCGTCCGGCGCTACCCCGTCCGGCTGATCACCCAGCGCAACGGCGGGGTGTCCGTCGCCCGCAACCGCGGGGCCGCCGAGAGCACCGGGGAGATCCTGTTCTTCCTGGACTCCGACATCGCGCTGGACCCGGACGCGGTCGCGAACGCCGTGGCCCTGCTGGCGGAGCAGCCCGACCTCGGCTGCGTCCACGGGGTGGTCGGCAAGCGGGCACTGTTCGACGACGGCCCGGTCGAGCGCTACCGCGTCCTGCACGAGTACTGGTGGCGCCGGCGCGCCACCGGCCGGGTGCGCACCGTCTTCTTCGCCATGTGCGCCATCCGGCGGGAGGTGTACGAGGAGATCGGCCCGCTGGACGAGACCCTGCGCGAGTCGGAGGACGTGGAGTACAGCGAGCGGCTGGCGGCGAAGTACCCGATCCTGCTGACCGAGCGCATCACCGGCCGGCACGACGACGTGGAGCGGCTGGGCGCGCTGCTCGGCGAGCAGTACCGGCGCTCGCAGCTGCTGGTGGCGTTCGCCGGCGCCCACCGCTTCAGCCCCGGGGCGCTCAAGGCGAACCGGATGCCGGGCGTGCTGGCCACCGCCGCCACCTGGGGGAGCCTGCCGCTGCTGCTGCTCACGCCCAAGGCGGCCGTCCTCCCGGCCCTGGGCGTGGCCTGGTTCGCGGTGGCGGACCCGGGGCTGGCCCAGTTCGTGGTGCGCGACCAGGGGCTGCGGTACTACCCGGTGTTCGTCGGCTACCACTTCCTGCTGCACACCGCGCTGGTGGCGGGCGTCGCCCGGGGCGCGGTGCGGGCGCTCACCGAACGCGGCTTCCGGCGGCCGCGGCACCCGGCGTCATGACGGACGGTGTCACGAAGGACGGCCTCACGAAAGACGGTGTTACAGCGGACGCGTCCGGGGGCGGTCCGGCCGGCCCGCCGCAGGGCCGGCGGCGGCTGCTGACCGCCGTCCTGCTGGTGGCCGGCGTCGCGGGCCTGGTCGCGGTGGCCCGTAACGACGCCTGGAGCCTGGTGACCAGGATGGCGGACGGCTGGTCCCTGGCCCTGCTGGCGCTGTCCGTGCTGACGAACGTCGGCGGGCTACTGCTCGGCCTGCTGTCCTGGCGGGCCGTCCTGGACGACCTGGGGCCGCCCGTCGGGCTGTTCGGCAGCGCCCGGATCTTCTTCTGCGGGCTGCTCGGCAAGTTCCTCCCGACCCCGGTCTTCGGGCTGCTCGCGCACATCCAGCTGGGCGCCGAGTACGGGGCCACGGCCGGACGGATGGTCACCACCTACGTGGTCAGCCTGGGCATCACCATGCTGACCGCCTGCCTCGCCGCGCTCGGCATCGCGCCCGCCGTGCTCGGCGGCAACACCTGGTGGCTGGCCCTGCCGGTCCTGGTGCTGCTCTGCTTCGTGGTCCGTCCGGGCCTGATCGGCGCGGCAGTGGAGCACGGCGCCCGACTTTTCCGCCGACCGCCGCCGTCCGGGCGCAACTCGCCCCGCGCGGTGCGGGTTTCGCTCGCCCTTGCCCTGCTGTCCTGGTTCTCGGCCGGCCTGCACCTGTGGCTGATCGTGGTCGCCCTGGGCGGGCCGCCCGGCCGCTCGCTGGCGGCCTGCGTCGGGGGGTTCGCGCTCGCCACCGTCGCGGGCACGCTGACGATCGTCCTCCCGGACGGCCTGGGCGCCCGGGAGATGGTCCTGGTGCTGTCGCTGTCGACGGTCGTGCCGGTCTCCACGGCCGGCGCGGCCGCGATCGTCTCCCGGCTGGTCTGCACAGTGGCCGAACTGGGCACCGCCGGGGTAATGATTCTGGTGACCAGGTCGCGGCGGGGCACTGCCCCGGCCGCGCCCGGCGACACCACTGCCGATCCCCCTGGAGGGAAGACTGATGCGGTACCGCAGCCTCGGAGTTGACGGCCAGTCGGCCAGCGTTCTCTGTCTCGGCGCGATGACCTTCGGCACCACCGTCGACGAGGAGACCGCGACGGCGATCCTCGACCGGTTCACGGAAGCCGGCGGGACGTTCATCGACACCTCGAACAACTACGCCTTCTGGGCGCCCGGCGCGAACGGCTACGAGAGCGAGGAACTGCTCGGCCGCTGGACGGCCCGCCGCGGCAACCGCGACGACCTGGTGCTCGCCACCAAGCTCGGCGCCCGCCCGGTGCCCGGACTGCCCTTCCCCGAGCACATCGAGGGCCTGTCCGCCCGCGCGGTGCGGGAGGCGGCGGAGGGCAGCCTGCGCCGCCTCGGCACCGACCGGCTGGACCTGTACTACGCGCACGTGGCCGACCCGGCCGTACCGGTCGAGGAGACCATGGGCGCCTTC
The DNA here is from genome assembly GCF_053598475.1 of Kitasatospora sp. NPDC001119. Classification (NCBI taxonomy): domain Bacteria; kingdom Bacillati; phylum Actinomycetota; class Actinomycetes; order Kitasatosporales; family Streptomycetaceae; genus Kitasatospora; species Kitasatospora sp. NPDC001119. The sequence continues at coordinate 28,349 of NZ_JBSFKI010000003.1, forward strand.
GCCGGGCTGGTCGCCGACGGCAAGGTCACCGCCCTCGGGTGCAGCAACCACAGCGCCGCCCAGCTGGCCGACGCCAACGACCTTGCCGCCGACCGGGGTTGGCCCGGCTACCGGTGCGTCCAGCAGCGCCACAGCTACCTGCGGCCGAGGCCCGACGCGGACTTCGGCGTCCAGAAGCACGCCGACGAGGCCCTGCTCTCGTACCTCGCGGCGCGGCCCTCGATGGCGCTGCTCGCCTACTCCCCGCTGCTCGGCGGCTCGTACTGCCGCCCGGACCGCCCGCTGCGCGCGGAGTACGAGCGGCCGGAGACGAAGGCCCGGCTGGCCGTACTGGCGGAGGTGGCCGAGGAGACCGGCGCCACCGTCAACCAGGTGGTGCTGGCCTGGCTGATCGGCCACCCCGTCCCGACCGTCCCGGTGGTCGGCGCCAGCTCCGTCGCCCAACTGGAGGAGAGCCTGGGCGCGTTGGACCTCGTCCTCGACGAGGAGCAGCGCCGACGGCTGGACACCGCGGCCTGACCGGACCTCCCTCCAGCCGTCGGGGCCTGTCGTGCGGGACAGGCCCCGGCCCCGTGCCCGTCGGTCAGAGCCAGCCCTCCTTCGCGGCGCGCACCCCCGCCTCGAACCGGCTGCGCGCGCCCAGCCGGTTCATCAGCTGGGAGCTCATCCGGCGCACCGTGCGCAGCGACAGCCCGAGCCGCCGGGAGGCCACCTCGTCAGTGCAGCCGATGCTCAGCAGGAGCAGCAACTCCCGTTCCTGGGGCGTCAGATCGTGCTCGTTGCGGCGCGGGTCCTGGCCGAACGGCGTGCCCGCCGCCCAGAACTCCTCGAACAGCAGGGCCAGCGCGCTCACCACCCCCGGGGTCCGGACCTCCAGCGCGCCCGCGCGGCCGTCCTGCGGGTCGATCGGCACCAGCGCGGTCTCCCGGTCCACCACCACCAGCAGCAGCGGCAGGAAGGGCACCGTGCAGGCCTGCCCGCCGAGCCGGGTGAACCAGCGGACGTACTCCAGCGTCGCCGGGTCGTTGCGGAAGCTCTCCTGGTAGACGCTCCTGATCCGCACCCCGCGTTCCAGCGCCTGCCGGTCCAGCGGCTCGCTGGCGTCCATGGTGTCCGGCAGCTGGGCACCGCCAGGCAGCAGGGACAGGCACTCGCGCTCGGCGGTGGAGGCCAGGTCCTCCAGCCGCTTGCGGACCATGTCCAGCCCCTCCAGCCGGTGGATGACCTCGTACCGCGAGGCCCGGTTGGCGTTGAACCGGGCGCTCAGCGCCGTCACCGCCTGCTCGGCGGACTCGATCTGCCGCTGGCGCCGGCTGAGGTCGGCGGTCGCCCGCGAGAGCAGGAACCCGAACCCGATGTCCGGGTTGAACGGCACCGCGTCCCGGCAGCCGTCCTCCAGGTTCACCAGGTCCAGCTCGGCCAACCGGTTCAACGCGACCCGCACCCGTTCCTCACTCCACCCCAACCGCTCGGCCATGTCGACGACCCGGAACCCCGGCTCCTCCACGATCAGCCGGTACACCGCCTCCGCCGACGGTTCGATGCCCAGCACCTCAAGCACAGCAGATACCCCCGTATGGTCCCGCTCGTCACCACAGGGAGGCTAAGCCAGTCGGCCGACTAGGTCTATACCAATATTTCTCGGATGCCGACCGCCCCGCCCCGGGAACCCGGCCACCGCCCCACGCCCCCGAGGAGCACCCCTCAGGGGCGTGGACACGGCCGCCCGTGGGTTCACGGCGTCAGTCGCGGTGGACCAGCAGGGTGCCGCCGGCGAGGACGGCGCTGGCGACCAGCGCCCAGGCGGTCTGTCCGTGCAGGACGAGGACGGCTCCGGGGGCGGCGCCGGCGAGCATGGTGACGACGGAGAGGATCTTCCTGCGCTGGCGGGCGGCGGCGCCCCCGGCGAGGCGGGAATCGGCGGCCAGACCGGTCAGGGTGAGGGTCAGCACGGTGGTGGTGAGGTCCGGCACGCCGAGGCTGCGGACGGTGCCGTTGCGGATGCCCATCGCCAGGGCGAGCAGGGCGATCACGACGTACTGCGCGGGCCCGTCCGTGCCCCGGACGAAGACGACCGCGGCGGCGGCGCCGTAGAGCGCGGCTTCCAGGGCGAAGACCGTGCCCAGCCGGGCAGCGCGCCGGGGTCCGGGAGGCCGGGCGGCGAGCCGACCGGCCAGGAGGGCGCCGAGGAGGAAGGCGGCGAGGGAGGTCAGGGAACCGGTCACGGAGAAGCCGGGCGCTCCGGCGAGGGCGAAGGCGATGACGACGACGTTGCCGGTCATGTTCGCCGTGAAGACGTGGCCGAGGCCGAGGTAGCTGACGGCGTCGATGAGGCCGCTGACCAGGGTGAGGCCGAAGAGGGCCAGGGCGAGCGGGTGGCGGTCGTGGATCTGTGGTCCGGGTGGTGGGGTGGTGGTGCGGGAATCGGCTGCGGGCGTGGTCACGACGGCTCCTCGGTCCGGCGGGGGGATGACGGGCGGGAAATGCGGCCGGGGGCACCGCCGCGCTCCGGCGGTGCCCCCGGGCTGGTCCGGCTCCCGATCAGAAGAAGCAGGGGTCCAACGGCACCTGCGCCTGTCCGGGCAGCGCGAGACCGCGCGCCGCGCGCCAGGCGTGCTGCTCGCCGGAGGCGGCCACGGCCTCCAGCACGTCTTCGGCCTGGCGGACCCCGGCGGCCAGGCCGGGGGCGGGGGTGGCGTGGTATCCGCCGAAGCGGGTGACCGGGCTCCAGGAGGGCGTCACCGCGGGCAGGTCGGGGGCCAGGCCCTGGTGTTCCGCGGTGGCGTGGACGATCCGCCCGCCGACGACGGTGAGGACGGACTCGATGTGCGGGATGTCGGCCTCGGGCACGGTGAAGTAGTCGGCGCTGAGCAGCGCGAGGTCGGCGTAGCTCCCCACCGTCAGACGGCCCTTGACCTCTTCCTCACCGGTGAGGCGGGCCCCGCCGAGGGTGTAGAGCTCCAGGGCCTGTTCGCGGCTGAGCCGGTTGTGCTCGGCCGCGAGGCGCCGCCCGGAGACGGCACGGCCGGAGACCAGCCAGTGCAGGGAGACCCAGGGGTTGTAGGAGGAGACCCGGGTGGCGTCGGTGCCCGCGGCGACGGTGAGGCCGCGGTCCAGCATGGCCCGCAGTGGCGGCGCCTCGGCGGCGGCGGGGGCGCCGTACCGGGAGACGAAGGCCTCGCCCTGGAAGGAGAGGCGGTTCTGCACCGAGATCGCGCCGCCCAGGGCCGCGATCCGGTCGAGGCTGTCCGGGCTGACGGTCTCCGCGTGGTCGAAGAGCCAGCGGCCGCCCTGCGGGAAGAGGCCCTCGGCGGCGAGCTTCTCGAAGACCGCGAGGTCGCGGCGGATGGTCTCGTCGTAGGTGGCGTGCAGCCGGAAGCCCCAGCCGTGCTCCGTCAGCAGCCGGACTGCCTTCTCGAACTCCGTCTCGTAGGAGCCGAGTTGCGGCCTGGGTTCGGTGAAGTTCTCGAAGTCGGCGGCGGCCCAGGTGAGGTTCTCCCCCGCGCCGTTGAGGCGCAGCCAGGCGTCACCCTCCCCCGGGCGCACGGTGTTGACCCAGCGGGTGAGGTCGTCCAGCTCCTGCCCGGCGGTCTGCGGGAAGAGGTGGTAGGCGATGCGCAGGCTCAGTTCGCCCCGACGGGCGAGTTCCATGACGGTGCCGTAGTTCTCGGGGAAGCTCTGGAAGCCGCCGGCGGCGTCGATCGCGGAGGTGAGGCCGAAGCGGTTCAGCTCGCGCAGGAAGTGCCGGGTGGAGCCGATCCGGTCGGCCTCGTCCAGCGTCGGGGCCTTGGCCAGGGTGGAGTAGAGCAGCAGGGCGCCCGGGGCGGCGATCAACAGGCCGGTCGGTTCGCCGTCGTGGCCGCGCACGATCTGGCCGCCGGTCGGGTCGGGGGTGTCCCGGGTGAAGCCCGCGGCGCGCAGCGCGGCACGGTTGAGCAGCGCCGACTGGTAGAGGTGCAGCACGAAGACGGGGGTGTCGGGTGCCGCCGCGTTGAGCTCCTCCAGGGTGGGCAGCCGACGCTCGGCGAACTGGTCCGCGGACCATCCGCCGACCACCCGCACCCACTGGCCGGGCGGGGTGCGCTCGGCCTGCAGTCGGAGCATGGCGAGCGCCTCGCGCAGCGTCGGGACGCCGTCCCAGCGCAGCTCCAGCACGTAGTTGAGGCCGCCGCGGATGACGTGCAGGTGCGCGTCGTTGAGGCCGGGGACGGCCCGACGGCCGAGCGCGTCGACCACCCGGGTACCGGGGCCGACCAGCGGAGCGACGTCCGCGTCGTCGCCGACCGCCTGGATCAGTCCGTCCCGGACGGCCACGGCGGTGGCCTGCGGGCGGCGCGGGTCGTTGGTGTGCACCTTGGCGTTGCGCACGACGAGGTCGGCGGGCCGCTCGGGAGCACCGGGGCGGATTCCGGCGACGGGCATGGTGGACAAGGGAGGTCCCTTCGTTGGGTGGTGTTCGGTGGTGGGGGTCGCGGGTGTGCGCGGGGTCAGTGGAGTCCGAGCGCGGAGGGAGACACTGCCGGGCGCTCGCGCTCGGTCGGCGCCCGCCCCGCGGTGGGGTCGACGGTCACATCGCCGACGCCGAACATCCCGAACTGCATGGGCTGCCGCCTTTCCGCTGGCTGCTCGCGGCCCGACGGGGCCACCCGGCGAAACCTAGGCAGCCGGCGGTGCGCGAAGGACTTCCGCAGCGCATGACCAGTGGCCCCGCAGCGCACTGAGGCGCTCGACCGACCCACCCCGGACCGTCGTGCGTTGTCAGGACAGTCCCGGGCGCACAGCGGGCAGAACACCGGGGGCGGCCCGCACTAGCGTCGTCGGACGAGGCACCCCGGCGATCCGGGACGATCGTCTGACGCGGTGTCAATTAATCGAGTTCCCAAGGAAAGAGAAGACCAATGGTCGACTTCGCCAACGTCCACGCCGCCCCGAGCCCGGACCTGCTGACCCCCGACAACGCGATGATGCTGTTCGTCGACCACCAGCCGCAGATGTTCTTCGGCACCGGCAGCGGTGACCGCACCGCGATCATCAACGCCACGGTCGGCCTGGCGAAGGCCGCGAAGATCTTCGGCGTTCCGACGGTGCTGTCCACCGTCGCCGCCGAGTCCTTCTCCGGCCCGATCCTCCCGCAGCTCAAGGCGGTGTTCCCCGACCAGGAGATCATCGACCGCACCAGCATGAACGCCTGGGAGGACGAGGCCCTGGTCGAGGCGGTCAAGGCCACCGGCCGCACCAAGATCATCCTGTCCGGCCTGTGGACCGAGGTCTGCCTCGTCCTGCCGGCCCTCTCCGCGCTGGACCAGGGCTACGAGGTCTACGTCGTCGCCGACGCCTCCGGCGGCGTCAGCCCGCTGGCCCACGAGCACGCCCTGCAGCGGATGACCGCCGCCGGCGCCGTGCCCGTCACCTGGATCCAGGTCCTGCTGGAGCTCCAGCGCGACTGGGCCCGCGCCGAGACGTACGTCCCGGTGACCGAGCTGGTCATGGAGCACGGCGGGGCCTACGGCCTGGGCCTGGTCTACGCCCACTCCATGATCGACCCGCACGCCGCCGGCTGACGGACCGCACCGAACCAACGGAGTCCGACATGAACACCGGCCTTCTCCTGCTGCGCCTGGTCGCCGGCCTGCTGATCGCGGGCCACGGCGTCCAGAAGATCAGCTTCCACCTCGGTGGCGGCGGCCTGGAGGGCGGCAGCGCCGAGTTCCGGGGCGACGGCTTCCGCGGCGGCAAGCTCACCGCGCTGTCCGCCGGCGGCACCCAGATCGGGGCCGGACTGATGCTGGCCGCCGGTCTGCTCACCCCGCTGGCCGGCGCGGGCCTCATGGGCGTGATGACAGTCGCCCTGACGGTCAAGTGGCCGCACGGGCTGTGGGTGCAGCACGACGGGTACGAGTTCCCGTTCGTCCTGATCGTCATCGGCGCGGCGCTGACCGCGACCGGCCCCGGCCAGTGGTCGGTCGACGGCGCCCTCGGCCTGGCGCACTGGCCGCTGTGGTGGCTGCCCGCGGCCGTGGTCGCCGGGGTGGGCGGCGGCCTGGCCACCCGGCTCGCCCTGCACCGCGCCTGAGGCGGACGCGACCGAGCGATCCCGGGCCCCTGGCGGCGCAACCGCCCAGGGGCCCGGGACCGCTCGTACACCGACGCGCGGCTGAGGCGGACGTCGCAGCCGAAGTCACAGAGCAAAACGGGCGACCGCCGAGGCGGTGGTCGCCCCGAGGACACGAAGTACCGAGAGCAAGGAGCGAAATCATGGTGGTGGCGTCGAGAGAGGACGAGCGGGTGCGCGAACCGGACCCGAGGGTGGCCGGGATCGAGACGCCCACGGGCACGGAGACGGTGGCCGGCACCGGAGCCGAGCCGGACGCACACGCGATGACACGGATCACCCTGCGGCCCATCGCCTCGCCGATGCCCCTGGGCTTCTTCACGGTGGCCATCTCCTCCGTCGTGACCAGCAGCCTGCAGCTCGGTCTGATCGACGGTGCGAACCGGCAGGCCGTGGCGCTCACGGTCTTCTCCGCCTTCGTGCTCCAACTCCTGGTCAGCATCCTCGCGTTCGGCGCGCGTGACGTCATCGCGGCGACGCTGATGGGCGGATTCGCCGGCGCCTGGCTGGCCAACGGCCTGGTCACGTCGACGGACGCCCACGGCGGGGCGCAGGTGCTCGGCGTGATGAACCTGGTGTTCACGGTCTTCGCCGCGCTGATGGCATCGGTCGCCAAGCCGAAGAAGGTGCTGTGGCTGCTCCTGCTGATCGCCGTGCCGCGCTACTTCGTCGCCGGCGTCTACGGCCTCTCGGGCGCGGCCTGGCTGGGCCACGCCGCCGGGGCACTCGGCATGCTCCTCGCGGCGGTCGCGATGTACGCCGCCTACGCCCTGATGCTGGAGGAGCTTCGCGGCCGGGAGGCCCTGTGGATCGGACGCAGCGGTCCCGTGCGGGACGCCATGCACGCGGGACTGGCCGACCAGCTGAACCGGCTGGAACAGCAGGCGGGTGTGCGCCGGACCCTGTAGCCGGCGGCCCGTCCGACCGCCCGGATCCGCCGGCGGAACGCGATTCGGCTGTGCTCGTACCCGGTCCTCGGGTACGAGCACAGCCGAATCGCGTTTCGTCCACGGCCCGCGGAGTCCGCGACCCCGGAGCCGGTGGACGGCATGGAAAAGTGCCGGGCCCGCCGACGAGCGGACCCGGCACTGAGCGGGCCGGGCCCGCCGACGAACGGTCCCGGCCCGCGGTCACGCCCCGGTCTCGGGGGTGACGACCAGGTGCTCGGCGAGGAACCAGACCTGGGTCTCGCCGGTGCGGATGATCTGGGAGACCAGGAGGTCCTGGGTGCCGTCGTCCCCGAGCCCCGCCGTGCGGGTGGCGGCGTCGCGGACGTCTGCGAGGATGGTCTCGTGGGCGTCGAGCAGGCGCGAGAGCATCGAGTGCACGTCCTCCGCGCCGTCCGGCGGGCGCGGCACCCCGGTGATCAGCGCGGCGTGCCGGGGGTCGCCCACGGCGACGCCGCCGAGCGTCTGCACCCGTTCGGCGAGCGCGTCGACCAGCTCCAGCTGCTCCCGGGCGTGCTTGTCGAAGAGCAGGTGCAGCTGGTAGGCGGTCGGCCCGCGCATGCCCCAGTGGCACTTCTTGTACAGCGAGTACAGGAACTGGGTGTCCGCGAGGACGCGGTTGAGCCGCTGGCACGAGTACTGCCGGGCGTCGTGGGAGAGCGCGATCGGCAACTGGGTGACGGTGCCGAACTCCTGGATCTCCGCCGCGTGTTGGTGGAGGTGTGGCTGGCTGCTCATGGTGCTCCTGGGAATGGCCGGATGGTTCGGGGATCAGGCTAGGAACGCGCGGGCCCTCGGCCTGTCCCGACGGCGCACCGCCTGCGTTCCTTCCGCGCACCCGCAAAGGATTCGGGCCGGTGCGAATCGCCCGGCGCACCCGGAGCGCTCTCGGGCGACACCGGGTGCTCTCCGAGGCAACCGGCCGGTGACAGCCGCCCCTAGCGTGAGCCCCATCGCAGCCATCCGCTGACCGAGAGATAGGAAAACCATGCCGTTCATCACCGTTGGCCAGGAGAACTCCGCCTCCATCGACCTCTACTACGAGGACCACGGCACCGGGCAGCCGGTCGTCCTGATCCACGGCTTCCCGCTGAGCGGACACTCCTGGGAGCGGCAGAGCGCCGAACTGCTGGCCGCCGGCTACCGGGTCGTCACGTACGACCGGCGCGGCTTCGGCCAGTCCTCGCAGCCGACCACCGGCTACGACTACGACACCTTCGCCGCCGACCTCAACACCGTGCTGGAGACCCTCGACCTGCGGGACGCCGTGCTGGTCGGCTTCTCGATGGGCACCGGCGAGGTCGCCCGCTACGTGTCCACCTACGGTTCGGCCCGCATCGCCAAGGTCGCCTTCCTGGCCTCCCTGGAGCCGTTCCTGCTGAAGACCGACGACAACCCGGACGGCGCCGCCACGAAGGACTTCTTCGACGGCGTCGTCGCCGCCGTGAAGGCCGACCGGTACGCCTACTACACCGCCTTCTACCAGGACTTCTACAACCTGGACGAGAACCTCGGCAGCCGGATCAGCGAGGAGGCCGTCCGCAACAGCTGGGACGTCGCGGCGAGCGGCGGTTCTTTCGCCGCCTCGGCCGCCCCGACCACCTGGTACACGGACTTCCGCGCCGACATCCCGCGCATCGACGTCCCCGCCCTGATCCTGCACGGCACCGGCGACCGCATCCTGCCGGTGGAGAACACGGCCCGGCCGTTCCACCGCGCGCTGCCCTCCGCCGAGTACGTGGAGATCGAGGGCGCGCCGCACGGCCTGCTCTGGACCCACGCCGAGGAGGTCAACACCGCGCTGCTCGCCTTCCTCGCGAAGTGACCCGGACGGCCGCCCTCCCCCGGCCGCGGCCGTCCGCCCCGTCGTCGGTACCGCCGTCGCCGGTCCCAGGCCCGGCCGGCGACGGCGGTACCGACCACTGACCCGCGCCCGGCGCCCGTTTCCCACGGGCGCCGGGCGCGCACCATGTCGCGATGGTCCGGTTCCCGGGCGGCCACGTCGCGGAGACCCACACCGACCGCTGACCCCCGTACCGTGCCCGGCGCCGCACCGCCCGTCCTCACCAGGACCGGCGGTGCGGCGCCATGTGCACGGTGTCGCGATCAGGAGGCGTGGTGGCCGCCCCCGGCCCCGGTGGCGTAGGCCTGCCACTCACGGGGCGAGATTCCGAAGGCCTCGCGGAACGCCCGGCTGAAGTGGGAGTGGCTGACGAAGCCCCAGCGGTGCGCGACGGCGGACACACTGGCCTGCCGACGGGACGGGCGCCCCAGCTCCCGACGGCAGGCGTCCAGCCGGCGCCGTCGCACCCACTGACCCACGGTCATCCCGTCCTGCTGGAAGAGCTTGTGGAGGTAGCGCACCGAGATGTGCTGCGAGCGGGCGATCGATCCGGGCGAGAGGTTCGGGTCGGCGAGGTTCTGCTCGATGTGGACGCGGATCCGGGACAGCAGCTCGGCCGGGCCGTTGGGGTGTTCCGGGTCCTCCCGGTCGAGCAGCTCGGTCACCAGGATGGCGACGATGTCGGAGGCGCTGAGCGCGAGGTGGTGGTCCGGCCGGGCCCGGTGGGCCCGCGTCCGGGTGGCCAGGGTGTGGAGGAACCGGGACGCGAGCGAACCGATCCCCTCGTTCCCCCGCGCCATCAGCCCGCCCGCGCGCCGGACGTCGCTCTGGCGGACGCCCAGGTAGAAGCAGGGGACGCGGAAGCGGACCATCCGGCAATCGGAGTCCCGCAACAGGCCCGCCGGGTGCGGGGTGGCGCTGATCAGCAGGTCCCCCGGAGCCAGCACGGTGCTGGCATCGCCGCGTCGGACGGAGGCCGCGCCGTGGACGTGCAGGGCGACGTAGAGGCAGTCCTCGGGATCGGTCCCGGGCGGCGGGGAGAGGATGTCGATGCAGCCGTTGCCGCCACCGCGGGCGGCCTGATCGAGCAGGTGGGTTTCGGCTTCGGGCGCCGGGGTTTCGAGCATGGGCGAGGGACCCGACTGGTTCACGGGGGACTCCGACCGGTTGGAAGTGGTGCTGTGCGAATGCCGGCGAGGGCGGCTCGCCGCACGATGGGGCGGCGGCGCCGGGCAACGGGGCGCTCAGGAGGGGACGTTCTTCTGACGCCATTCATACAAGGAGCGGAACGACTGGACAAACATTCAACAAACCGGGCTTCCAGCGGCTCCGGCGACCCGGACGGCGCCCATCCCGAGCGGCGTCCGCTCCTCCGCGAAGGCCTTGACGGTGCCTCGGACTGAACGCCAAAGAGCTTGCTGGGCAACGAAGTTCGGCCACCGGCAGCGGCCCGGCGGCGATCGGTGGAACCGCCTGACCGCACCGCTCCCCTCCAACGGGCACGGCCACGACGAACCCGCTTCCCGGCCGTCGGACGGCCGGGAAGGTGCACGGGCCGTCACGTCGCCGTGCACCACCGGAACATCCCCGCCGACCCCCTTTCCTAGCCTGAACGGCGGATCCGCCACCCCGGGTCCACGGCGGCTCCGGGGCCCGGGGCCGGACCACTGCGCCGCCCCACCCGGTCCCGCCCCACCTCTCGCGCACCGGCGCGGGCACCCGCCCCGGCACCCGCGCCGACACCGACACCGACACCGCCCCAGGAGAACCCATGCCTGCCCACCAGTCGCTGCCCGGCTCCTCCCAGCCCCGCCCGGAGGCCGCCTGCACCGAGGTCCTCCTCGACGCCCGACTCGTCCTGGGCGAGCACCAGTCCCTCGACGTCCCCGTGCGCCTGGGCTACCGCAGCGACGACCCGATCGCCGTCGCGCTCGAGTTCCTCGGACCGGCCGCCGAGGCGGGCGTCTGGCTGTTCTCCCGCGACCTCCTCTGGGAGGGACTGCAGCGGCCGGCCGGCCACGGCGACGTCCGGATCTGGCCCCCCTGCACCTGCCACGGCCGGGCGGCCCTGCGCGTCATGCTCCGCAACGGCGACGAGGTCGTCCTGATCGACCTCCCGTCCCGTCAGGTGCGGCGCTGGCTCCGCCGGGAGACCTTCGCCCTCGTCCCCCCGGGCACCGAGGCCGACGCGATCGACTGGGACGCCGTGCTGCCCGGCCGCACCGGCTGAGGGTCCCGCTGCCGCCACCTGCGGCGCAGCGGCCGACCGCCACCGCGTACCCTCTGGTAGCGCCTGGGGCAGAAGCTCGGGACGACGGCACGGCCGGAACCCGACTCCGGTCGGCGTGGGTGGACGGGAAGAAGCTCGAATGGCAGGGTCAGGCGGTCCGCTGTCCCATCGCGGTCTGCGCGGCCGCGAGGCCGAGCTCGCACGGCTCCAGGCGCTGGTCACCTCGGTGGCCGGCACCGGCAGTGGCGGACTGGCCCTGATCCAGGGGGAACCGGGCATCGGCAAGACCACCCTGCTCGCCGAGGCCGTCTCCCGGGCCGCCGCGGCGGGGTTCTCCGTGGGCCTCGGCAAGGCCGACGAGCTGCACCACATCGTGCCGTTCTCGTCGTTGGCGGCCAGCATCCTGCAGGGCGACCGGCCGCTGCTGTCCGGCGACGACCTCGCCGATCTCGCCCGCAACCACGACCAGCGGATCTGGCTCGTGGAGCGCCTGGCGGAGGCGATCGAGGCCCGGGCCGCCGACGCCCCGGTGCTGATCGGTCTGGACGACGTGCAGTGGGCCGACGCACTGAGCCGGTTCGCCCTCCAGCAGTTGCCGGCCCGCCTGCGGACCTCGCCGGTCCTGTGGATGCTGACCGGGCGCCGCGAGCCCGCGGGCCCGGCGGAGGAGATCGTGGCGGCGGCCGCCGCCGGCGACCTTCCGACGGTCACGGTGTCCCTGGGCCCGCTGTCCGGCGCGGCCATCGGCCAACTGACCGACGACACGCTCGGGCCGGCGGTCGACCCGTGGGTGCGGGACCTGCTCGACGGCGCCGGCGGCAACCCGTTCCTGGCGGTCGAGATGCTGGCCGGACTGCGGGCCGCCGACGCCGCGCAGGACGTCGTACCCTCCCGGCTCGTGGTCGGCGTGCGCGGCAGGCTCCGGTCCCTGCGGCCCGAGACGCTGTGCTTCCTCCAGATGGGCGCGGTGCTGGGCCGCCGGTTCGGCTTCGACGACGCCGCCGTGCTCTGCGACCGCCCGGCCGCCGCCCTGCTCCCGGCGCTCGAGGAGGCGGTGCGCGCCGAGCTCCTGGACGACGACGGCGACCACCTGGTCTTCCGGCACGATCTGCTGCGCCAGGCGGTCTACGCCGACATCCCGCCGTCGGTCCGCAAGGCCCTGCACCGCGAGGCCGCCCACCGCCTGGTCGCCGCGGGCCGACAGCCGGCCGACGCCGTGCCGCACATCCTCCGGGGCGCCGTGCCCGGGGACGAGGAGGCCGTGGCGCTGCTGCGGCGAGCGGCCGACGACGTGCTGGCGGTCACCCCCGGCCCGGCGGCCGACCTGATGCTGCGCGCCCTCGAACTGACGCCGGCGGCAGGGGCGTTGAAGTTCGAGGTGGGCGAGCAGACGATCCTGTGCCTGACCCGGGCCGGCCGCGACCGCGAGGCGCTGGAGACCGGTGACCGGCTGTTGGCCGACCGGCCGCCACTGGAGACCTTCGGCCGGCTCCAGTCCGCCCTGGGAGGGGCGCTGTGGACCATGGACCTCGCCGACGAGCTGCGCCGCCGGGCCGAGGCCGCGCTCGCCGCCGGCGGCTCCGCCCCGGAGATCTGCGCACGGCTGGCCGCCCTGCGCGCCCTGGCCCTGTCCCGGGGCCGCGACCTGGCCGCGGCACGGGAGGCCGGCGAGACCGCGCTGCGCACCGCCACCGAGATCGGCGACCGGGAGGCCCACGTACTGGCCCTGTCGGGGCTGGGCGAGATCGCGCTGAACGCGGGGGAGAACACCGTCGCGCTGGAGCGCTTCGCCGCGCTGAGCGCCATCGACTCCGCCTTCCTCCCCGAGGAGGTCGTCGCACACGTGCACATGGACGACTTCGCCTCCGCCGAGCGCCTGCTCCTGCGGGCGGCCGACCGGGGCGGTGCCGTGCGTCAGGCCATGCTGCTGTGGGCCCAGGGCCAGCACGACCTGGGGCTCGGCCGGCTCGACGACGCCGAGGCCGGCTTCGTGACCATGGAGCGTCTGGAGGACGAGGTTCGGGTGCCCGTCCAGCAGCTGAACGGCCGGGTGATCCGCTCCCGGATCGCCCTGCTGCGCGGCGACCGGGAGGCGGCCGGGGAACACCTGCTCGCCGCCCGGGAGCACCTGGCCGTCAAGCCGAACCCGGGCAACACGGCCGCGGTGCGCTTCCTGGAGGCCGTCCACGCCGAGGCCGACGGGGACGTCGCACTCGCCGTCGACCGGATCCGCCGGGTGCAGGAGCAGGGACCCTTCATGCGGTGGCGGCTGCTGCGCGACTGGGTCGACGCCGCGGTCCGGATGTCCCTTCGCGGCGGGGATCACCGGCTCGCCGACGACCTGGCCGCGCAGGCCGAGGCCCACGCCGGACGCAACCCGTCCGTGCCCACCGCCACCGGCGTCGCGGCACAGGCCCGCGGGCTCGTACGGAACGACCCGGCCGTACTCGAACGCGCCGTGGACCTGCTCGGGGCGAGCCCCCGCCCGCTGACCCGGGCCGCCGCCCACGCCGATCTCGGCCGGGCCCTCCTTGCCGCGGGGCGACGACGCCGGGCGGTGGCCGCGCTGGCGCAGGCGCGGGACGCGTTCGCCGAGTCGGGCGCCCACGCCGCGGCGGCGCAGGTCCGACGCGTCCTGGAGGGCGACGGGGCCGACACCCGCCGGACGGCGACCGTGCGGCGCCCCGTCCAGGGCTGGGGTGCCCTCACGGCCTCGGAGGAGAAGGTCGCCCGCCTCGTCGCCCAGGGCCACACCAACAGGTCGGCCGCCGACGTGCTGGTGGTGTCCCCGCACACCGTCAACACCCATCTGACGTCCGTGTTCCGCAAGCTCTCGATCGGCTCCCGGGTCCAGCTCGCCAACCTGGTCGCGTCCCTCCCCGAGGCCTGAGGGGCATCAGGTGGGTCACGGACAGCGGGGGCGGCGTCGCGGCGGGAGCCGGTGGGCCGCCCCGGGCGCCGTCGCGGCCCCTGGAGACGGGGCCGGGGTCGGCGGGGCGGAGCTGAGTCGTTTCGGCACGGTCTTCTCGGCGTCTCCGGAGTAGTGGTCGCTCAGGTCACTCGCGGCACGAGGCTAGAGCCGCCCCGCCGCCGGGTTCGTCCGACCGCGCACCGCCGTTCGCCCGAGAGCGCACAGGCCGTCCCGGTCGTCGCCCGGGATCGTCGAGCAGCCCGCGCTCGGCCGCCGGACGGTCCGCCAGGGCTCGGCACGCCTCCTTGGTACGTTCACGCGATGCCCCGCCACGGCCGGACCGGCTTGGCTGGGACTCCCCCTGTCCCGCTCCGCCGCCCAGTCGAAGGCCATCGGCATGCACAGACCCACCCCCGTTCCACCGACCGTCGTCCTGGTGCACGGGGCGTTCACCGACGCCTCGACCTGGTCGGAGGTCATCGGGCCGCTGCGCGCCGCCGGTCTGACGGTGCACGCCCCCGCCAACCCGCTGCGCGGCCTGGCGCAGGACGCCGCGTGCGTCCGGAGCCTGCTGCGCCGGCTCGGCACCCCCGTCGTCCTGGTCGGCCACGGGTACGGCGGCGCGGTCATCACCCAGGCGGCCGACGACTCCGACCAGGTGGTGGCCCTGTGCTACGCCGCCGCGTTCGGCCTCGACGCCGGCGAGTGCGTGCTGGACATCACCGACCGCTTCGCCCCCTCCCCGCTGGCCGACGCGACCGTCACCACCACCCTCCCCTCCGGGGCCGGCAGCGAGGTGTCCATCCACCCGGAACGGTTCCGGCAGCTGTACGCCGACGACCTGTCACCCGCGGCCGGGCAGGCGCTCGCCGCGGCACAACGCCCGATGGCCTGCGGCGCGCTGACCGACAGGTCGGGCTCGCCGGCCTGGGCGGACAAGCCGTCCTGGTACGCCATCGCGACCGCCGACCGGATGCTCAACCCTGCCGCCCAGCGCTTCATGGCCCAACGCATGGCGGCCACCGAGTACGTGCTGGACGCCTCGCACGCCCTCCCGCTCTCGCGGCCCGACGCCGTGGCGGCGATGATCCGGGAGGCCACCGGGCACGCCACGGGTACTCCGGGGGGTGTTTAATGTTCGTTCGAACGGAGGAGTCCGATCGGACCCCGCCCCCGAGTACCCGGCAAAGGCACCAACATGATCTCACCGGCCAGATCGTCGGCCCGGCGGATCGCCGCCCTCCTGACCGGGCTCCTCCTCCTGGTGCCGGCCGCCACCGGGTGCGGTCGCGCCACCGGCTCCGGGCAAGCCGGGGGCGAGGTCACCGCCATCACCGCGCTCGACTACTACACCGACCGGACCGAGCACGCCCAGTGGGGCGACCTGCTCACCGCGTGCGGGCGAACGGTCGGGGTCCGGGTCGAGCAGACGAGCGTCCCGGGGGCGTCCCTGATCCCCAAGGTCCTGCAGCAGGCGTCCTCGCGGACCCTCCCCGACCTGCTGATGCTCGACAACCCCGACCTGCAGCAGATCGCCCGGGCCGGCGCGCTGACCCCGCTGGACGGCTACGGCATCGACGCCGACGGCTTCGCCCCGGGCATCGCGTCCGCGGGCAGCTACCAGGGCAGGCTGTACGGGCTGGCCCCCAACGTCAGCACCGTCGCCCTGATCTACAACAAGGACATGCTCGCCGAGGCCGGCCTCGCCGTCCCGCGGACCTGGGACGAACTGAAGGCCGCCGCGGCCGCGCTGACCCGTCCCGGGCGCTACGGCATGGCGGTCGACGCGAACGCCACCTTCGAGGGCACCTGGCAGTTCCTGCCCTTCCTGTGGTCCAACGGCGGTGACGAACGGCGGTTGGACACCCCCCAGGCCGCGCAGGCGCTCCAGCTCTGGGTCGACCTGGTGAAGAGCGGGTCCATGTCGAAGTCGGTGCTGAACTGGACCCAGGCCGACGTCCACGACCAGTTCATCGCCGGACGGACGGCCATGATGATCAACGGCCCGTGGCGCGTCCCCGCCCTGGAACAGGATGCGGACCTGCACTGGGGAGTGGCACCCGTACCCGTCCCCCGTCCGGGGCAGACCCTGGTCACCCCGCTCGGCGGCGAGGTGTGGACGGTGCCGCAGAACCCCTCCAAGGCCCGGCAGGAGAAGGCCGCCCAGGTCCTCGCCTGCCTGAACTCCCCCTCGAACATGCTCACCGTGGCCCGGGACCACCACACCGTGCCCTCCCGCACCGCGGTGGCCGCCCGGCACGCCGAGGAGAACCCGTCGGTGGCCGCCTTCGCCCAGAGCGTGACGACGGCACGCTCCCGTACCAGCGAGCTCGGCGTCGAGTGGCCCAGGGCGGCGACGGGGATCTACACCGCGATCCAGTCCGCGCTGACGGGCGAACAGACACCGGAGGAAGCCCTCCGCCATGCGCAGCAGACCGCCGCGGGCCGCTGACCCGTCGCCGGTACGGCGCGGGGAGCGATGGACCCGGTGGCTGTTCATCGCGCCCGCCGCGGCGTACCTGCTGCTGTTCTTCGGCTACCCGATCGTCGACAACGTCGTGACGGGCTTCCAGCAGTACACCGTCACGAGCTTCTACACCGGTGACGCCCCGTTCACGGGCCTGCGGAACTACGCGGCGGTCCTCTCCTCCTCCGCCTTCCCCCGGACCCTGCTGACCACGGCCGTGTTCACGGCGGGCTCGGTCCTGGGGCAGTTCGCCCTCGGCCTGGCCCTCGCCCTGTTCTTCCGGCGCCGCTTCCCGCTCGGCGGCGTGCTGCGCTCACTCCTGCTCCTGCCGTGGCTGCTGCCGCTGGTCGCCTCCGGAACCGTCTGGAAGTGGATGCTCGACCCCGACACCGGAGTCGTCAACGCGGTGCTGCGCGGCCTCCACCTCACGTCGTCCGGCGTCCCCTGGCTCACCGGCACCTCCCAGGCGCTGCTGTCGGTGGTCCTGGTCAACATCTGGGTCGGCGTCCCCTTCAACACCGCGATCCTGTACGGCGGTCTCCAGGACATCCCCCCGCACCTGTACGAGGCGGCGAGGCTGGACGGCGCCGGTCCGGTGGCCTCGTTCCGCCACATCACCTGGCCGCTGCTGCGGCCGGTGGTCCGCGTGGTGCTCGTGCTGGGCGTCGTCTACACCGTCAAGGCGCTGGACGTCATCCTGGTGGTCACGGGCGGCGGGCCGGCCGGCGCCACCGAGACCATCGCCACCCAGGCCTACGAACTGTCCTTCCGGCAGTTCGACTTCGGGCGCGGCGCGGCGATGGGCAACCTGCTCATCGTCCTCTCGCTGGCGTTCGCCGTCCTCCACCTGCGCGCCGACCGTCGCGCCCGGACCGTCTGACCGCCGGAGAGTCGCTCCCGTGAAACGCCCACCCGGCCGTGGCGGCCCGCTGTCCACCCTCGTCGGGATCGTCCTGCTCGCGCTGATGCTGTTCCCCGTCTACTGGATGGTGAACGCCTCCCTCCAGCCGGCCGGCAACACCCTGCGCGGAGGTTGGTTCCCGCTCCACCCGGACCTCGGCGGATACGCCACCGCGCTGCGCGACCAGGGGCGCAACCTCGTCACCAGCCTCACGGTGGCCCTCGGCAGCGCGCTGCTCAGCCTGCTGCTCGCCGCACCGGCGGCCCACGCGCTGGCCCGGTTCCGCCTGCGCGGCACCAGGGTCGTGCTCCTGGGCGTCCTGACCACCCAGGCGGTGCCGGGCATCGTGGTGGCCAACGCGCTCTACGGCGCCTACAACGACCTGGGGCTCCTGAACTCCCGCCTCGGGCTGGTCCTCGCCGACTCCACCGCCGGCGTCCCCTTCGCGATCCTTGTCCTGCACTCGTTCATGCGGAGCATCCCCGAGGAGGTCATCGACGCCGCGCGGGTGGACGGCGCCGGCCGACTGCGCGTCTTCCGTTCCGTGGTGCTGCCGTTGAGCCGGAACGCGCTGATCACGGCCGGCGTCTTCACCTTCCTCCTCGCCTGGAGCGACTTCCTCTTCGCCCTCACCCTGACCACCACGGACACCGTCCGGCCGATCACCCTGGGCGTCTACCAGTACCTCGGCGCCCACACCGACCGCTGGAACGCCGTCATGGCCACCGCCGTCCTGGCCTCCGTGCCCGCCGCCGTCCTGCTCGTCGCCGCCCAGCGCCACGTCACCGGCGCCGCCACCGGTGCGGCCGAGAAGTGAGGCCACCCCCGATCTACTAGGTTCACGCGATGTCCCGCCCCGGGCCCGCTGGCATGGTGGTCGGGACGGCGCAGCGGTGGACGGGGCCACCGGTGGCCGACCGACCCGAGAGGAACCCGGTGCCCGCATCTCTCTCCACCGCGCGACTGTCCGCCTCCGACCGGGCGGAGAGCTGGCACGAGGCGGTGTCCCACGCCTTCGTGCCGATGGCCGTGGACCTCCTGGAGGAGGTTCCGTCGCCCGGGGCGATCGTCGGCCACCAACTCGGCCCGATCCGGATACTGCGGGTCCAGGCGGGGCCGCAGGTGGTGACGCGCACCCGGCGCATGCTCGCCGACGACGGTCCCCCGTCGCTGATCCTCAGCCTGCAGGAGCGCGGCAGGGCACTCAAGGAGCAGGACGGCAGGGAGTCCGTCATCCGGCCGGGCGAGTTCTCCTTCACCGACACCTCCCGGGTCTTCCGCAAGAAGATCGAGGAGGGGTTCGTCTTCACCTCCTTCCACTTCCCCCGCGCGGAACTGGACGTCTCGGAACGGGACCTACGGGCACTGACCGCCACCTCCTTCAGCGGCGCCGAGGGCAGCGCCGCCCTGGTCGCCACCTACCTCTCCCGGATGGCGCGCGAGGCGCGGGTCCTGGACGAGGCCGTCGGCCGCCGGGCCGCGACCACCGCACTCGACCTGCTGGCCCTCCTCGTCGACGACCGCTCCGTCCGCTCCCGCCGACAGGCCCCGCGGAGTACGGCCTCCCTGGAACGGGTCAAGGACCACATCCTGCGCAACCTCCACGACCCGGACCTCCGCCCGTCCACCATCGCGGAGGCCACCTTCATGTCGGTCCGGTTCCTCCACAAGCTCTTCCACCTCGAAGGCACCACGGTCAGCAGCTGGATCCGCGCCCAACGCCTGGAGCGCTGCAGCCGCGACCTCCTCCGCCCGGTCGCCGCGGAACTCGGCATCGCGGGCATCGCCCGCCGCTGGGGCTTCGCCAACTCCAGCCACTTCAGCCGCGCCTTCCGCGCCGCCTACGGCATGCCCCCCAGGGACTGGCAGCTCGGCAACAACCCGGCACGGTGACCCCCCGCCGGCCGCTCCACCGGGCTTGCCCGTCAGTGCCCATCACTGTGCCGACTCTGCACCTCTCCGGAGGCCCGATGCCGAACGCGCGCGTTCGGGCGTGGGTGTTCTCTCCGAACGACGGACCCGGACTTCCGCCCCACCTCTTTCACGTCGAAAGTCCTTGACTATACGTCATATATCTTTTACACCAAGCGAGTTGACGGCCGAAGCGCCGCGCCGTGGCGCTCCCCCGCATCCCCGCCGTCGACCCGGCCGGACGCCCGGCCCGTCCGGCCGAAGGCCGCCCGTACGGGCCGATCGACCCGCCCCGGGCGCGCCCCGCCGCGTGGCACAGTGCTGTCCGGAAGAAGAACCGCGGCGCCCGAACGGCGCCGCTCCCGGACCGGACGGACCGTCAGTCCGTGGGTCCGGCAAGCGAGAGAGAAGACGATGAAGAGGCACACCACCGTCCGCGCACGGCTCCGTTCGGTCCTCCTGGCAGGCGTGGGCCTGAGCATGGCGCTCACCGGCGTGCTCGGCGCGGCCGGAACCGCCGAGGCCCGCACCGAGTGGCGCCACATGTCCCACGTGTGGTTCGACCTGTCGGACAGCCCCAGCGACAACGAGCGGATGCGGTACTCCAACTTCCTGGGCAGCCTGCGGGCGGCGGTGGCGGGTTACAACGTGCAGGAGACCCAGCTCGAGGACGTCGGTCTCGTCCAGGTCTCGCTGAGCGCACTCGACGACCACGACCAGCGCCACCGCACCGACATCTGGATCAACCCCTCCAACCTCTACGTGTGGGGCTTCTCCAACGAGCACGGCGACACCTACCAGTTCGGCGACCTCAACGGCGCCCTGCAGGCTCGGATCTCGGAGACCACCGCCCCGGCGCCGCCGGTCAGCCACAACGTCCAGACCCTGAACTTCGGCTCGAACTACAACTCGCTGGCCGGGGCGGCCAACCGGAACCGGGAGAACACGCCCATCAGCTGGCGCGACGTGCGGGGCTCCATCCTGCAGCTGGCGATCGTGACCAACCCTTGGGAACAGCGCCAGGCGACCGCCCGGTCACTGAGCCTGATGATCCAGACCCTGTCCGAGGCCGCCCGGTTCAACGACGTCGAGGGCACCTTCCGCGCGGCGATGACCGACTGGAGCGTGCGGACCCTGCCGATCCAGCAGCAGGCGTTGGAGAACAACTGGGACGCCCTGTCCCGCTTCTACACCCGTGTCTCGTCGGGTCAGAACGCGACCGCGGTCGAGGTTCCGACCGTCGGATGGGTCGACAACCTCGGCACCCTGCGCCGGTACGTGCAGATGACCATGGGCGGCCCCCACACCGACAACGGGGACTGGAACCACGACGAACTCTGACGGGCCCGCCGGCCTGTCGACCCGCCCGCCGCCTCCATCCGTACCGCGGTCCACGACCGGGTGGAGCTCCGGCGGGCACGGTTCCTTCCTTGACCTGGGGTTATGTTACCTTCGGGCCGTAAGGCGAGGGTTGTTCTCAGCCGAGTGAAGGCATGTCGGGACGCTGGTCCCCGGGATGAAGTCATCCGCACCCGAGTGAGCCGACGCTCTCGCGGTGGTGACTCCGGACGGGGACGTGTTGTACGGGCGTGACGGCGAACTGCGGTTCCTGTCCGACTTCCTCTCCCGCTGCTTCGACGGGGCCGGCGACGCCCTGCTGCTGCGCGGCGAGGCCGGCATCGGGAAGACCGCCCTCCTCGGCGCGGCCCGGGAAGCCGCCCTCGCCCGTGGCGGCCGGGTCCTGTCGGCACTCGGCGTGCAGTCCGAAGCCTCCGTTCCCTACGCCGGACTGCACCAGCTGCTCGCTCCGGTCCTGCCCGACCACGCTCCGTCCCTCCTGGAGCCCCAGCGGCAGGCCCTGTACGCGGCCTTCGGCATGAACGACGGCGCCGCGCCGGGGATGTTCTCCGTGGGGCTGGCCTCGTTGGAGCTGATCAGCAGCCTCGCCGACGAAGCCCCCGTCGTCCTGCTGATCGACGACGTGCAGTGGATCGACCGGGCGAGCAGCGAGGTGCTCGCCTTCGTCGCCCGACGGCTCGAAGGCGAGCGGGTCGCCCTGCTCACGGCCGTCCGCGAGGGCCAGGAGAGCGTGCTGAACGACGCCGGCCTGGCCGAGATGCAGCTCCACCGGCTCGACGACGACGCGGCGGCGGCGCTCCTGCGGGCACGCACGCCCGGGATCGACCCTTCCCTCGGTCAACGGATCCTGGCCGAGGCCGCCGGCAATCCGCTGGCCCTGGTCGAACTGCCGACGGTGCCGCGCGGGGACGGGAGCGTCCCGCCGGCACTGCTGCCGCTGGTGCCGACCACCCGCCGCCTGGAGCGGTCCTTCCTCGCCCGCGCCTCGGACCTGCCCGAGCTCACCCGGACCGTCCTGCTGGTCGCCGCCGCCGACGACGGCGCCGACCTCGCGGAGATCATCGAGAGCGCGAAGGTCCTGGTCGGCGGCGACCTCTCGGTCACCGCCCTGGAGCCCGCCGTCGACGCGGGGCTGCTCGAGCTCCGCGGGCACGAGGTGCACTTCCGCCACCCCCTGGTCCGCTCGGCCCTCTACCATGCCGCCAACCCGTCCCGTCGGCTGAGCGCGCACGCGGCACTGGCGAAGGCCATGGCGGGGCAGCCCGAACGCAGGGCCTGGCACCGTGCGGCCGCGACCCCCGGGGCCAACGACGACGTGGCACTCGACCTCGAACAGGCCGCCCTCAGAGCACTGACCCGGGGCGCCCCGCGGGCCGCGGCCGAGGCGCTGCGGCAGGCCGCCCTCCGCAGCCTCCCCCACACCCACCGGGGCCGGCTCCTCCTGCGCGCGGCAGAGATCAACTTCGAACTCGGCGAGGCCGCCACGGCACGCCGGCAGCTCGCCGAGGCACAGTCCGCGGAGCTCCGGACCGAGGAGAGGCTGCGCCTCACCCTGTGGAGCGAGGTGCTGAACCACGAGAGCTGGCTCGGGCCCGAGCGGGTGAGGGCATTCGCCGACGTGGCGGACCAGCTGGCCGGCACCGACAGCGAGGGCGCCGCACTCGCGCTCAACGCGCTGTGGCCCCTGTCCATCAGGTGCTGGCACGACAACCCGACGCAGGAGACCCGCGACCTCTTCGTCCAGGCGGCACGGCGGCTGCAGCGGCACGACAGCGACCCGATGGCCCTGTCCGTCGCCGCCCTGGGCGACCCCGTCGGTCAAGCGGCCCGGATCATCGACACGACCACCCGGATCGCCCCGGGGGCCGTGGACGACCCGGCCGAACAGCACGCCCTGGGCTCGTCGCTCACCGGGATCTGGGCGCTCGACCTGTCCTGGCCCTACCATGACGCCGCCGTCGACGGCCTGCGCCGGCAGGGACGCCTGGGACTGCTCGGCGAAGCCCTGGTGTGCCAGGCCTGGGCCGCGCTCCACCTCGGCAAACACCGGCTGGCGCACACCGCGGCGGACGAGTCCCGGCGGCTCTCCCGCGACACCGGCCGATCCCTGTGGGCGTGCGCCGCCGACCTGGTACTGGCCACCCTGGCGAGCGAACGCGGGGAGTCCGACACCGCGGACGAACTCATCCGGGGGGCCGAGGCGGAACTGCTCTCCGCCGGAGCGCACTCGATGCTCGGATTCGCCCAGTTCGCCAAGGGGCGTCACGCCATGGCCGACAAGCTGTACAACGACGCCTACGAGCAGTTGACGCGGGTGCTGGATCCGGCCGACATCACCTACCACCCGGTCCTGGGCCTCTTCGGCGCCGCGGACCTCATCGAGGCAGCGGTCCGCACCGACCACACCGACGAGGCCGCGCACCATCACGCCCGGCTCAGCGCGCTGGCCGAGAAGACGACCGCCCCGCTCCTGAAGGCCATGGTCACCCGCACCCGGCCCCTGGTCGTCGCCCCCGACCTGACGGAGGCCTCCTACGTACAGGCCCTTGACGACAGGACGCTGGTCAACTGGCCTTTCCACCGAGCACAGTTGCAGCTGTCCTACGGTCGATGGCTGCGCCGCCGGCGCCGCATCCTGGAGGCCCGACGGCCCCTGCGGGCGGCCGTGGAGAGCTTCGACGCGCTGGGTGCCACCGTCTTCGCCCAGGACGCGCGGTCCGAACTGCGCGCGGCGGGCGAAGCCGTCCGCCGGGCCGCACCGTCCACCGCGGACACCCTCACCCCGCAGGAACTCCAGATCGCCAGGATGGCGGCGACCGGGATGACCAACCGCGAGATCGGAACCCGACTGTTCATCTCCCACCGCACGGTGGGCCAGCACCTGCGCAGCATCTTCCAGAAACTCGACATCACCTCCCGCGGCCGGCTCCACCTGACCGACCTCGGCGGCGAATAGCGACCCCGTCAGACGTTGTGGAGGGCGGCGCGAAGAATGTCGGCGGCAGGCGTGATGGCGTCCGACCCTCAGGAGGGCATCGGGGCCGTACCTTGTTGCCACGCTATGTCGCCGGACATGGGGCGCTGTGCCAGAAGTGCACACGACCGCCCCCACAGCGCACACGCCGATCGGGGCTCCTGCCAGGACGTTTGTGGCCCGCACCCGCGGCGACGGTCCGTGGTCACGACAGGGCCTGCCATTCGCTGGGGCTCATGCCGTACTCCTCCCGGAAAATGCGGCTGAAGTGCGACGCGCTGACGAAGCCCCAACGGTTCGCCACCGCCGAGACGGCGATCCTGCGGTTCGGTGTGCGCCTCAGGTCGTTCCTGCAGGATTCCAACCGGCGCTGCCGCAGCCACTGACCCACCGTGATGCCCTCGTGCTGGAAGATCTTGTGCAGGTAGCGGACCGATATGTGGTGGGCGCGGGCGATCGAATACGGCGACAGGTCCGGATCCGTCAGGTGCTTCTCGATGTGGTTCTGGATCTGCGCGAGCAGTTCGCCACGGGGAACCGTCGAAAGGTCTTCTCCCTCCGTCTGGAGAAGTTCCATGACAAGGACGACGAGCAGATCCACGGTGGTGCGGGTGAGCCGGTGGAGGGTCTCGGGCCTGTGGTCCCGCCCCCCGCTGGTGAGCTCGGCCAGACAACTCGACACCAGTGCACCCAAGCCGCTGCCGCCTCCCGAGACCATTCCCGTGAGGCGGTCGCAGTCCGTTTCCGACAGCTCCAGAAGGCAACGGGGCAGGCGAAGGAAAGCGATCCGGCCGCCATCGGCGAACCTCGGGGAGCGAGACCGGCCCGGATCACAGAAAACCAGGTCGCCCGCCTTCAATGGGATCTCGTCACCATCCCTGCTGATCATCACCGAAGCGTCGATGGTCAGTGCCAGATGGAGGAACTCCTCATTCCTCAGAGGCATCGGGGAGACGGCCTGGGTATGCCAGGACATCGTCGTCATCGAGTTTCTCCCGTCGAATCACGGCCCGGAAAGCAGCAGGACCCGCGCATCCATCGCGCGGTCGAGGCCGGCACCCGCCTCGACGGCTCGGTCGCGAGCGAGTGCGACGGCGGGCAGGGCACACGGCCGTTCCCGGCGTCAGGACATGCCGCCGCAGGCGGCCTCATGCACCTCACTGTGGCAGGGAGCCTTGCGCACAGGCATGCGTCACATGACCGTCGACACGACGATGCACCCGGCCGCCTGGCGGGCGCCCCCCCGACGGCAGCCGGCCCGACGCCGTCGTGGTCCTTCGCGAACTCACCGGCCCGCACCGACTTGACCGTCAGCGTCCTCGGCTGTGCGGGTCCCGCACGGTGGTGGACGTGCGGCGGCGAGGCTCGGTGTTCCGGCGTGGGTTGGCAGGTTCGGGTTCCAGCCTTGTAGGCCGACTCCTGCCGAACTCCTTGGGCGTCCCCCACGCCGACAACGGGGACCGGAGCCACGACGAACTCTGACGGCCCTGCGCCGACCGCGGCCGGGCCCCGGCCGGAGAGGGCCCCCGGCGGGAAGACCGGGTGCGGCACGCGAAGCCCTACCCGGCGAGGGCTCGCGCGCCGCCTCATCACCAGGGGCCACGCGGTCGTGCGGTCCGTCACCGTCTCCCGAGGCGGCAGCCGCTGGGACTGCCACCCGGACCGGTCCCTGAGGAACGACCCCTAAGGGCGTAGACACGCGCACCGGCGGGCATGGCACGGTTGCAGTGCAACGTCATCAGCCGTGAGAAGGTACCGAGCATGAGTGCAGTGAAGTTCATCCTCAATGTCATCTGGTTGATTTTCTGCGGCATTTGGATGGCGCTTGCCTACGTGCTCGCCGGAATCATCTGCTGCGTGCTCATCGTCACCATCCCGTTCGGCATCGCCTCGTTCCGGATCGCCGGCTTCATACTGTGGCCGTTCGGCAGGATGACCGTCGAGCGGCCGGACGCCGGTCCGGCGTCGTGCGTCGGGAACGTGATCTGGCTGGTCTTCGCCGGGTGGTGGCTGGCGATCGGGCACCTGCTCACCAGCATCCCGCTGTTCCTGTCGATCATCGGCATCCCCTTCGGGTGGGCCAACCTGAAGATGATCCCGATCTCGCTGATGCCGCTCGGCCGCGAGATCGTGCCGACGGACCGGGAGTGGGGCGCGCGGTAACCGGGACACGGACCTCGACGGCCGGCGACGGGCAGCAGCCCGCGCCGGCCGTCCGCGTTCGCCGGGGGGGTGGCAGGGGGGCGGGCGTCAGCGGCCGAGGCGGGATTCCAGGGCGCGCAGGTCCGCGGTGAGGGCGGACCGCACGGGGCGGGACATCAGCGGGCCGGCCAGGCGGCGGCCGCCGCGGACCCGGATGCGGGCGAAGGTGCCGGTCCGGGTGGGCTCGAAGGTGTAGGTGACGCGCATGGGCATCGGCCCGGCGACGGAGACCATGTCGAGCACCGTCGGCGGGTCGTGGCGCGACACGCGCAGCACGTACGAGAAGGACCGGCCCAGGAAGTGCGCGGTCCGGGTGACCTCGGCGCCCGCGCCGAAGCCGCCGGTGTCGGCCTCCCGGGTGAGGGTGGCGCTGCGGATGCCCCGGGTCCACTCGGAGTCGTGGCGCCAGTCCATCGCGTAGGCGGCGACCGTGGCGGGCGGGAGGGGGATCAGGCGTTCCACTGTGACGTCGAGCATGATCACACTCTCCCGCCGGGCGGGCCGGCGCGCTCCCCGGACTCGCCCGGGCGGAGGCGCGCCCCCGGTCAGAGCCCCAGGATCCGCTGGGCCTGCGCCCGCATCTCGACCTTGCGGATCTTCCCGGTGACCGTCATCGGGAACTCCTCGACCACGTGCACGTAGCGCGGGATCTTGACGTGGGCGAGCCGGCCGGCGCAGTACCCGCGGACGGCCTCGGCGGTGAGCGGCTCGGCGCCCTCCCGCATCCGGATCCAGGCCATCAGCTCCTCGCCGTACTTGGCGTCGGGGACGCCGATGACCTGGACGTCGAGGATGTCCGGGTGGGTGTGGAGGAACTCCTCGATCTCGCGCGGGTAGAGGTTCTCGCCGCCGCGGATCACCATGTCCTTGATCCGGCCGGTGATGGCGAGGTAGCCGTCCCCGTCCATCACCGCGAGGTCCCCGGTGTGCATCCAGCGGGCGGCGTCGACGGCCTCGGCGGTGCGCTCCGGCTCGCCCCAGTAGCCGAGCATGACGGAGTAGCCGCGGGTGCAGAGCTCGCCGGGTTCGCCGCGCGGGACGGTCCGACCGGTGGCCGGGTCGACCACCTTGACCTCCAGGTGCGGGCCGACCCGGCCCACCGTGGCGACCCTCCGCTCGACCGGGTCGTCGACCCGGGTCTGGGTGGAGACCGGCGAGGTCTCGGTCATGCCGTAGCAGATGGAGACCTGCGCCATGCCCATCCGCCCGATGACCTCCTTCATCACCTCGCTCGGGCAGGGCGAGCCGGCCATGATGCCGGTGCGCAGGCTGCCGAGGTCGTAGCGGTCGAAGTCCGGGTCGGCCAGCTCGGCGATGAACATGGTCGGCACGCCGTACAGCGAGGTGCAGCGCTCGGCGGCGACGGCGGCCAGGGTGGCGCCGGGCTCGAAGGAGGGGGCGGGGATGACCATGCAGGCGCCGTGCGAGGTGGCGGCGAGATTTCCCATCACCATGCCGAAGCAGTGGTAGAACGGCACCGGGACGCAGATCCGGTCCTGCTCGGTGTAGGCGAGCAACTCCCCGACGAAGTACCCGTTGTTGAGGATGTTGTGGTGGGAGAGCGTCGCGCCCTTCGGGAAGCCGGTCGTCCCGGAGGTGTACTGGATGTTGATCGGGTCGTCGGGGGCCAACTCGCCCTGCCGTTCGGCGAGTCGGGCCGGGTCGGCGCGCCGTCCGGCGGCGGTCACCGCGTCCCAGTCGGGGCCGCCGAGCAGCAGGACGTGCTCCAACTCCGGACAGCGGGGCCGAACTTCAGAGATCATCCCGGCGTAGTCGGAGGTCTTGAAGCGCTCGGCGGCGACCAGCAGCCGGATGCCGGCCTGGTTCAGCACGTACTCCAACTCGTGGGCGCGGTAGGCCGGGTTGACCGTGACCAGGATCGCGCCGAGCTTGGCGGTGGCGTACTGGGTGAGCGTCCACTCGGCGCAGTTGGGGGCCCAGATGCCGACCCGGTCCCCCTTGGCGATCCCGAGTTCCAGCAGGCCGAGTGCCAGGGCGTCGACGTCGGCGGCGAGTTCGGCGTACGTCCAACGGCGGGCGGTGGCCCGGTCGACCAGGGCGTCGCGCCCGGCGAAGGCGCGCACCGCGCGGTCGAGGTTCTCCCCGATGGTGTCGCCGAGCAGCGGGACGTCCGAGGTGCCGGAGGCGTAGCTGCGCGGGGTCGGCGTGGTCGGCACGGGCGGACTCCCTGGGGACGGCGGTGCGGGACGGGGTCCATGGTCGCGGGCGCCGGCCCCGCGCCGCCACCCCCGAACGGGGGTACGGACACGGCGCTGGGGCCGCCCGTCACGGTCGACGGACGGCCCCAGCGCGCGGGGTCACTTGTTGATGCAGGTGTTGCCGAACGCCGGGTTGAGGAGCCCGATGATGTCGATCGAGTTCCCGCAGACGTTGGCCTCCAGGTTGATCGGGACCTGGATCACGTTGCCGGACAGGATGCCGGGCGAACCGATGGCGGCCCCGTTGGCGGTGGCGTCGCCGGCGGACGCGGTGCCGGCCCCGACGAGGACCGTCACCGCGGCGAGGGCGGTGGCGGCGAAGGTGGTACGCATACGCATTGCGTCACTCCTTGTGAGCAGAGCGGGTCGAAGTGTGACGATCACACCTCGCCCACGATCACAAGGGATGCGCTCCTCCGCACGCCGGATTCGCCCGTCTAGGGCGTGTCGCCCTCCCGACCCACCGGCTCCCCGCCCTCGGGACCGGCGCCACCGAGCGATTCCAGCAGGTCCCGGGCCGGACGCAGGCCCGGCTCGGCCGCCACCGCGCGGTGCAGCAGCCCGAGGGCGAGCGGCCCCTCCCCGGCCGCCAGGGCCTCCAGTGCGCGGTTGTAGTCGATCCGTCCGGCGTAACGCAGCCGGAACAGCACGGACAGGTCCTCCCGGCAGGACGGGCAGCGCAGGGTCACCGGGTCCGCCGGAACCCTGCACAGCGGGCACGGCACCGGCGGGGCCCCAAGGGCCGCGACAGCGCCCCCGGCGCCCGGGACGGGCACGGCGTCCACGGCGTCCACGGCGCTCATCGCGGCCCCGCCTCCTCCGGCCGGACCGGGCCGAGCGACTCCTGGGCCGGCTCGCTGCCCAGCTCCCGCTGCGCCTGCGCGTACAGGGCCAGCAGGTTCGACATGTGGGTGTTCACGTCCGCCATGTTGGGCGCCTCCACGGCCTCGTCCAGGCCGCGCAGCTCGGCCATGATCAGCTGGGCCAGGGCGGGCGAGACCATGCTCTGGGTCACGTAGATGTTGCACATGGTCAGCATCCGCATGGTGTGCCCGAGCGAGTCGCACAGCTCGTC
Source organism: Kitasatospora sp. NPDC001119 (assembly GCF_053598475.1). Lineage (NCBI taxonomy): Bacteria > Bacillati > Actinomycetota > Actinomycetes > Kitasatosporales > Streptomycetaceae > Kitasatospora > Kitasatospora sp. NPDC001119. The sequence continues at coordinate 57,500 of NZ_JBSFKI010000003.1, forward strand.
CGCCTTGCGGGCCGAGCGCACCGCGCCGTCCCAGTCGGCGGCCTCCCGGCGCAGCCGCAGCTCGGCGGCCACCGACCGCAGCCGGTCCAGGTCGCTCGGGTCGAGGAGCTTCTCGCAGTAGTGGATGAACAGGCTCAGGTACGCCTCGGAGCCGCGCACCCAGCGCTGGGCCTTGAGCTGCTGCTGGGCCCGCTCCAGCGCCGCGTCCACCGACTGGCCGCGGGTCTGCCCGGCCGCCAGGTCGTCCAGGGTGTCCATCAGCCGCTGCGCCTCGCGCATCTCGGCCTCGGTCAGCTCGCCGCCCCAGCGGTCGGTGAACGACTCGATCTGCCGCTGCTGCTCCTCGACCTGCACCTTCAGCTCCGGGTCGAGGGTGACCCGCTCCAGCTTGACGGTCTTCTCGGCGCCGCCCTGGATCCGCACCGACAGCGTGATGGTGCGGTCCCGGTCGAGGCCGAAGGCGACCTCCACCGGGGTGCGGCCGCCCAGGCCCTCGGGCAGCCGCAGGGTGAGGTGGCCGATCAGCTCGTTCTGCTGGGCGATCTCGTGCTCGCCCTCGTAGACCGCGACCTCCAGCCGCTGCCGGCCGCTGCCGGAGACCACGAACTCCCGGCTGACCGGCGAACTCGTCGGGTAGCTGGTGTTCTTGGGGATGATGACGGCGAGGCGGCCGTCGTTCAGCTCGATGCCGAGGTTCTTCGGGGTGATGTCGAACGGGTTGGTGACCTGCGCCAGTTCGCCGCAGCCCGGGCAGACCTCGCAGCCCGGCGGGTTCACCAGGCCGCAGGAGGCGCAGCGCAGGCCGACGTCCTCGGCGGCGGTGGTGGCCACCCTGGTGTGGCCCGGGGCGGCCGAGTTGAGCGGCTCGCCGCACAGCTCGCAGGCGGTGACGCCGGGGGCGGCCGGGGTGCCGCAGCGCGGGCAGTTGCCGCCGTGCACCACGGCGGTGGCCCGGGTGGCCTGCCGCGGGACCGTCCCGCCGCCGCCCGAACCGTCCAGCTCCTGCTCGCACTTGGGGCAGGAGGCCGCCCCGGCGTCGACCGGGAGGTGGCAGGTCGGGCAGGAGACCCGGTCGCCGCCGAGCAGGCCGGCGGCGCAGTTGGCGCAGTTGGAGGCGGACAGGTCGCCGGGGGCCCGGCACTCGGGGCACTCCACCTCGCCGACCAGCGCGGACTGCACGGCCGCGCCGAGCGCCACGCACTGCATCGGGTTGACGCCGCGCCGGATCCGCCGGGGGCCGAAGACCTCGCCGAGCCGGCGGGCGACCAGCGGGATCGCGGTCGAGCCGCCGACCAGCACCACCTCGTCGATGTCCCCGACGGTCAGGTTGGCCTGCATGATGGCCTTGTGGGTCAGCTCGATGGTGCGCTCGATCCGGGCCTCGATCAGCTCCTCGAAGCGGGCCCGCTCGAACTCCGTCTCCAGCACCAGCTGTCCGGCGCCCAGGCCCGGCAGGATGACCTCGGAGGACTCCTGGTGGGAGAGCTCGATCTTGATGGTCTCGGCGGTCGCGGCGATCTTCGGACGGTCGCGCAGGTCGGGCTGGTACTCCGCGCCGTACTCCTCCCGGATGTCCTCCAGCAGCGCGGTGGTGATCCCCCGGTCGAAGTCGTCGCCGCCGAGCAGGTTGTCGCCCTCGATGCCGAGCACCGAGACCGAGCCGGGCACCAGCAGCAGGATGGAGATGTCGAAGGTGCCGCCGCCGAGGTCGTAGACCAGGACGGTCTTCCCCTCGTCGCCCGCCTCGGAGGTGATGCCGTAGGCGAGGGCGGCGGCGGTCGGCTCGTTGATGATCCGCAGCACGTGCAGGCCGGCCATCCGGCCCGCCTCCTGGGTGGCCGCGACCTGCCGCTCGCCGAAGTACGCGGGAACGGTGATGACGGCGCGGTGGAAGGGCTCGCCGAAGCGCTGCTCGGCGTCCTCCTTGAGGCGGTGCAGGATGATCGCGGAGATCTCGATCGGCGTGTACGAGCGGCCGTTGAACCAGACGTTGACGTCGCCGTCGGTGCCCGCGGTGACCTTGTAGTCCACCTCCTTCAGGGCCGCCTGGACCTGCGGATCCTTGAACTTGCGGCCCATGAAGCGCTTGACCGAGCGGATCACGTTGGCGCCGTCGACGGCGATCCGGCTGCGCGCGGTGGAACCCACCAGCAGCTCACCCTTGCGGCCGCTGCCGACCACGGAGGGCGTCGCCTCCTGGTTCTGCCGGTTGAAGATGATCTCCGGCTCGCCCCGGCGCAGGTGGGCGACCACGGAGTTGGTGGTGCCCAGGTCGATGCCGAGTGTGCGGTACATGTCGTTCCCCTCTTGCCCCTCGTGGTCCTGGCTACTTCTTGCGCTTCATCTGCCTGGCCTGCTCGGCCACGGCCTTGGCCCGGCGGCGGGCCCGGGGCGGGGCCGCCTTGGGCTGGGCCCGGGTGACCGGCGCGGCGGCTTCGGGTGCGTCGTCCGCCTCGGGTGCCTCGGGTGTCTCGGACTTGACGGCCTCGGTGGCTTCCGTTGCCTCGAAGGCTTCGACGGTCTCGACGGTCTCGGCGGCCCCGGACGCCTCCAGCTCGGTGACCGCCGGCTCCGGGTACGGGTCCGGGTGCGGCTCCGACTCCGGTGCGGCGACCACCACTTGGGCCCGGCGCAGCACCTCGTCCCCCCAGAAGAACCCGGTCACCACCGTCCGCACCACCGTCTCCGGCGCCACCCCGGACCGGGCCTCGGTGCCCACGATCTCGGTCAGGTCCGGGTCGGCCGTCATGCCCTCCAGCCGCATCGGCCGCACCCTGGCCTTGGCGAGCTGCCCGAGCAGCCGGCGCCGGGTGGCCTCCAGGCCGGCGCCGCGCCCGAGCGCCACCAGCTCGCGGTCCAGGCCGAGGGCGGCGAGCGCGTCGTCCACCTCGACCAGGATGCCCAGCAGTTCGCGCTGCTCGGCCCGGGCTTCCTGCTTCTGCTCCGTCAGCTTGCTCCCCAGCAGGGACGCCCGGAAGAGCAGTCGGCCGAACGCCTGCTCCAGGTCGACGTCCTCGACGCCGGGCGGGATCTCCAGCGGCCGGTGGCCGTCAACCAGGGCTTCGGCAGGTGCGTCGGTCATCACGACTCCTTCGTGGATACCCCCGACTTTGGCCGAGGGAGGAAATGAAGCTCCCGCGCGGCGGGGCATGGATAGCCGGACCACCGTCAAGGCAGCGCGGAATCCCCGTAGATGACCTTCTGTCACATGGTCACAAACGTGAGTGTTAACGTGTGATCCGTGGCATCCACCCACGTGAAGCGGGCGTTCAAGTACCGCTTCTATCCGACCGATGCACAGGCGGCAGAGCTGTCGCGCACGTTCGGGTGCGTACGCCTGGTCTACAACAAGGCACTTGCCGCCCGCACGGAAGCATGGCTGCTGCACCGGGAACGGGTGAACTACAACACGACGTCGGCGATGCTGACGGCGTGGAAGAAGACCGAGGAGTTCGCATTCCTCTCCGAGGTCTCCTCCGTTCCGCTCCAGCAAGCCCTGCGGCACTTGCAGGGGGCGTTCTCGAACTTCTGGCAGAATCGCGCAAAGTACCCGACGTTCAAGTCCCGGAAGAAGTCCCGGAAGAGTGCCGAGTACACCAGATCCGCGTTCCGGCTCCGGGGCGGACGGCTCACCCTGGCGAAAATGGGGCAGCCGCTCGACATCGTGTGGTCCCGGCCACTCCCCGAGGGGGCTTCGCCGTCCACGGTCACCGTGTCGCAGGACGCGGCCGGCCGCTGGTTCGTCTCCCTGCTGTGCGACGACCGGCCGGTGATGGCCGCCCCGGCGAACGCGGCGGTCGGAATCGACGTCGGTCTCACCAGCCTGGTGACCCTCTCCACCGGGGAGAGGATCACCAACCCGAGGAGCGAACGCAAGGATCGCGGAAGCCTCGCCAAGGCCCAGCGCAACCTTGCCCGCAAGGCCGGGGGCTCGGCGAACCAGGAGAAGGCTCGGCGCAGGGTCGCCCGTGTCCACGCGAAGATCGCCGACCGACGCAGGGACTTCCTGCACAAGCTCACCACCCGACTCGTCCGTGAAAACCAAACGGTCGTGATCGAGGATCTGACGGTCCGCAACATGCTCAAGAACCGCGAGCTCGCCCGTGCCATCAGCGACGCGAGCTGGACCGAGCTGCGGACCATGCTGGAGTACAAGTGCGCCTGGTACGGCCGCGACCTGGTGACCATCGACCGGTGGTTCCCCAGTTCCAAGCTGTGCTCGGCCTGCGGAGTGATCCGCGACACGATGCCACTGAACATCCGAGAGTGGGCATGCGGCTGCGGAGCGTTCCACGACCGGGACGTGAACGCGGCACGCAACATCCTGGCCGCCGGACTGGCGGCAGCAGCCTGTGGAGACGGTGTAAGGCCTCAACGGAGTACTCCGGGCGGGCGGTCGTCGGCGAAGCAGGAAGTAGTCCCGACCATTGCGCGACGCGCAGCGGCTCAGCCGCGAGGCTGAGGGGAACCCCTTCCTTCGGAGGAGGGGGGAAGTCAATCGGGGACCTCGATCTGCGGCAGCACGGACAGGTCCGCCGCGTAGCGGGCGGGGACGGGCGGTTCGGGGTCGGCGCCGCCGGGGGCGGGCTCGGTGAAGTCGGCGGCCAGCTCGGCCCGGTGGAGGGCGGGCAGGGCGGCGGGCGGCAGCGGCGGGCGCTCGATCACCAGCAGCGGCTCGACGAGCGCGGGGGCGAGCAGCTCGGCGGCCTGGTCGACCGGCTCCGGCGGGAGGGGCCGCTGGAGGTCCGCCTCCAGGCGCCTGTCCGGGTTGCGCAGCAGCGCGGCGGCCTCCTGGATCTGCTGCCGGGTGTACCGGCCGGCCCGCATCGCCGGTCCGACGGCGAGGTTGATCTCGCGCACGCCGGCCGTGAGCGGGATGCCCAGGACCTCGTACGGCGACGGTTCGTGCAGTGGCATGGCGGGAGGTCTCTCTCCTCACGGTGGCGGTGGCGGTTCGGTCGGCGGTTCGGGTGACGGCTCGGGGCGACGGGGATCGGCCTGCGGTCTTCGGCGTACGGTCCAGGACGCTCCCGACTGCCGTGCGGTTGCCGTCAGTAGAGCGACCTGATCCGCATCTGCATGGCGTGCAGCTCAGGGTCGTCCGGGCTGTACTCGACGGCCGTGCGGGCCAGCTCCTTGGCCTCGCGCAGTTTCCGGGCGTTGGCCTGCTGGACGGCGAACGAGCCGTAGACGATGCCGAGTTCGCGGCACAGCTTGTCGGTGTCCTCCTGGGTGCCGGACAGTTCGAGCGCCTCCTCCAGCAGCTTGATCGCCGCCCGGTAGCGGCGGGCCTCGTAGTGGCTGATGGCCTTGCCGCGCCAGAGGCTGACCATCAGGCGGCGGATGTCGGTCGAGTCGTCGTAGGACCTGGCCTTCTCGAGCATCGCGGCCTGGTCGGCGAACGGCTTGTCCTGCATCGCGTCCACCACGTGGTTGGCGATCAGCACCGAGACCCGGCGCGGGGCCTCGTGCTCGACCCCGCCCTCCCATTCCGGGTCGGCGCGCAGCGCCTCGGCCATCCACGCGACGGCGCGGCGGTGGTCGTCGGCGAAGGCGGCCGAGCGGGCGAGCTGGCGCAGGACGAAGATCAGGCCGATCCGGTGGTCGGGGTCGGGGTTGAGTTCGACGAGCGCCCGCCAGGCGCCGACGGCCTCCTCCAGTTCCGCGTCGGTGGCGTCGGGGTGGCTGAGCTGGCCGGCCCGGTTGCCGAGGGCGGCCTCCAGGAAGTGCCGGGCGGTCGGGTCCCCGGGGACCAGCTCCAGGCTCTTCTCCAGCAGCCCGAGGGCGCGGGAGTAGTCCTTGTCCTCGTTGTTGATCTTGCGCGCCCACTGGGCGTAGGTGGCGCCGAGGTCGCCCCGCACCTCGGGGTCGTCGGGGGCCAACGCCAGGGCCTTCTCCAGGAGTTCGGCGGCTCCGGCCTGGTCGTCCAGGCTGTTCTTGAGCAGCGCGCGGGCGGCCCGGACCCCGGACTCGGCGGCGATCGCGGCGGCGTCGGCGGGCAGCCGGGCGCCGGGGACGGCCCGGGCGCGGGAGAGGCTGTCCAGGGCCTCGCGCCAGTCCTGGTTGCGGTGGTGCTCGCGGGCCTGGCTGACCAGGGACTCGCCGAGCAGTTCCTGCCAGTCCTCGCCGCGCCGCTGCTCGGGCACCGCGTCCAGGGCGGCGACGGCGGCGGCCTGCCGGCCCTGGAGCTGCAGGTAGCGCTGCGGGCCGAGTTCGCCGAACAGGCCGAGGGCCCGGGTGGGAGCGGGCGCGTCGGGGCCGGCCGGGCGCTGCCGCCAGGGCCGGACGGCCTGCTCGAAGGCCTCGGCCCAGCCGTCCGCTCCCGGCTCGGCGCGCAGCAGCCGGTCGAGGGTCGGGCCGAGCGCGAGGCGGCGGGCCGGGCGGCCGGGCAGGGTGATCCGGACGTCCTCCTGGGCGAGCGCGTCCGCGCAGTGGGTCTCCAGGCCGAGGCGCAGCGTCCAGGCGGTGACCTCGTCCCCGCTGCGCCCGGCGGCCCGGTCCAGGGCGCGCAGGTCGTCGCGGAGGCGGTCGAGCAGTCCGGTACGGGCGGCGGCCAGCCGCTGGGGCTCGGCGGTGCGGCCGGTGGTCCGGGCGGACTCGGCCCACAGCTCGGGCTGGTGCAGGGCGGCGACGAGGCTGCCGATCGTCCAGGCCCAGACCTCCTGGCCAGGGGCGTCGGGACCGTCGGCGGTGTCGGCGGCATCGGCGGTTTCGGCGGCATCGGAGGCACCGGCCGCGAGCCGGTAGCCGGCCAGGCCGAGCGCGTGCAGCACCCGGGGGTGGGCCGGGTCCCTGAGCAGCAGTTCGCGGTAGGCCTCCCAGGCCTCGCGGTGGCGGCCGTCGAGGACGGCCTGGTGCGCCTCGTGCTCGGCGAGCAGGGCGAGCGCGCCGGCCACCCGCTCACGGCCCGGCACCTCGCGCCCCGGCACCCCGTCGCCGGGGACGGGCTGGAGCGCCTGGCGCAGGTCGACGGCGGCCTGGCCGAGCCGACCGGCGGCGAGGGCGGCGCCGGCCCGGCGGACCAGGACGGCCGCGCGGGCCGCCCCGGCCTCGGCGGGCACCCCGGCCAGGGCCTCGTCCAGGCGGCCGAGTTCGGCGCGCAGCAGGGCGAGGTCGGTCCGGACGGGCACGGCGGCGGCGCCGTCGCCGAGCGCCACGGCCCAGCGGGCGAGCACCGGTTCGGCCTGCTCGGGGGTGCCGGCCCGGCGGGCGCAGTCGAGGACGGCGCGCAGCGCGGGGGCGGAGCAGCGGACGCAGCGGGGCGGGGCGGCGGCCTCGGGGGCGTGCTGGTGGTCGGGGCAGGCCTCGCGGCCGCAGCCGCCGCAGGTGCCGGTGGCGGGGCGGTCGCAGAGCGCGCAGTCGCCGGCCGGCTCCGCCGCGGCCGTGCCGGAGGTGAGGAAGTGCCGGTACCAGTCCAGGGCGGCAGCCCAGTTGCCGGCCCGTTCGGCGAGCAGGGCGCGTAGCCGGGCGGTCGCCGGGTCGCCGGCCGGGTCGGGCGGGCCGAGCAGGGCGATCGTCCGGGCCGGGCGGCCGGCCAGCAGGGAGACGGCGGCCAGGTGGTAGCGGTCGCGCGGGCCGTGGTCGGCGTCGAGCAGGGTGGCGATCGGCTCCGGGGTGCCCTCGGCCAGGGCGAGGGCGGCGCGCAGCCGGGCCTGGCGGTGGGTGAGGGCGCCGGGCAGGGTGTCGGCGAGGGCGAGCGCGGCGGCGGCGCGGCGGCGCGGTTCGGCGTGGTCGCGGCCGGTGACCAGCAGGTGGGCGGCCTCGCGCAGGGCGGCTTCGCACAGCGCGGCGCGGTAGCCGGGGGCGTCCGGGTGCTCGGCGGTGGCCTGCTGCCAGAGTTCGCGGGCGGCCGTCGGGTCGGTGTCCAGCCGGGTGCGGGCGAGCCGGTCGCGGGCCAGGGCCCGGCGGGGGCGCAGGTCCTCGTCGTCCAGCGCCTCCCAGCGGGCGAGGGCGCCGGCCGGGTCGCCGGTGCGGGCGAGGGCGAGGCCGTGGTGGAAGGCGGCGACGGCGGTCCAGCGGGTGCCCGGTTCGGTGCCGGCCCGGGTACCGGCTTCGGCCCCGGTGTCGGCCTCGGCGCGCAGGAGCGGCTCGGCCTCCTCGGCCCGACCGGCGGCGAGCAGGGCGGCGCCGAGCCGGACCCGGGCGGGGCGCCAGTCGGGGGCCGCGCCGAGGCCGGCCCGGTAGTCGGCGGCGGCCTCGGCGGGGCGTTCGGCGCGCTCGTGCACCAGGGCGAGGCCGAACCGGGCCGGGGCGAAGCCGGGCCGGACGGTCAGGGCGGCGGTGAACTGCTCCCGGGCCCGCTCGTCGGCGCCGAGCAGCAGGGCGAGCCGGCCGAGGGCGTAGCGGGGGCGGGGGTCGGCCGGGCTCTCGCCGGCGGCGGCCGCGAGGTCGGCCCAGGCCGCCTCGGTGGCGCCGAGGCGCTGGCGGGCCAGCCCGCGGAAGAGCAGGCCCTCGGTGCGCAGGGCCGGGCCGCGCCCCCACGGGGAGGGTTCGCCGGGGCCGCGGCGCAGCGCCTCGTCGAAGGCGGCGACGGCGGGTTCGTCGCGGTGCAGGGTGTAGAGCTGGGCGCCCCAGCGGAACCAGAGTTCGGCGCTGCCGGAGGGGGCCGCGTCGGCGAGCAGGGCCTCGGCCTCGGCGGCCCGGTCGGTGGCGCGCAGCAGGGCGGCCCGGGCGAGCACCGGCCAGTCCCGGCCGGGCAGGGCGGCGAGGGCGCGGGCGGTGGTGTCCTCGCGCTGCTCGGGGGCGCCGTCGCGGCAGCGGCGCTGGAGCCAGTCGACGGTGCGGGCGACGGTCTCGGCCTCCGCGCCGGGCTCGGGGCCGGCGGCGGTGGCCTGGAGGTGGGCGAACAGCGGGCCGAGGTCGCCGTCGGGGGCCCGCAGCCGCTCCTCGGCGAGCAGGCGCAGGCTCCACCGGGGCAGTTGCCGGGCCGGGTCGGCGAGCAGCGGGTAGGCCTCGCGGTGCAGGGCGAGGGTGGCCTCCTGGTCGCCGGTGGGGACGGTGGCCTCGGCCTGGCCGAGCAGGGCGAGGCCGCGCTGCGGGCCCAACTCCCCGGGTGCGTCGGCGAGTCGGCGGGCCAGCCGGGCGTAGCGGCGGCGGGCCTGGGCGTCCCGGCCGGCGGCGAGCCGGGCGGCGGCGGCGGCCAGTTCCCTCGCCACCGTCGCGGCGTCCAGGGCCCGACGGCGGCGGGCCAGCACGACGGCGGCCGCCGCACCGGCCAGCGCCACCACGACCAGCAGCACCGCTAACAGCGCCATGCACCGTCCCCCTGGGTTCGGACACCATCCATCCCATGACCAACTGGCTTCTGGAGATCATGAGTTGACGTCGTGTCGTGATGTTGCTCGGGCGCCATCAGAATAGGCCCTCGATCGGACAGCCGAACAGGAAAGCGCACTATCCTGGGCAGCGCGGCAGCCGTACGACAGCAGCACAGCAGCAGCTCGTCGGGAGCGGAACGGCAGCACAGCCAGCAGCGCGCCGGCGGCACCTGAACCGGCGCGTCAACAGCGGTCAACCGTCGGGGGTCGAGTGTCGGAGTCGCGTTGGGTGCCCGGGCTCCGGTTCGGGCCGGAGTTCGACCCCGAGCAGTACGAACTCCTGGAGTTCCACCACCGGGGCGGCGAGGCCGAGGTGTGGCGGGCGGTCCGCACCGGGCACAACGGGCGCAAGGAACTGGTCGCCGCGAAGATCATGCTGGAGCGCGACCCGGGCGAGGTGCGGCGCTGGCTCGGCCGCTGGGACGACGTCTCGCACAACGCGCACCGGCTGGGCGTCACCGACCTCGTCGTGCCCAGCTTCCTGCTCGGCCCCTCCCCGCACCGGCCCGGCACCCCGCCCGGCGGCGCGCTGCTGGGCTACCAGATCTCGCCCTGGGTCGAGGGCGTGCCGCTGCACACCTGGGCGCGCGGCCAGCGCGGCGGGCCGCCGGCGGTGGCCGAGGTGCTGGCCCGGCTCTGCCGGATCGTCGACGAGCTGCACCGCAAGCGCTGGGTGCACCGCGACATCTCCCCCGCCAACGTCCTGGTGGACGGCCAGGGGCAGGTCAAGCTGATCGACCTGACCTTCCTCGCCCCGCTGGACCACGCCCTGACCGTCGCGGTGTTCACCCCCGGGCACGTCCCGCCGGAGGCCGAGCAGGTCGGCGGCTTCCCGACCACCGCCAAGGACCTGTTCGCGGTCGGCACCCTCGCCCGCACCCTGCTGCTGCCCGACCACGGCCGCCTGGACCACCGGCTGGCCGCCGAACAGGCCCGCGCCGAACTGCTGGCGGCGGGCTACGGCGAGGAGTTGGCGCGCTGGGCCTGCGAGCCGCTGGCCCGCGACCCCGACCGCCGCCCCGCCCCGCTCGGCCCGTGGGCCGCCCGTGGCCGTGAACTGCTGCGCGCCCACCGGCCGGTGGCCCGTACCGCGGGCCTGGCCGTGCTGCCCGACCCGGCCGGGCGCCCGCTGGTGGTCACCGGCGGCGCCGACGGCACCGCGCTGACCGGGCCCGGCAGCCCCGGCCGGGCCCTCCCGGCAGGCCAGGGCCTCTCCGCCGTACGGGAGTTGACGGCCGGCTGGGCCGGACACCCGGGCGAGCTGGTGGTCTGCGCCGAGGACCGCGGCGGCACCCTGTGGGTCGGTACGGCCGCGGGCTGGTGGGAGGCCGCGCGCGGGGTCAACGGCCTGGCGGGCGCGGTCGGTTCGGCCGGGGAGATGACGGTGTGGGCGGCCGTCGGCGGCGCGCTGCGCTCGTACCGCTGGGCGCCCGGCCGCACCCTCACCGGCCAGGAGCACCCCGGCTGCCCGGCCGACCGGGTGCTCGCCGCCGAGGAGGAGCGGCCCGGCAGCTGGCTGCTGCTGGTCGAGCACCGCGAACGGCTGCTGAGCTGGCGGCCCGGCGCCGCCCGACCGCCCGTCCCGGTGGGCCCGGCCGGCCCGCTGCGCGCCGGGGCGCTGGCCCGCACCTCCGCCGGACCGCAGGCCGCCGTGCTGCGGGCGGACGGCTCCGTCCAGCTGCACACGCTGGGCACGGGGGCGGGGGCGGGGGCGGGGACAGCCGGGGCGGGAACGGAGGCCGGAACGGAGATCGGCGACGGCGAGCCCTCGCTCGGCCTCGCCATGGTGGGCCACCGCGGCGGCCCGACCGTCGCACTGGCCGGAGCGGGCGGCGTACGGCTGCGGCTGCCGGCCGGCGGCGCGTCCCGCCGGCCGCGCTGGTGGCGGCCGACGCTGCGCCCGGCCACCCGGGTCGCGCTGGCCATCGGCGACGACTGGCGGCTGTGCCTGGCGGCGGTGGTGGAGGGCGAGTTGCAGGTGTGGCAGGAGGACGCGGCGTACCGCTGGCAGGCGGTGGAGCTGCCGGAGGAGGGTTAGCGTCAGTGCGCTTCCGGGCAGCCGTGGAGCAGTTCGTCGGAGGGGGTCAGGCCGTGGCTTCCGGGCAGCCGTGGAGGAGCTCGGCGAAGGCCGCCCCGGCGGCGTCCCGTGGGAGGATCCGTTCCGCCCGGCGGCCGTCCGGCGTGCTGATCACGTAGCGCTCGGCGTGGTACGAGAAGTCGTCCCAGGGCTCCCAGGTGTGGGCGCGCAGCAGGGTCCGGCCGCAGCGGGTGCAGCCGATCCACGGGACGAGGACCAGGTCGGCCAGCTCCGGTTCGCTCCAGCCCGTCACCACCTCGGCCTCGTCGCGCTCGCCGTCCAGCAGCCGTACCGGGGCGGGCGCGCCGTCGCCCGGGCAGCGCAGCAGGCCGGGGGCGAGCCGCTCGCGCTCCCCCCACTCCTCGGTGAGCACGGAGATCTGCGCCCGGTCCGTACCGCCGATCGGGATCTGGCGGGCGAGCAGGCCCTCGACCAGCAGGCCGAGCCCGCTCTCCTGCTCGCCGATCGCCCGGCAGTCCTTGACGCCCTGGGCGGCGTCGGCGGGCAGGAGGTCGGCGATCCGGTGCCAGAGCGCGGTGTCTTCGTCCATGGGTCGGACTCTAGTCGCGGGTGATCCGCGCTGGTCGGCCAGGGTCTGCGGCGGCGGCGCGCACCGAGGCCCCGGAACCCTGGTGGGGCTCCGGGGCCTCGGCCCGGCGGTGCGGAGCGGCTCGGCGGCGCGGACCGGCTCGGCGGCGCGGACCGGCCCGGCGGCTCCGCGGCTCAGCGGAAGCGGCGCAGCCGGAGGCTGTTGCCGACCACGAAGACCGAGGAGAAGGCCATCGCGGCCCCCGCGATCATCGGGTTGAGCAGGCCGGCGGCAGCCAGCGGCAGGGCGGCGACGTTGTAGCCGAAGGCCCAGAACAGGTTGCTCTTGATGGTGGCCAGGGTCCTGCGGGAGAGCCGGATGGCGTCCGCCGCGGCCAGCAGGTCGCCACGGACCAGGGTGAGGTCGCCGGCCTCGATGGCGGCGTCGGTACCGGTGCCCATCGCCAGGCCCAGGTCGGCCTGGGCGAGCGCGGCCGCGTCGTTGACGCCGTCGCCGACCATCGCGACGACCTTGCCCTCGGCCTGCAGCCGCTTGACGGTGTCGACCTTGTCCTGCGGCATGACCTCGGCGATCACGTGCTCCGGCCCGATGCCGACCTCGGCCGCCACGGCCTCGGCGACCAGCCGGTTGTCGCCGGTGAGCAGCACCGGGGTCAGGCCCAGGGCGCGCAGCCTGCCGATGGCCTCGGCACTGGTCGGCTTGACCGCGTCGGCGACCTCCAGCACGGCCCGGGCCTCGCCGTCCCAGCCGACCGCGATCGCGGTGCGGCCGGCCGCCTCGGCGGTGCGCTTGGCCTCGGCCAGCGCCTCGGGCAGGTACTGCGACCACTCGTTCAGCAGAGCCTCCCGGCCGGCCACCACGGCGTGGCCGTCCACCACGCCCTGGACGCCCAGGCCCGGGACGTTCTCGAAGCCCTCGACGGCGGGCAGTTCGCCGGCCTTGGCGGCGGCGGTGGCGATGGCCCGGGCGATCGGGTGCTCGGAGGCGTGCTCCAGGGCGCCGGCCAGGCGCAGCACCTCGGCCCGGTCCACGCCCTCGGCGGTGTGCACGGCGAGCAGGGTCATCTGGCCGGTGGTGACGGTGCCGGTCTTGTCCAGGACGATGGTGTCGACCTTGCGGGTGGACTCCAGGACCTCCGGGCCCTTGATCAGGACGCCCAGCTGGGCGCCGCGGCCGGTGCCGACCAGCAGGGCGGTCGGGGTGGCCAGGCCGAGGGCGCACGGGCAGGCGATGATCAGCACGGCGACGGCCGCGGTGAAGGCGGCGGTCCAGCCTTCGCCGGTGCCCAGCCAGTAGCCGAGGGTGGCCACCGCGAGGGTGATCACGATCGGGACGAAGACCGCGGAGATCCGGTCCGCGAGGCGCTGGGCGGCGGCCTTGCCGTTCTGGGCCTCCTCGACCAGCCGGGCCATCCGGGACAGCTGGGTGTCGGCGCCGACCCGGGTGGCCTCGACCACCAGCCGGCCGCCCGCGTTGACGGTGGCGCCGGTGACGTTGTCGCCGACCCCGACCTCGACCGGGACGGACTCGCCGGTCAGCATCGAGGCGTCCACCGCCGAGGCGCCCTCGACCACCGTGCCGTCGGTGGCGATCTTCTCGCCCGGCCGGACCACGAAGCGGTCGCCCACGGCGAGGTCGGCGATCGGGATGCGCACCTCGGCCCCGCCGCGCAGCACCGTCACGTCCTTGGCGCCCAGTTCCAGCAGCGCCTTGAGCGCGGCCCCGGCGGTGCGCTTGGAGCGCGCCTCGAAGTAGCGGCCGGCCAGGATGAAGGCGGTGACCCCGGCCGCCGCCTCCAGGTAGATGTTGGACGAGCCGTCGCCGCGGGCGATGGTGAACTCGAAGCCGTGCCGCATGCCCGGCATCCCGGCGTCGCCGAAGAACAGCGCCCACAGCGACCAGAGGAACGCGGCGGTGGTGCCGAGCGAGACCAGGGTGTCCATGGTCGCGGCGCCGTGCCGGACGTTGGTGAACGCGGCCCGGTGGAACGGCCAGGCGGCGTAGGTGACGACCGGTGCGGCGAGGGTCAGCGACAGCCACTGCCAGTTGTCGAACTGGAGGGCCGGCACCATCGCCATCGCGATCACCGGCACCGCGAGCGCCACGGCGGTGAACAACCGCTGGCGCAGCGGGGCCAGTTCGTCGGCCGGCTCGGCCTGCCCGGCACCCGAACCCCCTTCCGCGGCCGGGGGCTTGGGCAGCGCGGCGGTGTAGCCGGTGGCCTCGACGGTGGCGATCAGGTCGGCGACCTCGACCCCGCCCTCGAAGGAGACCTTCGCCTTCTCGGTGGCGTAGTTGACGCTGGCCGTGACCCCGTCCATCCGGTTGAGCTTCTTCTCGATCCGGGCCGCGCAGGAGGCGCACGTCATGCCGCCGATCGAGAGTTCCACCTCCGCTGAGGCGGGTGCCTGCGTAGTCATCGTCGCTCCTCGTGACGTCGTCGTGCGGTACGTTCGGCGGCCGGGCCCTCGTACCCATGGGGGGTATCGGGCGGTGCCGGGTTCATTTATACCCCTGAGGGGTATCGGCCGCAAGCCCTGACGGATACCCCCTGCCCGTATTTTTGGAGAGGCGGAGACTGCTTGACTTGATACCCCCATGGGGTATTCACTCGTGGGCATCGAGCGGCGCCGAGCCGCATCGAGGCGCATCACGTCGCACCGAGCCCCCGCCGGAACCCGAGGAGGACCCCATGGCCGGCTACCACAACGACAAGGACCAGCTCCTGCGCCGCCTGCGCCGCGTCGAGGGCCAGATCCGCGGCCTCCAGCGCATGGTCGACACCGACACCTACTGCATCGACACGCTCACCCAGGTCTCCGCCGCCACCAAGGCCCTCCAGTCCGTGGCGCTACAGCTGCTCGACTCCCACCTCGCCCACTGCGTCCACGACGCCATCGCGGGCGGCGGGGCCGAGGCGGACGCCAAGGTCGCCGAGGCCACCCAGGCCATCGCCCGGCTCATGCGGGCCTGAGCGCCCGGCCCGTCCCCCTTCTGTCCTGCCGTCCTGCTGTCCTGCCGTCCCGCATCACGAGGAGAAACGCCGCCATGAACACCCCGCTGCGCATCACCGCCTTCACCGCCGGACTCGCCGCCGCCTTCGGCCTCGCCCTCGGCGTCGGCCACGCCACCGGCAACGGCCCCTCCCCCAAGCCCGCCACCACCGCGCACGGCGGGCACGCCGGGCACGGCGCGGAGCCGACGGACGGCGGCGCCGAGCACCTGCCCGGCGGGCTGCAGGTCTCCGAGCGCGGCTACACGCTCAGCGTCGAGAACCCGTTCGTGACCGCCGGCTCCCCCACCGACCTGCGCTTCCGCATCCTCGGCACGGACGGCAAGCCCGTCACCGCCTACCAGCAGCAGCACGAGAAGGACCTGCACCTGATCGTCGCCCCGCGCGACCTGTCGACCTTCCAGCACCTGCACCCGACCCTCGCCGCCGACGGCACCTGGAGCGCCCAGACCGCCGTCCCCGCCGCCGGGGAGTACCGGGTCTTCGCGGACTTCACCCCAGCCGGGGCCAGCGAGGGACTCACCCTCGGCGCCGACCTGCACGCCGCGGGCGACCTGCGGCCCGCCCCGCTGCCGGAGACCGGACGGACCGTCACCGTCGACGGCTACACCGTCACCCTCGGCGGCGACCTCACGCCCGGGCGCAGCGGCACGCTCACCCTCACCGTCAGCAAGGACGGCCGGCCGGTCACCGACCTCCAGCCCTACCTCGGCGCGTACGGCCACCTCGTCGCCCTGCGCGCCGGCGACCTCGCCTACCTGCACGTCCACCCGGACACCGGCACCCCGGGCCCGGAGATCGGCTTCACCACCACCGCCCCGAGCCCCGGCAGCTACCGCCTCTTCCTGGACTTCAAGCACCAGGACACCGTCCACACGGCGGCCTTCACCGTGACGACGGACGGCGCCGCCGCCCCGGCCGGCCATCAGCACTGAGCGGGCCCGTACGAGAGGTGCCGGGCGATCCCCTCGCGGGATCGCCCGGCACCTTCTGCTGTTCACCCGATCGGGTGCGGAGCGGCTTGCCGGAGCACGGCCAGGAGAGAGGTTCCCGGACGGATCTCGACTACGACCTTTCAGTACCCGACCGTGAAGCGGCGCTGGACGAAGCGCGGCAGCTCCGCCTCGTCGACCAGGGCGACCGCGGCGTCCTCCACCGAGATGCGACTGCGTCCGTCCGCGTCCAGGACGAATTGGTCACCACCGGTCCGGAAACGGCCGGTACGCTCGCCGGGAGCGATGTCCTCGGCCGGGCTGAAGTAGGTCCACAGCCGATTCGAGGTTCGCAGGACGGTCAGGGCGTCCCGGTGGCCGCGCACGGCGGCCGCGTACTCCCGGGGCAGTCCGAGCGCGTCGAGGCTCTCATGGATCAGCTCGTCATGGTCGGCGCGCACCACGCCCGGTTCGACCTCCAGGCTTCCGGCACCGCCGATCACGATCAGGCGCGTCCTGGGGTGGCTCTCCAGTGCCGTCAGCAGCGCGCGGGCGGCAGTCGCGTAGACCGTGGGGTCGGCGATGGAGCGACGGACGGTGTCGGCGAAGTCCTTGGCGGCGTTGCCCGGCTGGAATCCGCTGATCAGCACGTCCAGGCCGGGCAGCACGGCCGCGATGCTCGCCGCGTCGAGGACGTCGACGTCGGCCCAGGTGATGTTCTCGCGGGTCTCCTTGATCCGTGAAGTGTCCCGACCGAAGGCCGAGACCAGGTGTCCGCGCTGAAGTGCCTCGGTGACGACCCGGCTGCCGATGCCGCCAGTGGCGCCGATGACTCCGATGTGCATGGTTCTCCCCTCAACCTGCCTGCGAATACGGCGACATGACGGACCGTCGGTCGCTGCGGCGAAAACTATACGGCGTGAAGTTTCGATACGCCAACCAATCTGGTGACACTGTAGAGTGTCCGCATGGCGGCTACCGGGACCACAGGACGACGCGAGCGGCTGCGCGCCGAGACGACGGCCGAAATCAAGAGCGTGGCATTGGCGCTGATGGCCTCAGGCGGCCCCGACGCCATCACGCTGCGGGCCATCGCCCGAGAGATGGGCATGACCGCCAACGCCATCTACGGCTACTTCGCCACCCGCGACGATCTGGTCACCACGCTCATCAACGACGTGTACACCGCGCTGGCCGACGCCGTGGACGCGGCCTGGGAGGCCGCCCCCGCCAAGGACCCGGCGGTCCGGATCCAGGCATGGGCCACCGCCTTCCGGAACTGGGCCGTCGCCAACCCCGAGGGCTTCCGCCTCGTCTACGGTGACCCGGTCCCCGGCTACCACGCCCCCGAGGGCGGCGCCGCCCCGGACGCCGCGCGCCGGGTGTGCACAGGACTCGCCGCACTCGCGGCGGCTGCCTGGCCCCACACCGAACACCTCTACCGAGACAGCACGTTCGAGTGGCCCGACTTCGACCCCGGGCTCCGCGACAAGGTGCGCGAGGCCTTCCCGGAGCTGCCCCCCGCCGCCGTCGCACTCGCCCTGCGCGTCTGGGGACACCTGCACGGCCTGGTGTCACTGGAGATCTACGGCCACCTCCACACTCAGATGGCCAGCCCTGACAAGCTCTTCCGCGAGGAACTGGCCCAGCTCGTCCGAGCACTGGGCATCCCTCACCAGGGCTGAGCGGCTCCGCCGCACAGCCCGGATCGGGCTTGTCCCGCGGCCCGGTGAGGTGAGGAGGAGCGGAACACCGGCTCAGGACCTCGTGCGGGTCGGGGGCCTCACACCTGTCCGCAACCACCAACACCTGAAAGCAGTTGCGCGAGAAGTCGGCCTGGCCGACTTCTCGCGCAAACCTTCCCGCCTCACACCACCTGCCCTTTGACGGGCCGGAGCCCTGGCCCGATCAGCGCTGGATCTCGGCCCGCGCCCGCTCGTCCGGCGTGCCGATGTCCCAGAAGCGGACGATTCCGTGCGCGCCGGCGTAGGCGCCCGTACCGCCGGTGACGGCCATGTCGAGCGGGGCACTCGATCCCTTCGTCCAGAGCGACTGCATGGTCAGGGAGCCGCCCTCGACCTCCATGGTGATGAGGCACTGCTTCGTCACCTCCCCACCGTGGAGCTGGACGACCTGGCACGATCCGCCCCCGCGTCCGACGCTGTGGCCGCCCTGGACGGTGGCGCCGGAGTAGACGTCCATGTCGCCCAGGCTCGGCCCGGCCGCGCCGAGGTCCAGCACCTCGTACTGGTCGTTCTGGACCTTGAGTTCGAGCACCTCGACGCGCCCCTTCCGCAGGCTGTCAGCGTCCGCGGTGCCCACCGCGGCGAATCCGATCGCGGCCGTGGCCAGCGCGGCGGCGACGAACCTCCTGGCCGTCAGGTACCTGCTGCTGCTTCCGTTGGTGCCCATGGAGGCTCCCCCTTCGCTGTGAACTCGTGCGCGAACTCCCTCGACGCTATGACCCGCGAGCCGGCCTTTTCCAAGACCAATCCCGTTATCGCGCCATACCCTCGCGGGCATGATGGGCTCACAGCGGACCCGGTCCGGTCCGGTCCGAGCGGCGGTCAGCCGGAGGACTTCACCGACTCCTCCGACAGGTCCCAGAGCCTCCGGGCGTTCTCGCCGTCCAGCGCGTAGCGTGCGACGCCTTGCAGCGGGACGCCTCGGCGGTCGAGCACCTCGGCCTCGTCGCAGTCGGCGAAGTAGCGGCCGCCGACGCCGTCCAAGAGGGGTGAGACGGCGAGCAGGACGGAGGTCGCCGCTCCCTGGGCGACCGTCTTCATCAGCTCGGGCGGGATGGTCCCGCTGCCCTGGCCGTCGGTGTGGCGCTGGAGGTTGGTGAGGATCGCGCCGGGCATCAGGGCGTTGGCGGTGATGCCGTCGCCGGCCCAGCGGCGGCTCGCCTCGACCGCGAACAGGACGTTGGCGGTCTTGGACTGGGCGTAGGCGAGCCACGGGTCGTACGGGCGGAAGGCGAAGTGGACGTCGTCCCAGACGATCGGCGACCGCTGGTGGGCGCTGGAGCTGACCGAGACGATCCGGGCGGCGCCGTCGGCGGCGAGCGCGCGGTGCAGGCCGGTGGCGAGGGCGAAGTGCCCCAGGTGGTTGGTGGCGAACTGCCACTCCCAGCCCTGCTCGGTGTACCGCTCCGGGCAGGCCATCACGCCGGCGTTGTTCACCAGGATGTGCAGCGGGCCCTGCCAGGCCTCCGCGAACGCGGCGACGGAGGCCAGGTCGGTGAGGTCCAGCCGGCCGACGTGCACCTCCCGGTTGCCGGTGGCCGCGGTGATCTCCTCGGCGACCCGCCGCCCGGCCGCCACGTCGCGGACGGCCAGGGTGACGGCGGCGCCGGTGCCGGCCAGCACCCGGGCGGTCTCCGTGCCGAGGCCGGAGGCGGCGCCGGTCACCACGGCGCGGCGGCCGGTGAGGTCGACGCCCTGCGCGACCTCGGCGGCGGTGGTCGCGAAGCCGTACGGCGTGCTGATCGCGTTCATCGGTGAACTCCTCTTCGGGGGACGGGTGTTGTCGACGCCCTCACGGTACGAGCAGGCGGTCCTGCTCGGTCGGCGGCGTGCCGCCGTACCAGTCGAGCGGGCGGCCCGCGCGGACGAGTTCGCCGTACAGGGCCGGGTCGACGGGCTCGGCGAACACCAGGTCCAGGATGTCCGCGGCCGCCACCGCGGGCGGGCGCGCCTCGCGGTAGTCGCCGAACCAGGGGCGCGAGGTCGCGGTGTCGACCATGCCCGGGCAGACGGAGGCGATCAGGATGCCGGCGGCGAGGTCGCGCTCGCGCCGCTCGGCGGCGACCGCCCGGACGGCGGCCACCTGGGCCACCTTCGAGGGCACGTTCAGCCAGCGCGGCCAGCCCGCCTCCTCGGCGGTGCCGTGGTGGATCGCGGTGCGCCAGGACTCGACGGCGTACTCCACCTGGTCGAGGGTCGCGCCGTCGAACAGGTGCCGCAGCCGGGGGTCCAGGTGGCCGAGGGTGCCCAGGCTGCTGGCCACCACGAGCAGTCGGCCGCCGGGGCGCAGCACCGGGGCGAAGTCGCGCAGCACGGCGTGGGTGGCGGTGTTGGAGACGTCGATGAACTCGTCGGCGCGCTCGGACTGCGACTCGCCGGGGAGCAGCCGGGCGACGGCGTTGGACAGGACGATGTCGACGCCGCCGTGCCGCTGCCGGAGTTCGTCGGCGAGGCGGGCGAGGGCCTCGGTGTCGGTGACGTCCAGGACCCGTCCTTCGACGCGGCCACAGGTGCCGGCCGACCGGGCGACCTGGTGGGCGGCCTCGGTGACGCGCTGCTCGCTGCGGCCGGTGAGCAGGACCAGGTCGGCCGGCCGCAGGCGGGCCGCCAGCCCCTCGGCGAGGGCCCGGCCGAGGCCCTGGTTGGCCCCCGTGACGAGGGCGGTGCGGGGATCGCTCATACCGACCACGGTAGGAACCGGCGCCTCCATGAGTCCAACGAAACTCTCGCACCTCTGCTATGCGTAGACGTCATGGACTTCACGGACGTCTCGCTGACCGCGCTGCGGGTGTTCCGGGCCGTGGCCGAGCAGGGCACCTTCACGGCGGCCGCGCAGGCGCTGGGGTACACCCAGTCGGCGGTGTCCCGGCAGATCGCCTCGATCGAACGGGCCGCGGGCGCGGAGCTGCTGGAACGGCGCCGCGAGGGCGTCCGGCTGACGGCCGCCGGGCGGGTGGTGATGCGGCACGCGACCGTCGTGCTGGAGGAGATCGACGCGGCGGCCCGCGAACTGTCCGGTAGGCCCGAGGAGGGCGGGACGGTCCGGCTCGGCTGGGTGCCGACCGCCGGCACCACGCTCGTCCCGCAGGCCCTCGCCGCGCTGCGGCGCAGCGACCCGGGGGTACGGGTGACCAGCCGCGAGGGCGGCACCGCGACGCTGGCGCGGGCCCTGCGGGCGGGCGGCATCGACCTCGCCCTGCTCTCCTCGGCCCCGCCGTTCCGCGCCCCGGACACCGAGTCGCCGCCCCTGGTGCTGCAGACCCTCACCGAGCGCGCCCTGTGCCTGGCCGTGCCCGCCGCGCACCCGCTGGCCCGCGGGGAGTACGTCGACGTGGCCGACCTGCGCGGGCAGCGGTGGATCGCCGGGCCGTCCGCCGGGGCCGACCGGCTGATGGGAGTGTGGCCGGGGCTGGACGAACGGCCCGAGATCGCCCACACCGCCCGCGACTGGCTCGCCAAGCTGCACCTGGTGGCGGCCGGCGGCGGGCTGACCACCGTCTCCCCCGCCATGGCCGCCGCCGCACCGCCCGGCGTACGCGTCCTGCCGGTACGCGGCGGCCCGCAGGAGGTGCGGCGCCTGCTGCTGGCCCGCCTCCCGCAGCCGCCCACCGACCCGGTCCGCCGCCTGGCGGCGGCGCTGCGCGCGGCAGCGGTGGCGGAGGCGAACGGCGGGCCACAGGACGGCCGTTGAGCCCCGCGCAGGTCAGTCCGAGGCTCGTCGGTCCGCCCCGGGCGGCGGGACGGGCCCGAGGTCGGCCTCCGGCTCGCGGGTGAGGACGGCGAGCAGGGCCGGGTCCGCGTACACCTCGGCGCTGTGCTGCCACTGGGTGAGCAGGAGCTCCACCGGGGCGAGGTCGTCCGGGGCCACCGCGCCGCGCGCCGTGTCGAACAGTTCGGTGATCAGGGTGTCGAGGTCCCCGTCGGGCAGGACGGTGCACCAGGGCAGGGCTACGGGCAGGGCCTGCCGCAGTGCGGCGGCGTCTCCGGCCCGCGCGAGCTCGGCGAGTGCTTCGGGGGTGAAGTCCACGACTGAGGAGCGTACGTGAGGAGCGGAGGATCGAGTGCGGGCGCGAGTGGTCAGCGGCCCGGGCGGCAGGGGGCGGGGGTGCCACGGGCCGGGTCGGCGGTGACGGCCGCCGCGACGGCGCCGGCCAGGCAGGCGATCAGGCAGCGGGTGACGGGGTGGCGTACGGCGCGCAGCAGGGCGGGCGGGCGTGTGGCGGGGGCCGGGTGGTGCGTCATCGAGGGCTCCTTCGTGGGGGGTACGGCCGTCGGGGGCCGCGTCGGTGGACGCGGCCCCGGCGGGGCGGACGGGGTGGTGGGCGGCCTCACGCGGCCGTCGCGGACTTCGTCCCGGTGGCGTCCGGGCGCCCGGGGCGCGGGGTGCGCAGGGTGGCCGCCGCGAGCAGGCCTCCGGCCACCGCGATCGCCGCGGCGCCGAGGAAGGCCGCGGAGAAGCCCGAGGTCAGGCCCTGGACGGTGGCGTCCGGGGTCCGGGCGCCGGCCAGTGCGGTCATCGCGGCCAGGCCGAGCGCCGAGCCCACCTGGTAGCCGGTGTTGACGATGCCGGAGGCGAGGCCGCCGTCCTCCGGGGGCGCGCTGGAGATCGCGGTGCCGAGGGAGGGGATGAAGGCGAGCGCCATGCCGGTCGCGGCGAGCAGGGAGGCGGGCAGCACGTCGGTCCAGAAGTTGCCGTCCGGGCGGGCCAGCGAGAGCCCGGCCAGGCCGGCGCCGAGGGCGAGCATGCCGGTGACGACCAGTGCCTTGGGGCCGAAGCGGGCGATCAGCCGGGGCGCCAGGGTGATCATGATGCCCATGATGGCGACGGTCATCGGCAGCAGGGCCGCGCCGCTGGCGAAGGCGCCGAGGTGGAGGACCTGCTGGAGGTAGAGGTTCAGGAAGAACCACATCGGCACCCAGGCCGCGGCCAGCAGGAACTGGGCGAGGTTGGCGGCGCCGAGGTTCGGCACCCGGAAGATGCCCAGCCGCATCAGCGGCTCGCGGCGCCTGCCCTGGACGACCAGGAAGGCGGCCAGCAGCACGGCCGCGCCGGCCAGGGTCAGCAGGGTCGACGCGGAGGCCCAACCCGCCTCCGGGGCGCGGACGACGGCGTACACGGCGGCGGCCAGTCCGGCGGTGACGGTGAGCGCGCCGACGAGGTCGATGCCGCCGCGGCGCCGGGGCGCGGAGGGCATCAGCGCGGGAGTGGCGAGCAGCGCGACCGCGGCCACCGGGATGTTGATATAGAACACCCAGGGCCAGCTGACGTACTGGGTGATCAGGCCGCCGAGGAAGACGCCCGCGGTGCCGCCGGCCGGGGCCGCCGCGCCGTACAGGGCGAAGGCCTTGGTCAGTTCCTTCGGGTTCCCGCCGAAGAGCGTCATCAGCAGGGTGAGCGCCGAGGGGGCGATGAGGGCGGCGCCGAGGCCCTGGACGCCGCGGCCGGCCAGCTCGGTGGGCACGTTCCCGGCGAGGCCGGCGAGCAGTGAGCCCGCGCCGAGGACCGCCCAGCCGGCGCTGAACAGGCGGCGGGCGCCGAGCAGGTCGGAGAGCCGTCCGCCGAGCAGGAGCAGGCCGCCGAAGGCGACCACGTACGCGTTGAACACCCAGGACAGGTCCTCCTGGCCGAAGCCGAGGGCGTCCTTCATCCTGGGCAGGGCCACCCCGATGATCGAGGTGTCCATGATCACCACGAACTGCGCGGCGGCGATCAGCGCCAGTGCGCGCCACCTCCGGGGGTCGGGCCCGGTGCTGTCGGTTGCCATCTCTTGCTCCCTGTCTGTGAGGGGTATCGGCCGGGGGCGGTGCCTCGCGGCGATCGCCGGGGATCGTCAACTCGCAGGACGGGCACGGTGGATGTGCCGGTCGACGACCCCGGTGAGGACGACCGAGAACATACCCTAGGGGGGTAGGGTTTAGTCAACGGAGCCGGGGCGGCGGGGAACGGGGCCCGGCGGCGGGAGGCAGCCCGCGAAGGCGGGGAATCCGGCATCCACCGGCGGGGTTTCACCAGGCGTCAGCACCCGCCTCGTGAAGGGCCCTCCGTGCGCGCCATCCAGATCGACCGTTTCGGCACCCCCGAGGTCCTCGACCTCGTCGAGACCCCCCGGCCCGTGCCCGGGCCCGGGGAGGTGCTGGTCCGGACCGTCGCGAGCGGCATCAACCCCGTCGACGACAAGACCCGGGAGGGGGCCATCGGCGAGGGCGCTCCCCCGCTGCCGACGACGCTCGGCTGGGACCTGGCCGGCGTCGTGGTCGACGGCGGCGACAGCCCGCTGGAGGCGGGGGAACGGGTCATCGCCATGTCCCACCAACTCGGCACCACCCGCGGCACCTGGGCCGACCTGGTCGCCCTCCCCGCGGCGGCGGTGGCCGTCGCGCCCCGGGCGGTCAGCCTGGTCGAGGCCGCCACGCTGCCGCTGCCCGGGCTGACGGCCCTGCAGACGCTGGACTGGCTGGCGGTGTCCGCCGGCGAGCGGCTGCTGATCGCCGGTGCCGCCGGCGCGGTCGGCGGGCTCGCCCTGCAGATAGCCCGGGCGCGGGGCGTCGAGGTCGACGCCCTGGTCTCCCGCGACGCACAGGCCGGCTTCGCCCGCGAGCACGGCGCGGGGCTCGTCTCCACCGACCCCGCCGCCTTCCGGGGCGGCGGCTACCACGCGGTCTTCGACACCTTCGGGGCCTTCGTCACCGACGCGGTCGCGGACGGCGGCCGCTACGCCTCGATCGCCACCCAGGCCGGCCCCGTCCCCGACCTCTCCGCCCGGGGCGTGCGCACCACCGTCCACCAGGTGCGCGAGGACGGCGCCGGGCTGGCCGAGTTGGCCCGGCTCGTCGACGCCGGCGCCCTGCGGCCGCGGGTGCACGCCACGTACGGGCTCCAGGAGATCCGGGCCGCGCACGAGCGGTTCCGCGAGGGCGGCCTGGCCGGGAAGATCGTCGTGACGTTCTGACCGCCGCCCTCGGCCGCCTCACCCGCGAGCGGCCCTCGGCCGGGCCGCGCCCACCGCACCGGGGCCCCTCGTGAAGGAACCCGGCGGGGGTGGGCCGACACCGGACTACCGGACTGGCGGCGGGAGTTCGCCGACGCCGTCGGCGGCGGCCCGGGCGAGGACCGCGGAGATGCCGACCACCGTCCCGGCCGGGCCCGCCTCGCCGTCCTCGGCGAGGACCGTGCGCTCGCCGAGGAACGCGTACGTGCTCCGGTCGAAGACCCACTGCGTCTGCCGCCCGTACGCCGTACGGGCCACGGCGACGCCCTCACGCCCGGCGGCGTCGACGGCCGAGGCGACCACCGTGACCCCGGGGATCCGCTCGGCCGCCCGGTAGAGCGCGGCGCCGACCTGCGGCGGCGCCCAGGTCTCGGCCAGCAGGTCGCCGATCGCCGTGAACGCCCGCTGGTCCGGGTCCTGGCCCTGGCCCCGGGTCTGCTCCCTGACCAGCCGCAGCAGGGCGTCCGGGTCGGTGGGCAGCGCGGCGACGAAGGCGTGGGTCGGTTCGCCGACCGCCGGGCCGCCTCCCCCGCCGGGCGCCTCGGGCCGGGCCGTCGCCCCCGGCTGGTCGAGGTGGAGGACCGGCCCGTCCTCGCCGAGACGGCTGTCCGGCCCGCCCTCCTCGCGCAGCAGGCCGGGGCGGCTGCCGTCGGCGGACAGCCACACCTGCCGGGTGTGCGCGGGCGCCATCGTCACGGGGCCGCCGCCCGCGCTCTGCGCCGTGTAGGCGACCCTGCTCTCGATGTAGACGAACTGGTCGGCGCGGACCGCCGGTTGCTCCGATCCGGCGGCGGCGAGGGCGATGCGGTCGAGCAGCCGTACGGCTTCGGAGCCGCCGGTCGGACCGCCTCCCGCCACCGCCGCGTGGTCGCGCCCGGGCGTCCCCGTGCCCCCGAGGTCCGACGCCACGACGCCGACCACCGCCAGGGCGCAGGCGAGCGCAGGCACCGCGATCCGGAACCGGACCGAACGCCTGGCCGGGCGCCGGAGCAGGCGCCCGGCCGGACGCCGGAGCGGGGCTCGCGGAGCGGGGCGGCCCTGCGGCTCGGCGGCCTGGCGCAACAGCGCTTCCCTCAACAGCAGTCGGCGGTCCGCGTCCAGGCCGGGCACCGCCGGCGGGGGCAGCAGCCCGGCGAGTTCGCGGCGCTCCGACTCCTCGGACGCCGGGCGCTGCGCGGCTCGCCGTGGGGTGGCGTTCATCCGTGGCTCTCCTGGGTCGACGGCCGGAGCGCGGGGAGGCGGCCCGGTACGGGCAGGGCGGGGGCGGCGGCGCGGGCCCTGGCTTCGGCCTTCGCCTTCACCTTCGCCTCCGCCCTGGCCTCGGCCTCGGTGAGTTCGCGCAGCCGGGCCCGCGCCCGGGACAGCCGCGAGCGGACGGTCCCGACCGGCGTGCCGAGCGCCTCGGCCGCGCTCGCGTAGTCCAGTCCGGCCCACACCACCAGCGTGAAGACCTCCCGGTCGCGCCGCCGGAGCCGGGCGAGCGCCCGGCGCGCGGCCCGCAGCTCCTCGACGTCCGCGAGGTGCGCGACCAGGTCGTCGGAGAAGTCCGGGACGGCGCCGCGCTCCGGGATCCGGGCGAGCGCGAGGTCGCGGCGCCGCCGGGCGCGGGCGTTGCGGCGCATGACGTTGGTCGCGATCCCCAGCAGCCACGGGCGCAGGCCGTCGCCGTCGGGGTGCAGCCGCTCCCGGCCCCGCCACGCCTCCAGGAAGGTCGTCGAGACGACGTCCTCGGCCTCCGCCCAGTCGCCCGTCACGCGCAGGGCGTAGCGGTACAGCACCTGGGCGTGCTCGTCGTAGAGCTCGCCCAGGACGTCGGGGTCGCCGCGGCGCAGACGCGTTCTCATGAGTGCTTCCACACTCTGCCCTGCCCGGTCCGGCACCCGGGTTCCGGTGACGTGCGTCACAGGCCCCGACCCGCCGTCGATGTGGCCCGGCTCACAGGAACTCCGGTGCCCCTCCGAGCAGTACAGGACATGACCACAGCTTCCGCTCCCCGTTCCGTTCCCCGCCGGAACGCCCTCCGGGCCCTGGCCGTCGCCGTCGCCCTGGTCGGCGCCTCGACTCCCACCCTCGGCGGCCCGGCCTTCGCCGCCGAGCCGGAGACGTACACCCTCACCGTCCGGCACCTGGACCGCGCCGGCCAGGCGACCGCGCCGTACCGGACCAGCGTCACCGGGATCTCCGGCCCCGGCGCCGACACCTCGGTCCGGCTGGACGCCCCCTCCGGCGTCACCACCGTGCGGCTGCCCAAGGGCCGGTACGTGCTGGACAGCAACCTGACCTCGGGTCTGGAGCCGGGCGGGACGATCTGGACGGACTGGATCGTCCAGCCGCGCCTCGACCTCGACCACGACACCACCGTCACCGTCGACGCGCGGACCACCGCCCTCGTCGACGTCCGGCCCCCGGACGGGTCCGCGCGCTTCCGGCACAGCGGGATGTTCGTCGAGGTCACACACGAGGGTGCCACCAGGACCGTCAACGTCGCCAACGGGTCGCCGAACCTGCGCGTCGCCCACCTCGGGCCGGAGACCGAGGCCGGGGCGGTCAAGCAGTGGTTCGACGTCAACTGGGACACCGACACCGGCGGCTACCTGCTCGGCCGGACCTCCACCGGCACCCGCGCGCTGACCGGGCTCAGCAAGCACTACTCCGCGCAGGAGCTGGCCACCGTGAACATCCGCGGCGCCGCCGGACCGGGCGGCGCCGGGACCGCGCTCGTCAGCCTCCAGCCCAGCGACGGAGCGAGCATCGGCGAATCCCGGAGCGTCACCACACCCGGCACCGCCACCTTCCACGTCGCACCCGAACGCGGCACCTGGGACATCGGCGTCACCGTCCCCCGCGCCGACGGCAGCCGGCCGACCTACTACACCGAAGACCGCGTCGCCGTACGGGCCGGGGCCACGACCACCCGGACCTTCGACGGACCGGTCTTCGGCCCCGCGCTCACCGACCGCCCCGCCGTCTCCCGCGACGGCGACCGGATCACCGCGGACGTCCCGCTGCTCGCCGACGGCGACGGCCACGTGCCGTGGACCCCGTCGTTCGACACCGCCTACACCTCGCTGTACCGCGACGGGGTGCTGGTCGGCGCCGCCTCCGACGCCGCCGGGCGCGGCGAGTTCACCGTCACCCCGGGCACGGCGGGCTACCGCCTGGCCACCACCGTGACCCGCAAGGCCGCGGCCGGCGCGACCACCCGGGTGACCGCGTCCTGGACCTTCGCCTCCGCCACCACCGCCGCCCCGACCGCGCTCCCGGTCAGCGTCGTACGGTTCGCCCCCGAGCTCGACCCGACCGGCACCGCGACGGCCGGCAGCGCGCTGCGCGTCCCGGTCACCGTGCAGGGCGCCGCCGCGGACGGCCGCGTCCGCTCGCTCACCGTCTCCTCCTCCACCGACGGCGGCGCCTCCTGGACCCGCCTCCCCCTCGAGGACGGCGCCGTCACCGTCCACAACCCCCCGGCCGGCACTGCCGTCTCCCTGCGCGCCGAACTGACCGACACCGACGGCAACACCCTCGACCAGACCATCACCGAGGCCTACCGCACCCGCTGACCGTCCCGTTGCGACGAACCCTGAGCGATCCTCACCGAGGCCTGACGGATCACACCGTGTCTCATCGAAGGTCAAGCAGGCAGGGCAGGGCCCTGCTGTGCCTACCGGATCCGAGATCGGCTCGGCCGGGATCCCGGCCGAGCCGGTTCGCTCACGCCTCTGGCCACGGTGGAGTCGGTGGAGGACAGGGTTCGCGCGCCTGCCGGCCCACAGTCGGTCGGCCCCGTGGTCCTTGAGAAGATCTCGTTCATGAGTGAGGATCCGAGGGCCCGAGAAGCCGTGTGGGCGGATGGAAGGAACCTGTACGACGTCGTCCCCGCTCTCGACGCTGTCATCGGGATCATCGGGCGGGATCTGGTCCTGGGCGAGTACTCGCTGGCGCATGCCACGGCGCACATGGCAGCGGAAATGATCGTGGAGCAGAGGGAATCGACAGGGATCCACGACGAGGGGACGGCATTGCTCGTCGTCCGTGCACTCGCCGAGTCGGCGGCTGCTACGGAACGCGCGAATGATGGACTCCGTTCCTAGCGAGGCGCCCTCCGGCCTGTGGCACAGCCAGTGCTCGGGCTTCGGTGAGACTGCCGAGGTTCCGTGCAACAGGACACTGACCCCGGCCCACAGCCGACGCCTGACCGCCTGCCGGGAACCGTAGGTCGGCACCGGCTCGCACGGGCCTGATCGCACACGCCTCGTTGGTGGTCGGACCACTCCCGGGTCCGGCCACCACCGCGTGGGAGCGGATCTGTAGTCTCTGCCGCATGTCGGCCGATCTTGGATTCACCTGCACCTGCTGCGGCGAACGTCACGCAGAGACACCCATGAACTTCTCCAGCCCTGCGCCCGCCTACTGGCAGCCGGACATGGAACAGGTGCGGGACTGCCTCCTCTCGTCCGACCAGTGCGTGATCCAGGGCGAAGCCTTCTTCGTGCGAGGACTGATCGAGCTGCCCGTCATCGGCCGGGACGACGTCTTCTCCTGGGGCGTGTGGGTCTCGCTCAGCGAGAAGAACTTCGAGCGGGCGAGCGAGCTGTGGGAGACCCCCGGCCGCGAGTCGGAGCCCGCGTACTTCGGCTGGTTGTCGACCGACCTGCTCCCGTACTCTCCGTCGACGATCAACCTGAAGACCATGGTCCACACGCGTCCCGTGGGCGAGCGCCCCTTCATCGAACTGGAGCCGACCGACCACCCGCTCGCGGTCGAACAACGCACGGGCATCACCATGGACCGCGTACGGGAACTCGCCGAGGCCGTCCTGCACCCCAAGCACTGAAGCCCTACCGTCGCCCTGTCCCGCTCACCCGCTGAACCTGCTGTCGAATCGGACGGACATGACCGTGTACTGGACCGGCGAGGCCCCCTGGGTCCACCACCTCGGAGCGGACACCCGGCCCTCCGGACCCGACCTCCTGCCGCCCTCCGGCACCACCTTCGTCGCCCGCCTCGACGGCGCCGAACTCGTCGACGAGCAGCGGCTCTTCGAGCAGCTGAGCATCCACCTCCGCCTCCCGGCCTACTTCGGCTGGAACTGGGACGCCCTCGCGGACTGCGTGCGCGACCTGGCCTGGGCGCCCGCCGACCACTACCTGCTCGTCGTCGAGCGGTCGGCGCTGATGCTGCGGGACCACCCCGAGGACCGCGCCACCCTGCTCAGGATCCTCGACACCGCGGGCCGCCACTGGGGCCACAGCCTCGACCGGCCGGGCCGGTCCTTCAACACCCTGCTCCTGTAGGCGCGGAGACCGACGGGCCTGTCCGGCGCCGGCCTCCTCGGGTGGGGAGGCCGGCGCCGGACTGGTTCGGCTTCGCCGTTCGCCGCAGGGGTCAGGCTGCGGTGGGGGTCAGGGGGCGGGGGGTCGGGGTGGTGAGGGCGAGGTTGCGGTGGATCTCCAGGGCGGCGGTGGAGCGGTTCAGGGTGATGTAGTGGAGGCCGGGCGCGCCCTCGTGGAGGAGGCGTTCAGCCATCCTGGTGGCGTGGTCGACGCCGATGCGGTGGGCGGTCGCCCGGTCGCCGCGGGCCGCCTCCAGTTGTCGGGCCAGTCCGGTGGGGAAGGAGGCGCCGCTGAGTTCGGCGAAGCGGCTGATCTGGCGTACGTCGGTGGCGGGCATGATCTCGGGGATGACCGGGGTCGCGCAGCCGGCCGCGGCCAGCCGGTCGCGCAGCCGCAGGTAGTGCTCGACGTCGAAGAACATCTGGGTGACGGCGTAGTCGGCGCCGGCCCGGCACTTGGCGACGAAGTGCCGGATGTCGTCGTCCCAGTCCGCCGAGCGCGGGTGGCGCTCGGGGAAGGCGGCGACGCCGACGGTGAACGCGCCGCACTCCTTGACGAGTCGGACGAGTTCGGCCGCGTAGCGCAGGCCCTGCGGGTGGGGCTCCCAGCGGCCGTTGGGGTTGCCCGGCGGGTCGCCGCGCAGGGCGAGGACGTCGCGGATGCCGACGTCGGCGTAGCGCCGTAGGACGGCCTGGAGTTCGGCGGTGGAGTGGCCGACGGCGGTGAGGTGGGCCACCGGGCGCAGGGTGGTCTGGGCGGCGATCAGTTCGGTGGTGCCGATGGTGCGGTCGCGCGAGGAGCCGCCGGCGCCGTAGGTGACCGAGACGAAGGTCGGCGCGACCGCCTCCACCCGCCGGATCGCCGCCCACAGGGCGCGTTCGCCGGCCTCGTCCTTGGCGGGGAAGAACTCGAAGGAGTAGGTCCGTTCGCCGGCCGCGAGGATGTCGCGCAGGCCGCGCGGGGTGCGCCGGGTGGTGTGGTCCATGGGTTCACCTCAGGTGGTGGGGTCGGTCGTCCGGGGATGCGGGGGAGCTCCTCCACCCTGCCCCGGCACCCGCAACAGGACTGTCACAGCGGGTCGTTGACGGCCCCGTCCGGGCGGCGGAAGGTGCTCCGGCAGCTCTAGCAATTACCCTAGGGGGGTATGGTATGTTCGAAAGGAAGCAGCCGCCCGGGCAGTCCGGCCGGCGCCGGGCACCACGACAGGAGCACACCCATGAGCGAGACCACCGTCACCGTCGAGTCCGCCGCCGCCGAGGCCACCTCCTGCTGCGGCTCGTGCGGCACCGGCGCCGGCGCGGCACCGGCCGCCGAGTCCGGCCGGACCTCGGTCTTCCAGGTGAAGGGCATGACCTGCGGCCACTGCGTCTCCTCGGTGACCGCCGAGTTGAAGAAGCTCGACGGCGTCGAGGAGGTCGCCGTGGACCTCGCCACCGGCCGGGTCACCGTCGGCAGCACCCTGCCGCTCGCCGACTCCGACGTGGCCGCCGCCGTCGACGAGGCCGGCTACGAGCTGGTCGGCCGCGTCGAGGCCTGAGCCTCCGACGTCGGCCCGGACGGGAGGGCTCCACCCCGCCCGTCCGGGCCGACTCCCCCTCGGCACGCCCCCGGTAGAGTGAGCGCACGCCTCACCGCACAGGAACCGGAGACGGCCATGGCCGGCTACAGCTCGCACAAGGACGACTTCCGCAAGCGGCTCCGCCGCATCGAGGGCCAGATCCGTGGCCTCCAGCGCATGGTCGAAGAGGACACCTACTGCATCGACGTCCTCACCCAGGTGTCCGCCGCCAGCCGCGCCCTCCAGTCCTTCGCCCTCCAACTCCTCGACGAGCACATCGAATGCTGTGTCCGGGACGCCATCGCCGAGGGCGGCCAGGAGGCGGGCACCAAGATCCGCGAGGCCAACCAGGCCATCGCCCGCCTGGTCAGGTCCTGACCGCGTTTCAGCGGTGACGGTTCCTCCGACGGCCCCCGGGAGCCGTCACCTTTACGGGGTGGGGGTATCTCGCCGGGGCATTCCAGGAGGGGATCAGCCGTGTCCGCGATCGAGTTCGTCCGCCGCCTGGACGGCCTGGTCTACCGCTTCGACCTGAACGGCGCCGCCAACGGCCGCCCGTCCTACCGGCGGCGGGACCTGGACCTGTGGTGCCGGTGGACGCCGGAGCGGGGCTGGTGCGTCGTCGACGCCGAGGGCGTGCCCAACTCCGGTCCGCTGCTGGGCGAGGACCGGCACCGGGAGCTCCCGCCGACCGGGCCGTGGCGCAGCTGGAAGGCCGGCCGGTCGTACCTCTACGACCTGCGCCGCGTCGACGGGCACCCGGACGACAACGCGCCCTGAGGTGCGCCGTCCTCAGACCCGGTCGAGCGGGCGGTGCGGGCCGTCCGGCAGCTCGACCGCGACGGCGTCGCCGGGCCGGACCGGGCCGCCGGTGCGGACGACGCCCATGATGCCGGCGCGGCGCACGATCGTGCCGTCCTCGGCACGGCCGACGACCTGCTTGAGCAGGCCGGGCCGGTAGGCGTCGATCTGGGTGCACGGGTTGCGCAGGCCGGTGATCTCCACCTCGGCCTCCGGGCCGATCCGCAGCACCGCGCCGACCGGCAGGCCGAGCAGGTCGACGCCCTCGGTGGTGATGTTCTCGCCGAGGGCGCCCGGCGTGACGTCGAAGCCCGACTCGCCGAGTTCGGTGAGCAGTTCGCGGTGGATCAGGTGGACCTGGCGCAGGTTGGGCTGGGTCGGGTCCTGGGCGACCCGGGACCGGTGCCGGACCGTCACCCCGGCGTGCACGTCCCCTTCGACGCCCAGACCGGCGAGCAGGGTGATGCCGTCCCGGTTCGGCTTGGTGAACGAATACTCGGCGTTGCTGCTGACCGCCACCACGGTGCCGCTCATGCTCCGGGCCCTCCTCGCGGACGTACGTTCGATCGCAGGGGCAGCATAGCCTCCGCTGACGACCGGCCCCCGATGACGGAACCGGGGGAGCTCAGGACCGCCGCTCCGCGTGCGCCCGCTCGTCCGCGTCGGCGACCCACAAGTACACGGGTGCGAGCCCGAGTTCGATCCCCATCAACACCAGCTGGAACCAGTGCGGACGGCCGTCCGCGACGAGCGACAGCACCCGCGCGAGGCCGCCCAACAGGAGGACCGCCGCCAGCCACCGCACCGGCCGGGCGGGCACCGGCGCCTGCCGGGCGGCGTGGATCCAGGCCGCCCCGTACCCGGCGAAGACCGCGCCCATGAAGCGGCCGAAGCTGCCGACCGTCGGGCCCGCGTCCGCGATCCCGGGCATCGCGGAGTTCCCCAGCAGGATGTGGAGGAAGCCGATCGCCACGCAGGCGATCCCCATCGTCCACGCGAGCACCCGCAACGCCTTGGCCATGGCCCGTCCACCCCTCACAGAGGTCTGGTTGACACGTGTCTACTACGTTGCCCACCACGCTAGCGCTGGCAAGTAGACACGTGTCAAGTAGCCTGGCCCGCATGCCAGTCCACGAACGGCGCCGCCGGCTCTCCCCCGCCGAGCGACGCGCCCAGCTGCTCTCCGTCGGCGCCCGGCTGTTCGCCGAACGACCGTACGAGGGGGTGCTGATGGAGGAGGTCGCCGAGCGGGCCGGGGTCTCCCGCGCCCTGCTCTACCGGCACTTCGCGAGCAAGCACGAGCTCTTCGCCGCCGTCTACCGGGAGGCCTCCGCCGACCTGCTCGCCAGGAGCCGGTTCGACCCGGGCGACACCCTGGTCGAGCAGCTGGTCGAGGGCATGGACGCCCACCTCGACTACTTCATCGCCAACCGGCACGCCGTGCTCGCGGCCAACCGCGTGCTGGCCGGGGACCAGGTGATCCAGACCATCATCACCGAGGAGCTCGACGCCCTGCGCGGCCGGCTGCTCGGCGTCCTCCCGCTCGCGGACGAGCGGGCGCGACTGGCGGTGTCGCAGGTCCTGCGCAGCTGGCTGGTGTTCGTCCGGGTGCTGGTCATCGACTGGCTGACCGAGGAGAGCTGCTCCCGCACCGAGCTGCGGGACGCCTGCATCGGCGCCGTGCTGGGCGCGCTCCGGCCGCTGCTGCCCGTCGATCCGGCACCCGGCTGGGGGCACCGAGGGCATACCATCGGGACGTAAGGGGAGAAGCTCCGCAAGCGCCCAATTCCTCATGAACATATGACAATTGGATGCTCTGACTCCCCTCGACCAGCCGGACCTCCGAACCCCGCGAAGGGACCCATGGACTCCGCCGCAGCCGACACCGGGACCACCCTCCCCCCACTCCACCGGCTCCCCACCACCCCCGCCCAGCCGCCCCACCCCACCACCCTCCCGGACGGCACCCCCGCGTGGCTGATCACCCGCTACCACGACGTCCGGCAGGTCCTCGGCGACCCCCGGGTCACCCGGGCCGACCTGCATGACGTCGGCACCGCGGGCGCCACCGCCGACGTGGCCGCCAACCCGGCGTCCCTGTTCAACCAGGACGGGCCCGCCCACCGCCGGCTGCGCGGCACCGCCCAACGGGCCTTCACCCCGCGCGCCATCGCCGGCTGGCAGCCGTGGGTCGCCGCCGCCGTCCAGCAGTCCGTGGACCGGCTGGTCGCCGCCGGCCCGACGGCCGACCTGGTCCCCGCCTTCGCCCGGCCGGTGCCGTTCGCCGTCACCACCCGGCTGATGGGGCTCGACGGGGACGGGCCGGACCACCTGGACGAGGAGCGGCTGCAGCGCTGGACCCGCGCCCTGCTCGCCCAGGGCGAGGACCAGGGCGGCGAGCCGGGCGGCGGTCAGAACGGCGGACAGCAACCGGGCACGGACCCCGACCACGACGCCACCCTCGCCGAATTCGGCTCCTTCATGGGCGAGTTGGTCGCCCGCCGGCGCCGCGAGCCGGGCGACGACCTGGTCAGCCGGCTGGTCCGGGCCGCCGACCAGGACGGCGGCGTCCCCGAGGAGTCCCTCGTCTTCCTGGTCGCCGGGCTCACCGCCAGCGGCAACGAGAGCGTCGCCGGCGCCCTCGCCAACGCCCTGGTCTACGTGCTCGGCGAACGCCCCGAGCACTGGCCGCGCCTCGCCGACCCGGACACCGCCGAGCGCACCGCCGAACGGCTGCTGCACTACATCCCGCTCGGCGACGACGAGGCCACCATCCGCCGCACCACCGCGCCGGTCGAGGTCGGCGACGTGACCATCCCGGCCGGCTCGGTCGTCGCCGTCAGCCTCGGCAGCGCCAACCGCGACCCGGCCGTCTACCCCGAGGGCCTCGACGCCGACCTGGGCCTCCCGCTCCCCGCCCCGACCCTCGCCTTCAGCTCCGGCCCGCACTACTGCATCGGCGCCTGGCGGGTCCGGCTGGAGATGCGGGAGTCCCTGCACCGGCTCGCCACCGCCCTGCCGGGCCTGCGCCTCACCACCCCGGTAGCGGACCTCGCCTGGCAGCTCGGCGGCACCACCCGGAGCCCGGCCCGCCTCCCGGTCGACTGGTAGGTCGGCCGGGAGGCCGCACCGGCGGTCGACCGGGAGCCGGCACCGGCGGTCGCCCGCCCGGCCTCAGCCGTCGGGCGGGGCGGCCGACCACCGCCCCCGGCTCACCCGAACAACCCCTCCCCCAGCGTCCCGCCCTCCGGCGCGCCCGGCAGGACGTAGGCCACGGCCGAGGCGGTGTGCTCGATGAAGGTGTTGAGGGCGTCGCGCGCCGCCAGGCGGTTCTGGACGCGGGTGAACTGGGCCGGGTCGCGCATGAAGGCGCAGAACAGCAGGCCGCGGTCGCCCGGGCCGTCGTCGTAGTTGTAGCCGCGCCGCAGCATCCGGGCGCCGCCGTCCAGCCGGGGGCTGGAGAGGCGGACGTGCGCGGTGGCCGGGATGAGGTACGAGCCGTCCGGGTTCTTGGCGTAGATGTCCGGCTCGTCGTGCTCGGCCGTGCCGGTGAGCGGGGCGCCGTCGCCGGCCCGGCGGCCCATCACCTGCTCCTGGTGGTCGACGGGGAGGGCGGCGAAGGCGGCGGTGTCCATCCGGATCCGGCGGTAGACCAGCACCGTCCCGTGCTCGTACGGCCCCGGCGGGCCCCAGACCCACTGCCCGCTCTCGGTGCCGTCCGGGTTCGCCGTGCCGTCCTTGAAGCCGAACAGGTTGCGCGGGGTGGCGCCGCCGGCCGTCCGGGCCAGGAAGCCGGACTGCGTCCACCGCGCGGTCGCGCCCGCCGCCCGGGCCGCCGCGTCGACCTGTTCGGCGACCACGGACAGCGGCCAGCGGTCGGCCGCGCACAGCTGGACCACCAGGTCGCCGCCGCCGCGCGCCGGGTCGAGCCGGTCCCCGGGGAAGGCGGGCAGCTCGGTCAGCAGGGCCGGCGGAACGTTCAGCCCCAGCCGGGCGGCGAGGCCCGGGCCGACGCCCACCAGGCTGCTGAGCCGGGCCGGTTGGCCACCCTGCAGCCGGGCGTCGGCCGGGCTGCCGCCGGTCGCCCCGGCCAGCACCCGGGTCAGCTCGCCGAGCAGGCCGCGCAGGGCGGCCCGCCCGTCCGAGGTCGCGGCGGGCGCCAGGTCGAGGGCCAGCAGCTGGGTGGCCGGCTGCTGCGCGGTCGTCACCCCGGCCTGCCGTTCGCCGTGGAAGGGGACGGCCGGTGGCTCCGGCGCCGCCGCCGGTCGGGCGCCGCGGCCGTGCCCCCGGACGCCGCCGGTGCCCATGGCCAGTGCCGTGACCCCCGCGCCGAGCCCGGCGGCCACCACCGCCCCGCCCGCGAGCAGCCCCCTTCGATCCACCCCGGCGCCCCGCGCGGTCGGTGGCTGGTCCTGCGCCTTTCCGGTTTCGGCATGCATGGGCGACATTGGAGACGATAGAACACGCCGTATGCAACTTTTGACCACACGTCACCCGCGGTCCGGCACAACGCCCCCACCCGGGGCCCGCGTCGCCAGGCGCCTGCCCGCCCTGCTCGCCGCCGCCGTCCTGGCGCTGGCCGGCTGTTCCTCGGGCGGCTCGTCCTCCTCCGACGCCAAGCACCCGGACGGCACGGTCATCCGCGTCCCGCAGCACTTCCCAACCATCCAGCAGGCCGTGGACGTCGCCCGCGAGGGGGACACCGTGCTGGTCGACCCGGGCACCTACCGGGAGAGCGTGCGCCTCACCAAGCCCCGGATCGTGCTGCGCGGCACCGACCGCAACACCGTGGTGCTGGACGGCGGCCTGCGGCTGGTCAACGGCATCACCGCCTCCGGCCCCGGCTCGGTGGTGGAGAACCTCACCGTCCACGGCTACCTCGCCAACGGCGTGCTGTTCACCGGCGTCACCGACGAGAAGCTCCAGCAGCACGGCGCCGGCGGCTCCGCCTACAACCCGCTGGACACCGTGCGCTTCCCGGTGGTCGAGGGCTTCCGCGCCAGCAGTGTCACCGCCTACAACAACGGCCTGTACGGGATCTACGCCTTCGACGCCCGCGGCGGTGTCATCGAGGACTCGTACGCCTCCGGGGGCGCCGACTCCGGCATCTACGTCGGCCAGTGCAAGCCCTGCGACACCCTGGTGCGGGGCAACACCGTCGAGCGCAACGCCGTCGGCATCGAGATCACCAACGCCTCCGACGGGCTCACCGTGGTCGGCAACCGGGTCACCGGGAACCGGGTCGGCGTCACCGTCAACTCCAACGACCTCGAAGCCCTCGCCCCGCAGCACGGCGCGGTGATCGTGGGCAACGTCGTCACCGACAACAACGCCACCGACACCCCCCAACAGGCCGACGGCGCCTACGGGATCGGGATCGGGATCGGCGGCGGCACGGCGAACCAGGTGCAGCGCAACCTGGTCCAGGGCAACCGCGCGGCCGGCATCGTCATCACCGACCCGCCCGGGCACCCGGCGAGCGGCAACCGGGTCGAGGGCAACCGGGCCACCGGCAACGGCACCGACCTGGTGCTGGCCTCCGTCGACCCGGGCAACTGCTTCACCGGCAACCAGCCGGCCGTCCAGAGCCCGGACGGCCTGGAGACGCTGGCGGGCTGCGCCGCCCAGGGCCGGAGCGCCCCGCCCTTCGGCCGGACCAGCCCCGTCCAGGCACCGCCCGGCATCCCGTTCAGCCAGGTGCCCGTCCCGCCCGCGCAGCCCTCGCTGCCGGACCCGACCGCGCCCGGCCGCCCGGCGACCGACCTCCCGGGGCCGGTCGACCCCGGCGCCTACCCGCTGCCGGAGTCCGCGGACGCCGTCCCGAAGCACTGACCGGCCGCACCGGGCGGGCCCGCGGACTCCTGCTCCCCGCGGGGCCGCCCGGCGCCGGTCACCGGTCGTGCGGCAGCCAGGGGCCGGGGATCAGCCGGTTGACCACCGTCACCGTGATCCCGTCGCCGAGGTTGTCGCAGGTGAGCACCAGCGGTCCGAAGACCGTCCGGTCCGCCGCGTAGCCCTCGGGCGGCCTCAGCTCCACCCAGTAGTACGTCCCCGGCCCGCCGCGGCCCCGGCAGACGCCGTCGGTCCCGGTCGTGCAGGGCTCGCCGACCGGCGTGTCACCGCGCTCGCGGCCGGGGCCCGGCCAGCCGAGCCACCCCGGCCACCCCGGTCCGCCGCTGACCCGCCACAGCTGGAACGTCGCCCCGGCCAGCGGACTGCCGTCCTGGTCCACCTTGACCAGGGTCAGCACGCCCCTCGTCGGGCGGAAGCCGAAGTCGAGGGTGTGGTCGTTCTCGCCCGGTCCGCCGGTGGTCAGCTCCCGTTCGGCGTACTTCCCGCCCCTCGGGACGACGCCCTTGGAGTCGACGAACGGGTCGTCGCCGACGTCGTGCCGGGTGGGCGCCCACTCGAACAGCGGGCCGCCCTCGGCGTAGTCGGCCGGCTCGTCCAGCCGGAGGGTGTACCGGGTGCGCGGCGCGAGGCCGCCGGTGACGTTCGAGTCGTCGAAGTAGTACTCGCCGCGCGCCGAGGTCCTCGTCGTGCCGACCAACGCGCCCGCCCCGTCGTACAGGTGCACCGTCACACCGGGGACCGGGCGCCCGCCCGGCCGCTGGATGCCCGTGCGCCCGGGGTCGTACCAGACCCGGTTGCCGATCTGCAGCGGCGCCCGGTCGCAGAGCACCTCCAGGTCGCCCATCGAGGCGCCCTTGCCGAACGGCGCGGGCACGTCCACCGGGTTGAGCCGCAGGCCGGTCCCCGGGGCCTGCCGGCCGTCCGCCCGCTGGACGAAGGCCGTCCCGTAGCCGAAGGCCGTGTTGTTGGGGTCGTACCCGGAGATCCCGATGGTGCTCTCGACCTTGGACAGCGCCATCCCGGCGTAGTCCGCGTTGTGGTGGACGCCGAACCGGCTGGTGTCGAAGAAGCGGGTGCCCCGGGGCGAGAGCCCGCACCCGTTGTCGGTGTCCAGCACGTACGTGCCGTTCTCCGCGCAGGCCTTGTCCAGGTCACCGCCCGACAGCACCTCGCCGACCGCGGCGCCCGAGGCCGACTGGCCCGTCGCCCGGTCGGCCAGGCGGTCGCGGAAGGCCAGCAGCATCGAGCCGTCCGTCTCGAAGCCGACCTCGGCCAACTCCGGTTCCGGCTGGGCCCGGTAGCCGGAGCAGGCCTGGCCGTTCTGCGAGGTCGGGTAGGTGTCCGTCCACGGGAACCAGCCCGCGCCGTCGCACGGGCCGCTGCCCACGGTCGACTGCCGCGGGTAGTCCAACGGCTGGTCCAGGACGGCCGGTTGGAACAGCCCGGTGGCGGGGTCGAAGGGCAGCACGACCGCCCGCAGGTCCGAGGCCCGGCCCGTCGACTCGCCCGAGCAGACGCCGCCCAGGTAGCCGACGCCGTCCTGGAGACCCAGGCCGAACGGCCGCCAGTCCCCGGCCGAGGGGCAGCCCGGGTCCGGGACCGGGTAGACGGCCGTCGGCGCCGCGGCCGTCGCCGCGGTGGCGTCGTAGCGGTACAGCGCACGGGAGTTGAGGTTGACGACGAACAGGTCCCGGCCGTCCTCGGTGACCTTGAGCCCGCCGAGGCTCTCCTTGCCCGGCACGGTCAGGAACGCGTCGTCCGACCCCGGCACGTGCGCCGTACCGCCGGCGTCCGGGACGGTGGCGAACAGCGTGGTGGTCTTCCGCGCCGGGTCCGTCACGTAGATCCCGCCGGCGCCGCCCGGACCGTAGTCGGTGGTGCGCTTGGCCGCCGCCGAGGAGAACACCCGCCGGTCGGCCTTGTTCCACGCGATGCCGAACAGCGTGCCCGTCTGCGCGTCGGTGGCGATGCCGGTGACGTTGACGTCCACGCCGTCCTGGCCGCGCGCACTGTACGGGAACGACACCAGCGTGCGCTGCGCCCCGCCCTGCCAGGTGGTGTTCTGACAGGTCGTCACCAGCGGGGCGTTCTTCTGGCAGTAGTCGCCCGGGTACCAGAACCCGGTGGTGTACGCGACGTTCCGGCCGTCGGAGAGGTCGACGAACTCCTCGTTGGAGCTCAACTGGTTCGGCGCGCCGTCCAGGCCCTGGCGCGAGGCGAAGGCCGGGAAGAGCGTGCCCGGCTTCGGATTCACCACCCGGACGCGGTACTTGCCGTCGGTCGCCGTGCTCGCGGCCGGGGCCAGCGTCACCGTGCCGTCGGTGCCCGTGGTGCCCGCGGTCCTGGTGCCCGCGTCATCCGTCAGCGTCACCGTCACGCCCGCGATCCCCGGTTCCAGCGCGGGCGTCCACACGCCGGTGGCGTCCACCGCCCGGACCACCCGGACCGTCACCGCCCCGACACCGCCCTGCGCGGAGGCCTGAGGGGCCGCCACGAGTCCTCCGCCGGCCAGCACGACGGCGAAGGCCGCCGTCAGCGCGGCCCGGCGCGTCCGTCTTCTCGTCCTCTTCAAGGTTCCGTCTCCCCTCACCGACGGGCGCAGGCCCGATCCGGACAGGACCCCCAGGACAGCGGCCACCGGTCGTCCACGTCCCGCCCTCATCGCACATTCACCGGCGCGGGTGACGGAAAGCGCCGGGAAATCGCATCGAGTTCGGACACGGCCTCACTAGTTCGCATACTTCCCGACCACATCTCCGGGGCGTCCCCGATGAGACCGACGGCACGCCCGACCCGCCTGTGCGGCATGATCGGTACGCACCGCCCGCCGACGGCGGAGCCCGCCGAGAGGGAGGCCGCGCCCGATGCCCGACGGCTTGACCACCGACCTCGTACTGGCCTGCACCGTCCTGCTGGGCGCCTCCGTCCAGCGGCTCGCCGGGATCGGCTTCGCCCTGGTCGCGGCGCCCGTCCTGGTGCTGCTGCTCGGGCCGGGCGACGGCGTCACGCTGTCGAACCTCGCCGCCGGGGCCATCAGCGCCGTCGGCCTGCTGGGCAGCTGGCGGCAGGTACGGCTGGCGGCGATGCTGCCGCTGATCCTCGCCGCGGCCTGCACGGTGCCGGCCGGGGTCTGGGTCGCGGCGACGGTTCCGACGCCCGGACTGCTCGTCGGCATCGGCGCGCTGGTCACCCTGGCCTCGCTGCTGGTGCTGCGCGGGGTCCGGGCGGCCGCGCTGCGCGGGGTCGGCGGCGCCCTGGTCGCGGGCGCCACCAGCGGGTTCATGAACTCGGCCGCCGGGGTGGGCGGTCCGGCCGTCTCCCTGTACGCCGTCAACACCGGCTGGACGGCGCGCGAGTTCCTGCCCAACGCCCAGTTCTACGGCGTGGTGGTGAACGCCTTCTCCCTGGCGGGCAAGGGGCTGCCCGCGCTGTCCGGGACCGCCTGGTGGCTGGTGGCCACCGCGCTCGCGGGCGGCGCGGCGATCGGCCGGCTGCTCGCCGCCCGGGTGCCGGAGACCCGCGCCCGGCTGGTCGTGCTGGGCCTGGCCCTGGCGGGCGGGCTGACCACCCTCGCCAAGGGCGTCTCGGGGCTGGGCTGAGCGCGCCCGGCCCTCCGCCGCCGGTCGACGAACCACCGGAAACCGCCTGAAACCCACCGGACACTCCGGACGCCCCCGGATGAGCCCGACACCCGTACCGACACGGACAGTTCGGGACGCCCCGGGCACTTCGGAAACCGCCCGAACGGCCCTCCGCGGACATGACATACTGCCTCGGTGACCTCAGCAGACCTGGCCGCGAAGCCCTCCAAAAGCCGTCCCCAACTGGGCCGGAAGTTCAACCTGCTGTGGTCCGCGTCGGCGATCTCATCGGTCGGCGACGGCATGCGGGACTCCGCCCTGCCGCTGCTCGCGGTGGCCGTCTCCGACTCCCCCAGCGCGGTCTCCGTGGTCTCCGTCTCCGCCTCGCTGCCCTTCCTGCTGATGTCCCTCTACGGCGGGGTGCTCGCCGACCGGGCCGACCGGCGGCGGCTGATGTGGACCATCGACGCCGCGCGCGCCGTCGTCGTCCTCGGCTTCGCCGCCTGGGTCTTCCTCGCCGACCCGCCGCTGGTCGCGCTCGCCGCCCTGGCCTTCCTGCTCGGCTGCGGCGAGACGGTCTTCTCCAACGCCGCCACCTCCGCCGTCCCCGAGCTGGTCCGCCCCGACCAACTCGACGCCGCCAACGGCCGGATGCAGGCCAACATGCTGGTCGGCGGCAACCTGATCGGCCCGCTGCTCGGCTCCGCGCTGTTCGCCGTCGCCGCCGCCCACCCCTTCGCCGTGGACGGCGTCTCCTTCGCGCTCGCCGCCGTCCTGGTCGCCGCCACCGGCCGCTCCACCGCCCCCGGCACCCGGGCCGACCGCCGCCCGGTGCTCACCGAGATCCGCGAGGGCGTCGACTGGCTGCTCCGCCACCGCGACGTGCGGATGCTCGCCGTGCTCTCCACCCTCGGCGCGCTGGCCTGCTTCATGGGCACCACCATGATGGTCCTGATGGTCACCAAGGTCATCCACGCACCCGCCGCCTCCTACGGCATCGTGCTCGCGGCCGGCGCCATCGGCGGCACCGCCGCCAGCACCCTGGCCGGCCGGCTCAGCCGGCTGCTCGGCCGGGGCACCCGGATCGCCCTCGCCTTCCTGCTGATGGGCGTCTCGCTGATCCTGATGGGCCTGAGCACCTCGGTGGCCGAAGTCGCCGCGCTGTACGGCGTGATCGGCTTCGGGATCGTCACCTGGAACATCCAGGCGATCTCGCTGCGCCAGCAGGCCGTACCGAAGGAACTGCTCGGCCGGGTCAACAGCTGCTACATGCTGCTGAGCCGCCTCGGCATCATGGCCGGCGCCGCCCTCAGCGGCTGGATCGCCTCCGTCGTCAGCATCCGCACCCCGCTCCTCGTCGGCGGCGGGCTGCTGCTGGTCCTGCTGGTCGCGGTGCTGTTCCTGCTCCCGCGGATGACGGCGCTGGAGACCGTCCCGGCCGCCTCGGAGCCGTCCGACGCCGAGTAGTCTCCGCCGGGCCGTTGCGCGTCTTCCCGCCCAACGGCCGCTGTC
The DNA here is from genome assembly GCF_053598475.1 of Kitasatospora sp. NPDC001119. Classification (NCBI taxonomy): domain Bacteria; kingdom Bacillati; phylum Actinomycetota; class Actinomycetes; order Kitasatosporales; family Streptomycetaceae; genus Kitasatospora; species Kitasatospora sp. NPDC001119. The sequence goes on from NZ_JBSFKI010000003.1 coordinate 100,761, forward strand.
CGCCGGTATGGTGACCGCGGGGGGTGTGCCGGGAAGTCTGGTCGGCGGGCAGCTGCTCGCCCGTCCTGAGGAGAGCCATGAACACCGACCGCCCCGCCGCCTCCGGTACCGCCGCGCCGCCCGTCGGGGCCGGCCGCGACCTCGGTCCCGGGCTCGGCCCGCTGGTGCGGGTCGACGGCAGCTGGTACATCGGCGACCACGAGAGCAAGGCGTATCTCGCCGTCCTCCCCGAGGGGTTCGAGCACCGCGTCACCGGACGGGAGCCCTTCCTGGTCCCGTGGAAGCGCCTGATGAGCCTGAAGCTCGGGGTCACCAGCGGCCGGTTCCTCAGCACACCGGCCGGCGGACTCCTGACCGGTCACCACGCGCCCCACGAGGCGATCGGCACCCACGGCTCCTGCCTGAGCGCCATGGTCCGGCACCCCTACGACCTGTGGAGCCCCCGGTTCGTCCACCACCGGCGGTGGTACCCGGCTCCCGAGATCACGCTGCTGCACCAGCTGCTGGGGAACATCGTCGACCTCGGCCGGGTCGAACGGCTCGGCGACGACGCCTGGCTGACCTCCGTCGTCGAGGAACTGGCGGCGGACCGCCTCCTCCGGAAGTGGCGCACCAGCAAGGCCGTCGCGGACGGCGTACGGGAACTCATCGCGCGCGGGGCGTGACCGCCGGGTTCACGCGCCGCTCCGTACTCCGATGCGCCGCCCAGGCCCCGGAGGCCGCGCGGGCGGGTGCTGCCGCCCGCGCGGTGGCCCGGCATCAGGCGGGCAGGCGGTCGGGCGGGGTGGTGGGACGGGGCCGGGCGGTGCTGAGGGCGGCCAGGGCCGGGGTGGCGGCGAGGGCGAGGCAGAGGGGCAGCGGCAGGTGGTCGGCGAGCAGGCCGGCCAGCGCGGTGCCGCCCGAACTGCCCGCGTTGAAGCACGTGTTGACCCAGGCGCCGGCGCGCGTCCGGTGGCCGGGCTCGGCGAGTTCGTCGGCGAGCAGGTAGGCGGTGGTGAGGGTCGGGGCCACGGTGAGGCCGGCCAGAGCGGCGACGGCCGCGAGGAGCGGGACCGTCGGGGCGAGGGCGGTCAGGGTCAGAGCGCCGGCGAAGGCCGCGGTGAGGACGGCGAGCCGCCGCCGGGCCGGGGCCCGCCAGTCGAGGGCGCCGAGGGCGAGGCCGCCGGTCGCGCTCCCGGCCGCCAGCGCCGCCTCCACCCAGGCGGCGTCGGCCGCCTGCCCGTGCCGCCGGGCGAAGACCACCGTCAGCAGGGCGAACGCACCGAGTCCGGCCCCGGCCCCGGCGGCCGCGGCGAGCGGCAGGCCGGTCCGGGCCGGCGGCCGCCAGGGGCGCGAACGGCCGCCGGTCGCGGCGGAGTCGGCCTCGGCGCGGTCCGGCCCGACGGCGCGGACCGAGGCGGCCAGGGCGAGGGAGCCGGTCAGGACGAGGGCGGCGCCCAGCACCAGTCCGAGCGCCGGGCGGGCCGTCGCCGCGATCACCCCGGCCAGCAACGGGCCGGTGACGTACAGGAGTTCCTCGGCGACGGTGTCCAGACTGTAGGCCCGGCGGCGCAGCCCGGGATCGGACAGCAGGGCGCTCCACCGCGCCCGGGTGACCGGGCCGAGGGGTGGCGCGAGCACGCCGGCCGCCACGGCGAGGGCGAGCAGGACGGGGTACGGGACGCCGGGGCGCCAGGTGGCGGCGGCCAGGCCGAGCAGCACCAGCGCGTACCCGGCCGCCATCGGCGGCAGTGTCCGGCGCGGGCCGTGGCGGTCGACCAGCCCGGCCCGGGCGGGTGAGAGCAGCACGTTGGAGGCGGCGAAAAGCGCCGTCAGCCAGCCGGCCCGGGCGTACGAGCCGGTCGTGGCGGTGACGGCCAGCAGGAGCGAGAGCGGGACGACACCGTAGGAGAGGCGGCCGGTCAGGGCCGCGCTGAAGAGCCGGACCGCGCCGGGGGTGCGCAGGACCGTCGCGTAGGACGAAGACATGGAGGGGTTCCTCTGGAGCTGGCGCGCGCCGCGCGCCGGTGGACCGGGACGCCGAAGGACCGCACCACCGGGGTGCGGTCGCCGCGCGGGGCCCTAGTCACGGAAGAGGAACACGGGGCCATGGTAGGGCACGTCCGTGCGGGGGCCGTCCGTTCGGGGGCACGTCCGTGCGGGCGCCCGTCCGGGACGTCGGCCGCAACGGCTCCCCCGGCCGGGCTCCGCGCCGCCGGCCGCAACGGTGCGGAACGCCGGTATCAGAGCGGACGGTGTGTCATATTCATTGTGACCAAGGAGAGTTCACCGCCCCTCCTGGGTTCCGGCGGGCTCGCCGGAGCCCCATCAGGGTGCGGTCAGCACCATGTCAGCGAGCCGAGGGAGCATGTGCGGAGCGGGCCCACCCGGTTGTCCCGCGTGCGCCGATGACCCGAGGGCCGCACCGCGCCCTACCCGGAATGGAGTGTGCGACATGTCGAACCCCTTTGACGACGCGGACGGGACCTTCCTGGTGCTGGTGAACGACGAGGGCCAGCACTCACTGTGGCCCGCGTTCGCCGAGCGGCCGGACGGCTGGACGGTGGCCCTGGCCGAGGGGCCGCGCGAGGAGGCGCTGGCCTACGTCGAGGCCAACTGGACGGACATGCGCCCGCGCAGCCTGCGCGAGGCCTCCACCGCCCGGGCCTCGTAGCGGCGACGTCCGATCCATCCGAGGAAGGGCCCGGCCTGCCCGCGTGGCGGCGGCCGGGCCACGTCGATTTCTCCCTCATCGACACGGAAACGGGGACCTTCATCGTGCAGAGGATTCACTTCACCGCAGCCGACCTCGCCAGAACCCGACTGAAGAGCACCATGGGCCCGCTCGTGGAATCGGCCTTCGCCTGCGACCTGCTGGACCGCGGCGTGAGCGCGCCGTACGCCCGGTGGCGAAAGCAGGTGAACGAGCGCCTCCCCCGGCGGCCGGTGCCCCGCCCGCGCAGCCGTCCCGAGCACGACGTGGACTCGCTGCTCCGGCAGGCGCTGCGGTACGCGGAGGCGCCCGACGCGCCGCCCGAGCCGTCCGGGCCGTTCGACGCCTCCGAGGCCGCCGAGCTGCCGCAGCGGCCCGGGGCGGGCGTGGACGCCTGCCTGCTGGAGGCCTGGCAGCTGGCCGTGGCGCCGTTCTGGCAGCACCTGCACGCCTACCTGGTGGCCGAGTGCGAGGCGCGCGGCCGGATCGTGATGGCCGGCGGGGTGGAGCTGCTGCTGTCCACCGCGCACCCCCGGATGACCTGGCGGGCGCCGGTCCTGGAGATCCCCGGCGGGCCGGACCAGGACATCCGGCTGGGCGGCCGGGGCCTGGTGCTCACCCCCTCGGTGTTCCTCAACCACCGGCCGGGCCTGGCGATCGACGCCGAGGGGCCGGACGCGCAGGTGGTGCTGGTGTTCGCGGCCCCGCCGCACGCCCGCAAGGGGGCCCAGCTGTGGCAGGAGCGGGACAGCGGCTCGCGGCCGCTCGGCGCCCTGGTGGGCCAGACCCGGGCGGCCGCCCTGCGTACGCTGCGGGCGAGTTGCACGACCAGCCAGCTCGCCGACCGGCTGGGCATCTCGGCGGCCAGCGCCAGCCAGCACGCGGCGGTGCTGCGCCGGAGCGGGCTGATCACCACCCGCCGGGTGCGCAACACCGTGCTGCACTCGGTGACGCCGCTCGGGATGGCGCTGCTGGACGGCGGGCCGGTACGGCCGGCGGCGACGGGCTGCGACCGGTCCGAGCGGCCGGCCCGCGGGGCCCGGCCGCGGAGCGCCTCGCACCTCCTCGCCTCGTAGGCACAACGGGCTGGACCCCCGGCCGCCGTCCGGTGCCGGGGGTCCTCGCCCTTCCCGCCGTTCCGGGATCAGCTCCGCGGCCAGGCCCGGAACTGGCGCAGCCCGTACAGCAGCGGCCGCGGGTGGTGGCGCCGTACGACCCGGCGGATCTCGCCGTAGACGGTGACGTGGTCGCCGACCCGCTGGGCCAGCACCACGTCGCAGTCGGCCACCGTGTGGGCGTCGCGCACCAGGTGCGGGCCGGCCGCCTCCGGGGCCTGCTCCCAGGGGAGCAGGCCGAACCGGTCCGGGTTGCCGGAGGCGAACAGTTCGGCGGTCCCCTGGGCGTCCTCGTGCAGCAGGTTGACCGCGAACAGGCCGCTGTCGGTGACCGCTTCGAGCGTGGGGCTGCCGTCGCGCAGGCAGACCAGGAGGGTGGGCGGGTCGAGTGAGACGCTGCACACCGCGGAGCAGGTCATGCCCCTCGGGGCGCCGTCGGGGCCGGTGGCGGACACCACGCTCACGCCCGTGGGGAATCCGCTCATCATGGCCCGGAACTCGTCGGGGGTGGCTCCCGCCGTCCCCACGGCTCCGGACGCCCCGGAGGCCCCGGCCCGTAACCGGGCCCGGTCGCCCGCGTACTCGGTCATCTCGCACCGCTTTCTGTCTCGACGGACTCCACCGGCGCCATGGCCGTCGCGCTGATCCCCTCGGCCGCCGGGCGGCCCTCCATCCGGTCGAACAGCTCCAGCAGCGGCCCGGTGGCCGCCGTGGTGACCAGTGCCATCACCACCAGGGCCAGGACCAGCGGCGCGGGCAGCACCCCGGAGGCGAAGCCGGCCTGGAGGACGATCAGTTCGGTGAGGCCGCGGGTGTTCATCAGCGCGCCGATCCGCCGGGCGGTCCGGGGCGGCTGGCCGCCGATCCGGGCCCCGAGGTAGCCGCCGAGGCCCTTGCCGAGGAAGCCCAGCAGGACGGTGCCGGCGATCAGCACCCCGGAGGTGGCCGAGAAGGCGCCGGTGAGCACGGTGACCCCGGTGACCACGAAGAAGGCGGGGGTCAGGAACTGCCCCGACCGGGAGACCGTGGACACCACCCGGGTCCACGGGCCGCCGTCGTCGTGCGGGACCGCCAGCCCGGCCAGTGCGGCGCCGAGGATCGACGTCATGCCGAGGTGCTTCATGGCGAAGGCCACCGCGAGGGCGGCCACCGCGACCAGGACCGCCATCGCCCGGGGCGAGCGGCCGCAGAGCCGGGACGCGGTCCGGGTGCCCAGCGCGTAGCGGATGGCCAGCGCGCAGACCACGCCGACGGCCAGGGCGCGCAGCGAGTGCAGCGAGCGTGCCGGGTCCCCGGCGCCCAGGCTGATCGCCAGGGAGAGCAGCAGCCAGCCGCAGGCGTCGATGACGACGGCGGAGGCCAGCGAGAGCCGGCCCGGGACGCCGTCGCTCATCCCGCGGTCGGCCAGGATGCGGGCCATCACCGGGACGGCGGTGATGGACATGGTGACCGCGACCATCAGGAGGAAGGCCGGCAGCGGGGCGCCGCCGCGGGCCGCCCGGTCGCCGGTGAGGGCGATCAGCCCGACCAGCAGGCCTCCGGTGGCCAGCGGCGGCACCAGCGCCCCGACGGTGATCCAGGTGGTGGCGCGCCGGGGCAGCCGGTCCCGGCCGCGGCGCAGTTTGTGGGCGAGGCCGACCAGGAAGAGCACCAGGGCGGCCTCGGCGACGGTCTTGACGAGGTCGAACACCGGCCCCGGCAGCACGGCGTCGAAGGCGGGCCGGCCGGCCAGGGCGATCACGGCGGGCCCGGCCAGCAGGCCCCCCGTGATCTCCCCGATCACCTCCGGCTGCCGGAGACGGCGCGCGACTCTCCTGCCCGCCACGGCGATCAGCAGCACGACGCCGAGGACGGCGGCCGCGTGCACGACGCGTGTCAGGAGCTGGAGGACGTCCATGACGAACGGGCCCCTTTCCCGGGATCGTGGTCAGCGCATCCGGGCGAAGTAGTCGTACGCCTTGGGCAGCGTCGCGACGAGCCGTTCGGTCTTCTCCCGGATCTGGGCGAACTCCCGTTCCGCGGCGGCGCCGTCGGAGAGGTCCAGGGCCGGGGAGTGCGCCACCTCGATGCCGCCCATCCCCAGCAGGACGCTCATGTAGGAGTACGGCGGCAGGCCGTGGTAGTAGGGGAAGACCGTTTCGGAGTCCGGGAGTTGGGCCTTCCAGAGTTCGAGCCGCTCGGCCAGCGAGTCGGGGATCTTCCGGGTCTTGGTGTCCCGCCAGTACTGGGTGTCGGTGCGCTTGGCGGCGACGTAGTGCAGGACCAGGAACTCCCGTACCCCGTCCATGACATGGGCGACGGCCCGGTTGTAGAGGTCGCGCCGGACCGGGTTCCAGTCCTGCGCCGGGAAGTACTTGACCAGTTGCTCGATGGCGTGGTGGATGAAGAAGATCCCGGTGGACTCCAGCGGCTCCACGAAGCCGCTGGCGAGGCCGACGGCCACGCAGTTGCGGGACCAGGAGTTGCGGCTGCGGCCGATCCGCATCCGGATGTGGTTGGCCTCGACGTCGGCGGCGGCGGGGCCGACGAAGGCGCGCAGGGTCCGCTCGGCCTCCTCCGGCGAGAGGTAGTCCTTCGCGTAGACGTACCCGGTGCCGACCCGGCCCATCAGCGGGATCGTCCAGATCCAGCCGGCGTCCTGGGCGGTCGCGGTGGTGCAGGGCAGCACGCCGCGCTTCGCCATGTCCATCGGCACCTGGAGGGCGACGGCGCTGTCGTTGGGCAGGGTGTCCTGGTAGGAGATGAACGGCTCCTCCAGCGCCTTGTTCAGCAGCAGCCCGCGGAAGCCGGTGCAGTCGATGAAGAGGTCGCCGGTGAGCTCGCCGTGCTCGGCGGTGCGCAGTCCGCTGATCCAGCCGCGGTCGTCGAGCCGGACGTCCTGGACGTCGTCGACGATGCGCTTGACGCCTCTGTCGGTGGCGTACTGCGTCAGGTACTTGGCGAGCAGCGCGGCCTCGAACTGGTAGGCGTACGGGAACTGGGTCTTGCCCTGGTGCTCGGACATGGTGAGGCCCTGCATCTCGTCCGCGCCCTCGTCGAAGGGCTGGTCGATGAGGGCGCCGTCGAGGTGGCGGGGGCTGAGGCCGGCGTCGATGACCGAGGCCATCACGAAGCAGTCCTTGTCGAACCGGCTGGTCGGCCCCTGCTTGAGCCACCAGTCGGTGAGCGGGAAGCCGTTGACCGAGCGCATCTGCTCGAACGGGTGGTAGAAGTAGTGGCCGGGCTCGCGCCAGTCCTCGAAGCGGACGGCGAGCTTGTACGTCGCGTTGCAGGCCGGCATCCAGTCCTTCTCCTTGAGTCCGAGGAACTCGAAGAAGTGGCGGATGTCGCTGAAGGTGGCCTCGCCGACGCCCACGGTGGAGATGTTGCCGGATTCCACGAGGGTGATGTCCACCCGGTCCTCGAACGCGGCCTTCAGGTACGAAGCCGTCATCCAACCCGCTGTTCCGCCGCCTACGATCACAACCCGGTCGAGCACTGGTGACTCCTCTTCGGTGGTCCACGTGTTTCCGGCAGGGGAGGTGCCGGATACCGGCCGAGGTGGCGCCGTCGGTCGTCACCCCGCTGGTAGAAGCTGAGGGCGGCGCCACCAGAGAGTGACTCTAGGCATCCTCGTAAGGTCCGACCAGGTCATTTGGCACTGGTCGAAAGTCGCAGGTCGGGTTGACCCGTACCTGTCGGACCATTCGAACGCCTGACGGGTCATCAGCGCGGTGTCAGCGCAGGTCAGCCACACTGCTGTGGCCAGATCTCCCCCGAGACGGAGCCACTCATGACGCAGCAGAGGCAGATCCCGCAGTTCGCCGTCGTCCCCGGCGCGCAGGTGCACGGCGTGCTGTCCGGCAACGAGAAGCAGACCGTCGACCTGGTCGCGGCGACCTACCGGGTGCACGGCGAGGGGGACACGGTCAACCCGCCGTCGTACTTCCTGCGCTTCCCGGACCGGCCCAGCTCGCGCATCATCGCGCTGCCGGCCTCGGTAGGCGGCGGCACGCCGGTCGACGGGATCAAGTGGATCTCCAGCTTCCCGGAGAACGTGGCCGCGGACCTCCCCCGGGCCTCCGCGGTGCTGGTGCTCAACGACCCCGCGACCGGCTACCCGATCGCCTGCCTGGAGAGCTCGATCATCAGCGCCGCCCGCACCGCCGCCTCGGCCGCGCTCGCGGCCGACCGGCTCTCCGCCGGCCGGCCCCGGCCGCGGCGGGTCGGCTTCATCGGCACCGGGCTGATCGCCCGGCACATCCACACCTATCTGGCCCGCACCGGCTGGGAGTTCGACGAGGTCGGGGTGCACGACCTGTCCGCCGAGCACGCGGCCGGCTTCCGCTCCTACCTGGAGCGCGCGGACCCGGAGCGGGCCGACCGGGAGCAGGGCGGTGCCTCGCCCCGGGTCACCGTGCACGGGAGCGCCGAGGAGCTGGTCCGCGCCTCGGACCTGGTGGTCCTGGCGACCGTCGCCGCGAAGCCGCACCTCACCGACCCCTCGTGGTTCTCCCACAACCCGGTGGTGCTCAACGTCTCGCTGCGCGACCTGGCGCCCGAGGTGCTGCTCGCCTCGGCCAACGTGCTGGACGACGTCGAGCACTGCCTGAAGGCCGAGACCTCCCCGCACCTGACCGAACAGCTCACCGGCAACCGGGACTTCATCGACGGCACGCTCCACGAGGTGATGGCCGGAAAGGTCCGGGTGCCGACCGACCGGCCGGTGGTGTTCTCGCCGTTCGGGCTCGGCGTGCTCGACCTCGCGGTCGGCCGGTACGTCTACGACGCGCTGGCCGCGCGGGGCGAACTCGCCGTCGTGGACGGCTTCTTCCACGAGCTGGACCGCTACGGCCGGGGCGCCGGGCAGCCGTAGCCGCACCTCCGACTTCCCATGGACAGCTCAACCCGCCACCTGTAGCATTCTTCTGACAGGTCGACAGATACGGGCCCGCCGTCACGGTGCGTCCCCGTCGGCCCGTCCCGGGTGGCGCGGCGAGGCCGCACCCCCGCCTCCGAGCCGGGCGCCGGATCGCTCCCCCGTCGATCCGGCGCCCCTCCGGGTGTCATGCACAGGGCGTGTCATACCATCCGCCCCCGGCCGCCCCGCCCGGCTGGTATCTCCCGGTCCGCACCGGCGTCGCGCAGACTCACCTGGACGGCTCGGAAAATCATGGGGTGCTGCTGTGGAAATCAAGCTTCTCGGTCCGCTGCTCCTGTCGCACGAGAACGTGCACTACACCATGGCGTCGAAGCGGACCAGCGTCGTGCTGACCCTGCTGGCGACCTCACCGGGGATCCCGGTCCCGTTCGACGAGATCGTGGACGAGTTATGGGGCGACCAGCCGATGGCCAATGCCCGCAACGCCCTCCAGGCGAATGTCGGCCGACTGCGCCGGCTGCTGGAATCCGTGACCGGCCGCAAGGGCGACGAAACCCTCCGCACCGCCAACGGCGGCTATCTCCTCGACGTCCCGACGGACGCGATCGACGCGCACCGTTTCCTGCGGCTCGCCGACGCGGGCGGCGACCTCGCCCGGCGCGACCCGGACCGCGCCATCGCGACCCTGGAGGAGGCGCTCGGCCTGTGGCGCGGCGGCGCCCTGATGGACTCCTGCGACGGGCTGCGCTGCCGGATCCGGGCGGCGCACCTGGAGGAGCGCCGGATCAGCGCGTACGAGGACCTGACCGCCGCCAAGCTCGCCGTGGACTCGGCCCGGGTCCCGGTGTCCGAACTGCGGCAGCTCGCCGTCGAGCACTCCGAACGGGAGCGCCTGAGCGAGCTGTTGATGCTCGCGCTCTACCGCGACGGCCGGCAGGCCGAGGCGCTGGAGGTCTTCCACAGCACCCGCCGCCGGCTCGCCGACGACCTGGGGCTGGAGCCCGGCCGCGCGCTGCACCACGCCTACCAGGCGATCCTCCGGCAGGCCGACCTGCTCGGCGAGCCGCGGCGGGTGCTCGACTTCGCCGGACCCATACCGGCCTGATCCCGCTCGGCATATGCCCGTTCCGGAAAATCCCGGAATACCGGTTTCCGATCACCGGCCGCGCCGCGCATTCCCCCCTCCCGACCCCCGTCCCGTTCCGGCCCGTTCACGCCGCTTCCGACTGTGGACGGTCAAGGATCACTCTGTTAGCGTGGCGACCGCCTTGGATTTTTCCTGGTGGCTACGCGAGGAAGTCGGAATCGCGGACGGGGGCCCAGTGGACGTTGAGTTGAGGCATGCCAAGATCGTTACCACCATCGACCGGCTGGGCAGCATTTCCAGAGCCGCCGCCCAATTGAGCCTTCCCCAATCGAGCCTCACCGCACAATTGAAGCGGATCGAAAGAGCCGTGGGCGGCGAGCTGTTCGTACGGACCAGAACCGGAACCATTCCGACCGCCTTGGGGGAAAGGCTCATCCCGATTCTGGCCGAACTCGTCCAGCACGCGGACCGGGTGATCGCCGAGGCGGCCGCGCACTTCTCGGAGGTGTTCCGGTTCGGGAACGCCGAGTGGACGCCGCCGTCGCTGCGCAGCGCGCTCAAGTCCGCGCTGCCGGTCAAGGAGGTGCAGACCGAGACGCTCAGCCCCGACGCCGCCATCGCGCAGGTGTCCCGCGGCGCCCTGCACGCCGCGATGGTGCCCGGGGTCGCGCTGGCCGCCTCGGCCGAGGCGGACGAACCCGCCCTGGCCAGTACGGTGATCGTGCGGGAGCCCGTCTGGGTGGCGCTCCCGCACGACCACCACCTGGTCGGCCAGGAGGCGGTGAGCCCGGCGCAGCTCGCCTCGCTGCGGTGGGTCCGCTACACCCGCGACCACTGGTTCCACCCGATCGAGAAGCAGCTGTTCGCCGCCGTCGGCCGGGCCGACCTGGAGGTGCTGCACTACGTCGACGGCCACCACGAGGCGATGAACTGGGTCCGGGACGTCCGGGCCGCCGCGCTGACGCCGCCCACCGGCGTCACCCGCGAGGTGCGGCTCGTCCCGGTCTCCGTCGCCGAGGGCACCGACATGCTGCTGGTGTGGCGCAGCGACTCGGTGACCGACGACATCCAGCGCAGACTGCTCACCACGCTCCGGCGCTACTACTGCGAGTACGCCCGCACGATCCCCGGGTACTGGTCGTGGGTCATCCGACACCCGGACCAGTTCGCCGAGTTGGAGTCCTTCCTGCCGCCCCGGGTGCAGTGGGGCGGGGCCGGCCGGGCGGGCCCGGAGTGGTCCGGGCCCGGGGCCGGTCACAGGGTGGCGAGCGCCTCGGCCGGCGGCGTCCGCAGGGCGGCGCCGGTGGCCGAGACACTGGCGAGGGCGGTCAGCGCCCCGACGAACCCGACGATCGAGAGGTAGATCCAGACCGGTCCGCGGGGCAGCCAGGAGCCGTCCAGCGCCATCCGGAAGGGGGCGAGCGTGGCCGCGGCGACGAAGGTGCCCAGCACCGTGCCGACGATGGTGACGAGCAGCGACTCGATGCCGGTCATCGCCAGGATCTGGCCGGGGGTGGCGCCGACCAGCCGTTGCAGGGCGAACTCCCGGCGGCGCTCGGCGGCGGCCACCACCAGGGTGTTGACCAGGGAGATCACCGCGTACGCGATGATGCTGCCGGCCAGCAGGTAGTCGACCCAGGCGCCGACCCCGTCACCGCCCTGGCCGGCGGAGAGCGTGGTCTGGAGGTAGATCAGCGCGGTGGACAGCCCGGTGGCCAGCATCACCGGGCTGACCGCGCCCGCGATCCGGATCCGGCGGGCCCGGGCGTTGTCCATCGCCAGGTCCCCGGTCAGGCCGAACAGCGCGCGCAGCGGGCGGTGGAACACCCCGGTGAGCACCTTGGTCAGCCCGGGGCCGAGCAGGGCGATCCCGCCCGCCCAGAGCATCGCCGAGGGGCCGGCCGTACTGGCGGCGACCTCACCGTTCATCACGGTGCCGGTGACCACCGCCAGCGCGGTGCCGCCGGCCAGGCAGAGCACCGCGAAGGCCAGCCGCGGGCCGCTCAGCCAGCGGTGCTGGAGGCGGGACTCGGCGAGCGCGTCGGCGGGCCGGGAGAGCGCCGCCCGCCGGGAGGCGATGAAGGCCGCGGTCAGCGCGGCGAGCATCGAGGTGCCGCCCGCGGTGACCATCGGGATCCAGCCGGCGTGGTAGGTGATCCCCTTCGTGACCACGCCGCTGGCCGCGATCTGCTCCAGCATCCACCCGCCCGCGAGGTAGCCCGGGACGAGGGCGAGGGCGACGGCGACGAGCGCGACGACCAGGGTCTCCACCACGATCATCCGGCGGAGCTGGCCGGGCAGGGTGCCGATCGCGCGCAGCAGCGCCATCTCGCCGAGCCGCTGCTGGACCACCAGGGCCAGCGTGGAGCCGACGATGAAGACGGTGACCATCGCGGCGATCCCGCCGAACACCGCGGACATCGAGATCAGCCGGCTGGCCGCCTGCTGGGTGCCCGGCGGGACGGCCGCGAACGGGGGCACCCGGTGGCGGATGCCGGTCTCCATCAGGCCGCCGCAGGCGGTGAGGATCACCGCGCCGAAGAACAGCGCGACGGTGGAGGCGATGAAGCTCGTCCTGCGGAACCGCAGGGTCTGCAGGGCCAGGGCGAACATCAGCGGGCCGCCTCTCCGCCGCGGGCGACGGGGGTGCCATGGGCGCCGGACGTCACCGGGGTGTCCGGGCCGTCGCCCCAGGCGCCGAGCCGGGTCATCCGCTCGGCGATGGTGTCGGCCGAGGCGCCGCTCAGCTCGTCGACGATCCGCCCGTCGGCCAGGAACAGCACCCGGTCGGCGTAGGAGGCGGCGACCGGGTCGTGGGTGACCATGACGGCGGTCTGCCCGTCGTTGTGGACGGCCTGGCGCAGCAGCCGCAGGATCTCCACCGCGGTGCGGGTGTCCAGCGCGCCGGTCGGCTCGTCGCCGAAGAGCACCGCGGGCCGGGTGATCAGGGCCCGGGCGATGGCGACCCGCTGCTGCTGGCCGCCGGACAGCTCGCCGGGCCGGTGGTTGCTGCGCGAGCCGAGGCCGACCTGCTCCAGCACCCGCTCGACGCTCTCCCGGCCGGGCCGGCGCCCGGCCAGCCGCAGCGGCAGGGCCACGTTGTCGGCCACGCTCAGCGCGGGCAGCAGGTTGAAGGCCTGGAAGATGAAGCCGATCCGGTCCCGGCGGAGCCTGGTGAGCTCCTTCTCGCTGAGCCCGGCGAGCTCCATGCCGTCCAGCGAGACCGAGCCGGAGTCCGGCCGGTCCAGCCCGGCGGCGCACTGCAGCAGTGTGGTCTTGCCGGAGCCGGACGGGCCCATCACCGCGGTGAAGGTGCTGCGGCCGAAGCCCACCGACACGTCGTCGAGGGCGACGACCCGGTTGCGCTCGTTGCCGTAGCCACGGCAGACGTTCCTCAGTCGCACGGCATCGTCGATGCCGTGCACGGTGGCGGTGGTCATGGCGACTCCGTGGGTGACCAGGACGGATGGGACGGGATGGCGCCGGACGGCGCGGATGGAACGGGTGGGACGGGTGGTTCAGAGTTCGTCGACGCTTCGCAGCAGGTCCTCGACCGATGCCAACCTGGCGGTCAGCGCCCGCAGTTCACCCCGGAGCGCCTTCTGTCCGGTCAGCGTCTCCTCGGCCAGCTGCCGGTAGGCGGCCATCGCGGCGGCGTCCGCGCGGTGCCGCTGGAGGGTGAAGTACGAGACGATGCTGACGCTGATCCCGCCGATGACGATCAGTGTGATGACGATGGCGATCACGCCGCCGCTCATGAGGGTCCCTTCTGTTCCTTCGGGCGTCGCGCCTTCCTCCGGGCGGCGCCTGGTTCAGGCGTCGCTGCCTTCGGGCGTCGCGTTGCGCCCGTCGACCTGCGCCCGGTCCTCCCGGAGGGCGGCGATGACGGTGTCGACCGTGACGCGGATGTCGAACGGAGTGAGTTCGAAGAACTTCATGGCCTTGCCGTCATCGGAGAGCTCCAGCGCGCCGGCGACCAGGCCGGCGTGTTCGAGCCGCTCCAGGTGCATGTAGAGCAGCGGCCTGGACATGCCCAGCCGCCGGGCCAGTTCACTGACGTGGACCCGGCCCTGCGCCAGTTCGCCGATGATCCGCAGGCGCTGGGTGTGCCCGACGGCGGCGAGCAGGGCCAGTAGTTCCGCGCTTGTCGGCACCCCCACCCTCTTCCTCCTACCTGAAAGTTGAGACTGACAGGTGTTGGCGAGCACTGTCAAGCCGATCAACGACCGTCAGTTGCACGTCAGTTGTCCGTCAGCGCGGGCGAGAAGAATTCAGATCATCATCTGTCGCACCCACCCCCTCACCGGGAGGCGAAATGCCCAGCACCGCGGTCGTCACCACCGAACAGCGCGCCCAGATCAAGGAGATCGTCTGCGACATCCTCGAACTGGAGGCCGACGAGGTCACCGACACCAGCCGGTTCAAGGAGGACCACAACGCCGACTCGCTGGGCGCCATCGAGATCCTCTCCTCGCTGGAGCGGACCTTCTCGATCGAGATCGACCAGGCCGAGCTGATCCGGATGGTCAACCTGGACGGCGTCGTCGCCGTCGTCCAGGAGAGCCTGTCCAAGTAGCCCGCCGCAGCGCCGAGTCGACAGAACGGAGTCAGCAATGGTGGGCAGCGGAGACCGGGAACCGCGCCGGGTCGTCATCACCGGGCTGGGCGCGGTCACCAGCATCGGCACCGGGGCGGCCGAGTTCCTCGGCGGGCTCCGCAGCGGCCGCAGCGGCGTCAAGCCGATCACGTCCTTCGACACCACGGGCTACGCCCACGCGAACGGCTGCGAGATCGACGACTTCGACCCGGCCCAGTGGATCGAGCACGGGGATCCCGAAGAGCTGGGCCGGGCCAGCCAGTTCTCCGTCGCGGCGGCGAGGATGGCGGTGGCCGACGCGGGCCTCGCCCTGGAGGAGCTCCGCGCCAGGCGCGTCCTGGTCTCGGTCGGCACCACCGACGGCGAGTCGCGCGACCTCGACGCCCTGACGGAGCACCAACTCCACCACGGACCCGAAGGGTTGCCCGCAGTGGTGGCCCGCCGGTCGGCGGCCGGCCTGCTGTCCAGCAGCGTGGTGCGCGAACTGGAGCTCACCGACGTGGAGGCCGTCACCATCGCGACCGCCTGCGCCGCGGGCAACTACGCCATCGGCTCCGGCTTCGACGCGATCCGCTCGGGCGAGGCGGACGTCGCCCTGTCCGGCGGCGCCGACGCGGTCTGCCGCAAGACCTTCACCGGCTTCTACCGGCTCGGCACCATCGCGCCGGAGCTGAGCCAGCCCTTCGACGTCGACCGCAAGGGCATCCTCACCGGCGAGGGCGCCGGCATCCTGCTGATGGAGAGCCTGGAGTCGGCGCTGGCCCGCGGTGCGGGGATCTACGCCGAGGTGCTCGGGTACGGGCTCAACTGCGACGCCCACCACCCGGTCGCGCCGGACCGCGACAGCCTCGCCGCCTGCATCGAACTGGCCCACCGCAACGCCGGGGTGAAGCCGGAGGACATCGACTTCATCTCCGCGCACGGCACCGGCACCAAGGCCAACGACGTGACGGAGGCGGGCGCGATCCGGCAGGTGTTCGCCACCCCGCCGCCGACCGTCTCCATCAAGTCCATGCTCGGCCACACCATGGGCGCGGCCAGCGCCCTCGCCTCCGCCGCCTGCGCGCTGGCGATCAAGGAGGGCTTCATCCCGCCGACGATCAACCACCGGCAGACCGACCCGGAGTGCGGCCTGGACCCCGTCCCCAACCGGGCCCGCCCCGCCGAGGTGCGCATCGTGCAGAACAACGCGCTGGCCTTCGCCGGCAACAACGCGGTGCTCATCCTCGGCGCGTACCGAGCGCACCCGGACGCATGAGCGCGCCCACCCCCCGGCTGCGCAGGGCCGCCGAGGGCCCCGACCCGGTCCGGGTGCTGCTGCTGCACGGCCTGGGCGGCAAACCCTCGGTGTGGAGCCCGCTGGTCCGGCGGGCCGGGGCCGCCTTCGAGCTGTGGGACGTCGAACTGCCCTGGCGCGCCCAGTCCGAGGGCGACGGCTGGGGCGCCCGGCCCGACCCCGGCCGGTTCCTGGTCGAGCTGCTGGACGAGCGCTTCGACGCCGTCGTGGCCCACTCGTACGCGGCGAACCTGGTCGTCGAGGCGACCGCGGCCGGCCGCACCGCGCCCCGGCCGACCGTGCTGATCAGCCCCTTCTACCGGCCCAGCCCCAAGGACTTCGACTGGTCGGTGATCTCGTACTACCTCAACGACTTCCACCGCGTCTTCGAGGAGGCGCTGGAGGTCGGCGAGACCGCGCGGTTCGCCCGGTCCCACCGCGACTGGATGGCGCGCCAACTGCGCGACCAGGTCGGGCCGTACGGCTGGATGCGGTTCTTCGAGGCCTACCTGCGCTCCCCCACGCTCGACCTCGGCGCCGTCGGCTCGCCGCTGCTCGTGCTGTCCGGGCAGCGGGACACCGCCGCCCGGCCCGAGGACGGCCGGGCCCTCGCGGCCCGGGTGCCCGGGGCGCGGTACGAACTGCTGCCGGGCTGTCGGCACTTCCCGATGGTCGAGCGGCCCGACCTGGTCACCCGGCTGGTGTGCGAGTTCCTGCGCGCCGCCGTGCCCGGGGCGCCGCACGCCGACGCCACCACCCTCTCACCCCAGGAGTTGCCATGACCAGCAGTGCCCCCGCCGCCGACCCGACCACGCGGGTGCGGCTGCGCCCCCGCTACGAGGGCTCGAACATCTGCACCTGGATCGGCTTCAAGCACGTCAACTACCTGGTCGAGGAGGCGGTCTACGACCACGCCCGGCAGCACGGGTTCCCGCCCGGGGAGCTCTTCGAGCGGTACGGCCTGGGCGTCGACCTCACCGATCTCGACACCAAGATCCTCACCGCGCTGCACATCGACGACGTGGTGACGGCCACCGTGCGCCGGCTGCCCGCCCAGGACGGCGGCGGGCTGCGCCTGGGCGTGGAGCTGACCGTGGAGCGCTCCGGCGAGACCGTGAAGGCCGTCGCCGCCAAGGCCACCGTCCACCTCCGCTCCGACCCGCGCGGCCACGCCGTCGCCGAACCGCCCGCCGAGCTCGTCGGACTCACCGTCGACCGGCTGGGCGCGGGCGCGGCGCCCGTCCCGCTGGAGCCCGGCACCGACCCGCTCGAGCAGCTGACGGCGGGCCGCAACGCCTTCGGCTGGGCGTGGCGGATGCCGTACTTCTACTGCCACTTCACCGAGCGGGTCCAGATGTCCGGGTACCTGCGGCAGATGGAGGAGGTCGTCGACCTCTTCCTGGCGGACCGCGGCGTCTCCATCAAGACCCTGCTGGACGAGCAGGACTGGATCCCGGTCGTCCCGCACTCCCGGATCACCCTCCTCGACGAGGCGCTGATGGAGGAGACGCTCTACACCGTCTACACCGTCGAGAACGTCTTCAAGCGGCTGACCTACACCGCGCGGATGGACGCCTACGTGCTGCGCGACGGCGTCCTGGTGCCGACCGCCACCGGCCGGATCACCCACGGCTGGGCGGTGATCGAGAACCGCCGCGACTGGAGCCTGGTCGACTTCGACGACCGGCTGACCGACGCCCTGACCGGCAAGGCGGGCAAGGCCCTCGGCCGGGGCCGGGCATGACGGCGACCGACAGCCCGGCCCGGGCCCGGCCGGCCGGCCCGGACCGGGCGGTGCCCGAGCCGGTGTTCTCCGCCTGGTCGGCGGTCTCGCCCTTCGGGGTCGGCGCGCAGGCCTTCGGCACGGGGCTGCGCGCGGGCACCGGCGCCGTCGCCGCACTGGACCGCACCGCCTACCCCGGCCCCTACGAACAGGCCGCCCTGGTACCGGACTTCAGCGCCGCCGCGGCCCTCGGCCGCAAGGGCACCAGGACCATGGACCGGGTCACCGCGCTCGCCGTGCACACCTTCGGCACCCTGCTCGACGGCTGCGGGCCCGGCCTGCTGGACCGCCCCGAACGGGTCGGCCTGGTCCTGGGCACCGGCTCGGGCAGCGTGCAGAGCATCATGGACTTCACCAAGGACTCGCTCACCGGCGACCGCCCCTACCTGGTCGACCCGGCCAGGTTCCCGAACACCGTGATGAACCGGGCCGCGGGCCAGTGCGCGATCTGGCACGGCATCAAGGGCCCCAACAGCACCATCGCGGGCGGCTGGTCGGCCGGCCTGCTCGCCCTCGGATACGCCGCCCGGCTGTACCGCGGCGGGCACTGCGACCGGGTGCTGTGCGGCGCCGCCGAGGAGTACTCGGTCCAGCGCGCCTGGCTGGAGTGGCACAGCGCGGGCGAGGACGGCCGGACCCCGCTCGGCGAGGGCGGCGTCGCCTGGCTGCTGGAGTCCGCCGAGCAGGCGCGCGCGGCGCACCGCCCGGTCCTGGCACGGCTGCTCGGCACCCGCTTCCGCGCCTACCACCGGCCCGAGCAGGCCGCCGGGACGCTGACCGACTGCGTGCGCGCGGCGCTCGCCGAGGCCGGCGCGGACGGCCGGGACGTACGCCTGGCGGCCCCGCTCGGCGGACCGGACGAGGAGGCGGCGGTACGCGCGGCCCTGCCCGCCGGGGCGGAGCCGCAGTGGCTCCGCTGCCGGCCGCTGCTCGGCGACGCCTCGGCGGCCGCGACCGGCCTCCAGCTGGCGGCGGTGCTGGCCGCGGCCGGCGAGGGACGGCTGCCCGAGGGCGGGCTGGCACTGGTGACCTGCGTCGACCGGGACGGCACGGTCGGCTGCGCGCTCCTGGGCGGCTGACCGCGGCGGCCCGGACACGGCGGGGCCCGGACACGGCAGGCCCGGACACGGCGGGGCCCGGTCGGCGGGGCCCGGTCGGCAGGCCCGGACGGCCCCGACACAGAGGAGGGACAGACCATGATGCTCACAGCGTTGACCGTGGCGGAGCCGGACGGCCGCCCGGAACCCCCCAGCGCGGCCGGCGAACCGGTGGCGCGGCACGTCCGGGGCACCGTCGTGCTGACCGCGGCCGAACCGTTCCTGCGCGGGCACTACCCCGGACTGCCGGTGGTCCCCGGCTTCGGCCTGGTGCAGTACGTCCACGAGCTGGCGGCCGCGGCCGCCGTCCCCGGCCCCGGCCGGGCCGAGCTCACCCGGGCGCGCTTCCTGAGCCCGGTGCGGCCCGGCGACGAGATCGCCGTCGACGCCCGGATCCAGCGCGACCACGACGGGGTCCGGGTCTGCGCCCAGGTCCACGCCGACGACCGACTCGCCGCCGAGATCACCCTGTTCTACCCCCGGGAGGCCCTGTGAAGGACATCGCCGCCATCACCTCGGTCGTCCCGCACCGCCACCCCGCGCTGCTGGTCGACCGGATCGCCGAGATCGAACCGGGCCGCCGGCTCGTCGCGTACAAGGCGGTCACCCTCGCCGAGCCCGCCTACCGGGACGTGCCCGAGGACGCCGCCAACGAGGAGTACGACTACCCGCTCGGCCAGCTGCTGGAGTCCTGGGCGCAGTGCGCGGTGCTGCTGTCCTGTTGGGAGCGGCCGAACGCCAACGTGCTGGACGGGCAGGTCGTACTGCTGGCCCGGACCCGGGACGTCCGGGTGCTCGGCCCGGTCCGCCCCGGCTCGGTCGTGGTGCACGAGGTCACCATGGTCCGCGCCCTGGGCGACTCCTTCATCACCTCCGGCCGCAGCACCGTGGACGGCCACCCGGTGCTGGAGGTCGGCCAGTTGACGCTGGCACTGCGCCCGGCGGAACTCCTCCGGGCCCCTGGAAGCACGACCGACGGGAGGTCCTGATGTCCGCACGACGGGTCGCCCTGGTGACCGGAGGGTCCCGGGGCATCGGACGCAGCGTGGTGGCCCGGCTCGCCGCCGACGGCTACGACGTGGCGTTCTGCTACCAGTCCCGGGAGGAGGCCGCGGCGGAGACCGCGAAGGAGGCCGAGGCGGCCGGCGCCCGGGTGCTGGCCCGGCGGGTCGACGTGGCCGACCGCGCCCAGGCCGAGGCCTTCGTCAAGGCCGCCGAGCAGGAGCTGGGGCCGCTCCACGCGGTCGTCTCCTCGGCCGGCATCGTCCGGGACAACCCGCTGGTGCTGCTCACCGAGCAGGCCTGGCAGGACGTCATGCGGGTCAACCTGGACGGCACGTACCACGTCTGCCGGGCGGCGGTGTTCGCGATGATGAAGCGCCGCGCCGGCGCCCTGGTGACGATGTCCTCGGTGGCCGGCGTGTACGGCAACGCCACCCAGACCAACTACTCGGCGTCCAAGGCCGGGATCATCGGGTTCTCCAAGGCGCTGGCCAAGGAGGTCGCGCCGCGCGGCATCCGGGTCAACTCCGTGGCGCCCGGCTTCATCGAGACCGACATGACCTCCGCCCTCGCCGAGGGCGCCGACCTCACCGGACGCATCCCGCTGGGCCGCCTCGGCCGCCCCGAGGAGGTCGCCGACCTGGTCTCCTTCCTGCTGTCCGACCGCGCCTCGTACATCACCGGGCAGGTCTTCGGCGTCGACGGCGGGCTCGTGCTTTGACATCCTCCCCACCCTAATGAATGGGGATTCCTCCCACGCCTGCGGCACGGTTGCCCGTGGGTCGCAAGTCGCCGAGGTGGGTTCCCCGTTCGACGGGCCGTGCCCGGCGTGGGATTGCCACGCCGGGACTGACCGGCCCTCCAGGGGCGTTTAGCCTGTCCGCCTGCCCGGCGGCCAGGATGTTCCGAGCAGCGTTGAGGTCACGACCATGCAGCACACCGCACGCACCACAGGCCCACTCCCGTACCACCAGGGGCTTGGGACCGTCGCGGTGTCCGCACCGCGAGCAGAGCTGGGACGACGGGAACATGCGGTGCACGATGCCGACCGTACGCCCGTACCGGGCCGCCTTCTCTTCGAGCAGGCGCCGGAAGGCGGCCCATCCGGCGTCGTGAACGGACTTGGCCAGACGGCCCCGTGCGAGGCCGCGCACATTCAGGTCCTCCAGGTATACCGCTTGGTTCTCGCGGATGATCCTGGTGGTCTGCTTGTGCAGCCAGTCCCGGCGGGTGTCGGCCACCTTGGCATGCGCCCTGGCGACCTTCACCCGGGCCCTCTCCCGGTTCTTGCTGCCCTTGGCCTTACGGGACAACTCCCGTTGCGCGACCTTGAGCCTCTTCTCCGCCTTGCGCAGGAAGCGCGGGTTGTCGATCACGCCGCCGTCGGAGAGGACGGCGTAGGTGGTCAGGCCGAGGTCGATGCCGACCTCGGCCTGAACCTCGGGCAAGGGTTCTGGCTCCACGTCCACCACGAACGAGGCGTGGTAGCGGCCGGCCGGATCGAGCACGATCGTCACCGACGACGGGTCGGCCGGAAGGTTCCGGGACCACTTCACCCGCACGTCGCCGATCTTCGCCAGGTTCAGCTTCCCGTTCCCCCGGATGCGGAACCCGTTGCGGGTGAACCGCAGCGACTGCCGATTGTCCTTGCGGGACTTGAACCGGGGAAGCCCCACAGGGCAGCCGGCACGCTTGCCCGAGACGGAGTCGAAGAAGTTCTGGTAAGCCGCATCCAGGTCCCTCAGCGATTGGATCAACGGGTCCACCCCGACCGAAGCAAGCCAAGCGCGCTCCGGTGTCCCCTTCGCCGCCGTGATGACCTGCTTCTGCAGGTCAGAGCTCCTAGGGTACGGAAAGCCGCTCTTGCGGGCGTCCTTCCGTGCCGCCAAGGCGTCGTTGTACACAACCCGCGCACACCCGAACGTACGGGCCAGAGCCTCGCGCTGACCAACCGTCGGATAGATGCGATAGGAGTACCGAAGATGCACACGATCAACCTATCGAGGACCACTGACAACGACCTCCGCCCGAACCCGCGCAGCTCGCTCCGTCGTATCGCGGCTCCAAACCAAGGAGTGTCCCCCACTCCCTGGGCGGATGGACCCCTGTCTCCCCGGCTCGAAAGCCGGGGCCTTGTGGGAGACCCGAGGTGAGCGGGTCCGGCAGGGCTCCGCGGTTCTACTTCTCGCTGCGCAGCCCGTACTCCTGGCTCGCCTACCGCGAGCTGCTGGAGCGGCACCCGGACGTCGCCGGGGCGGTGGAGTGGCGGCCCTTCTTCGAGCCGGACGGCACCAGCGAGCGGCTGCTGGCCGAGCTGGGCGGCTCGTTCCCGTACACCGCGATGTCCCGCGCCAAGCACCTGTACGTCCTCCAGGACGTGCGGCGCCTCACCGCCGCGCGGGGGATCGCGTTCCGCTGGCCGGTGGACCGCGACCCGGTCTGGGAGGTCCCGCACCTGGCCTATCTGCGGGCCCTGCGCGGGGGTCTCGGCCCGCAGTTCGTCGCGGCCGCCTACCGGGCCCGCTGGGAGCAGGGCCGGGACATCTGCGACCGGACGGTCATCGCCGGGATCGGGGCCGAACTGGGCCTCGACCCGGCGGAGTTGGCGGGTGCGAGCGATGACCCGGAGCTGCGCCGGCAGGGGGCCCTGCTGCTCAAGGACATCTGCGACGACGGGGTGTTCGGCGTCCCGTTCTTCGTCCAGGGCTTCAACCGCTTCTGGGGGCTGGACCGGCTGCCGGACTTCGTCGCCCACCTGCGGGCCCGGGCCGGCGGCGACGGGGCGCTGCCGCCGCCGGCCGCCCCGGCGGTCGGGCTCGGCGCCCGGGCGGTCGACGACGGCCACGCGGGCGGCTGCGGCTGACCGGCCCGCACGCGTACGGCACGGCCCCGGCGTTCCTCCGCCGGGGCCGTGCCGTACGCGTACGCGCGCGCCTCAGGACCGCACCGGGACGCTCCGGTACAGCTCGGCGATGCAGGCCCGGGAGAGCGCGGCCAGGCTGGAGACCATCAGCTCCGGCGGCAGGCCCGCGCTCCGGTAGGCGAGCGGGAGTTCGGTGCAGGCCGCCACCACCGGCAGCCTGCGGCGCCGCCAGAGCCGTCCGACGGCCTCCCGGAAGGCGGCGCCGGCCTCCTCGGCCCGTCCGGCCTTCACCCGTTCGGCGGCCCCGTGGACCGCCTCCTGCGTCCCGCCGTCGGGCACCAGCAGCCGGTAGCCCCGGGCCGCGGCCCGCCGCTGGTAGAGGCCGCTGCGCACGGTCCCGGTGGTCGCCGTGAGCCAGCCGCCGTCCGGGCTCAGCCGGACGGCCTCGTCCAGGGTGGCGTCGACGATGTCGACCACCGGGACGGGCGAGGTGGCGGCGAAGCCGTCCAGGAAGACGTGCGCCGTGTTGCAGGGGACGGCCAGCAGGTCGGCGCCCCAGCCGGCCAGCGTGCGCAGGCACTCCCGCACCCGCCGCCCGGGCTCGTCGTCGCCGCCGAGGATCGCGGCGGTGCGGTCCGGGATGCCCGGCTCGGACAGCAGCAGCAACCGGGGGTGCTGCTGGTCCCGGGAGGCCGGCGCGTCGGCCGCGAGCAGCCGCAGGAACTCCGCGGTCGCCGCCGGGCCCATGCCGCCCAGTACGCCCAGGGTCCGCTCGGGAGCCCGTGCCGTCAGCGCTGTCATGCCTCGACTCTGGACGGCTGCGCTGACCCGGAACTGACATTCGCCTGACATCCACCGTTTGGGGGAACTCCCCCTCAGGAGACGGGGGTTAGCCCCATGGTCCCCGGCTTTCCCAGCGGGATAGCTTCGTGGGGTCCGCCCCGCGACGGGGCCTGTCCAGGAACGTCCTTCAGATCTGGGGAATGACATGCGCCAGCAGTCCGGCCGTCTCGCGTCCTTCGTCGTCCTCGCGGCCGCCGTGGGCGGTCTCAGCGCGTGCGGGTTGGCTCCCGACAACAACTTCGACGACGACGCCACGGTGAGCGACAAGATCACCGCCGTACGGCTCGACACCACCTCCGGCGGCGTGACCCTGCGCGGCAAGGACGGCCTCGACAAGGTCTCCGTGCACCGGTCGGTCAGCTACAAGAACGACAAGCCCGGGGTGACGAGCCGGGTCGAGAACGGCGTCCTGGTGCTGGGCGGCTGCGGCCAGTACTGCTCGGTCACCTACACCGTCGAGGTCCCCCCGGGCCTGCCGGTCAGCGGCCAGACCAACTCCGGCTCGGTCAACCTCACCCAGGTGGGCAACGTGCAGGTGTCCACCCACTCCGGGGCGGTCAGCCTGGACGGGGTGAACGGCACCACGGAGGTGAAGACCACCAACGGCGCCATCACCGGGCGCGGGCTCAACGGCAGCCGCATCCAGACCGAGACCCACAACGGGGCGATCGACCTCGTCTCGACCAAGCCGCAGGACGTCTCCGCGTCGACGTCCAACGGCGCCATCACCCTGGTCGTGCCGAGCGCCACGTACAAGGTGTCCGCGAAGACCGGCAACGGCCACAAGGACATCGGGGTCTCCGACGACCCGTCCGGCCGCTACCAGCTCGACCTGAGCACCAGCAACGGGCGCATCCAGGTCAAGCAGGCCTGACAACCCGCGCAACGGGCTGCCGTCCGGCGATCAGCCGGGCGTCAGCAGCCTGTCAGCGTTCCCGGCGAATCTGGTGGGGCTCCGATCCTTGTCGCGAGGAGGCCCCGTCGCATGACGTCGATAGAAGCGGTATCGAGCTACCTGCCACCGACGGTCTCGGTCGAACAGCTGCGGGAGCCGCTGGGGCTGACCGACCAGCAGGTGCGCCGGTTCACCAGGCTGTACGGCCTCGACCGGATCTGCCAGGCGCCCGACCAGTCCGAGGCGGAACTGCTGGCCACCGCGGCGGGCAAGCTCGACGCCCTCGCCGGGCAGGAGGACCGGATCCGGTACGTGGTGCGCGCCAAGGGGCTGCGCACCACCGCACCGTACCCGGTCAGCCCGCTGCGGGCGGTCTGCGAGTCGCTGGGGCTGCGCCGGGCGAAGGTCTTCTCGGTGGCCGACCACGGCTGCGCGACCGGACTGCTCGCGGTGGACGCGGCCGGCACCCTGCTGGCGGCGGACGGCGACCCGGACGCGCTCGCGCTGGTGCTGGCCGGGGACAAGACGCTCACCCCGTTCTCCCAGTGGGTCGAGGACGTCTCGATCATGGGCGAGGGCGTCACCGCCGTCCTGGTGGGCGCCGGCGGCGACCGCAACCGGGTGCTCGGCTACCACGCCCGCATCCACGGCCGCGAGGACGGCGTCATCGACCTCGACGCCGAGGGCGCCCGCGAGGCCAAGCGGATCTACCAGGACGCGATGGCCGAGGTCATCGACGGCGCCCTGGCCGCGGCCGGCCTGGCCGTCGGCGACCTCGACCTGGTGCTGCCGCACAACGTCAACCGGGTCTCCTGGACGGTCGCCGCCAACGCGCTCGGCATCGACCGGGACCGCATCTTCCTGGAGAACATCGGCCGGACCGGCCACTGCTTCTGCGCCGACCCCTTCATCAACTACCAGTCGGCGCTCGAACTCGGCCTCCTGCGGCCCGGGGACACCTACCTGATGACCTCCGCGGGGCTCGGCCAGTCCTTCGCCGCGATGGTCGTGAGGCACTGATGGGCGCCCGCGACGGGGGCCGGACCCCCGATGCCGCCGACCGGCTGGCCCTCGCCCTGACCGGCTCCCCCGACGCCCGGCTGCTCTTCCTGGGCAACTTCGAGGTGGAGCAGCAGTGGGCGCTCGGCGAGCACACCCTGCCCCGGCTCTCCGCCGCCACCTCCAGCGCCGTGGTCAACCGGATGGACGAGTTCGCGCTGCTGCTGGCCGGCGGCCGGGACCACGTGGTGCTCAAGACCCGGCCGGACGGCGACTACCTCGGCTACCTGGCCGGGCTCGGCCTGGACCTGCCGCACGTCCACGTCCCCGCCGCCCAGGACCCGCAGCGCACCGTCACCGAGGACGCCCTGGCCGACCCGGCCCTGCTCGCCGAACTGGCGGGCCTGGCCGCCGACGGCTGCCGGATCGCCGCCCACGGCGTGTCCGAGCCGGAGGAGCGCCTCGCCGCGGCCACCGGGCTGCGCCTGGCCGGGCCGGACGCGGCCACCTGCAAGGCCGTCAACAGCAAGGTCTACAGCCGCCGGATCGCCGACGAGCTCGGCCTGCGCCAGCCCCGGGGCTGGGCCTGCGAGACGCTCGCCGAACTCGCCGACGCCTTCGCGGCGGTGGACGCCGAGCTCGGCGACGGCCGGGCCGTGGTGAAGGAGGCGTTCGGCGTCTCCGGCAAGGGCATCGCCCGGCTGACCAGCCGGCGCCGCGGCGAGCGGATCCTCGGGCTGATCGCCAAGCAGGTCGAGGCCTCCGGCCGGCCGCGGATCGCCATGGTGGTCGAGGAGTGGGTCGCCAAGAGCACCGACCTCAACTACCAGTTCACGGTGGGCCTGGACGGCTCGGTGGCGTTCGACTTCGTCAAGGAGCAGCTCACCGAGGACGGCGTCCACAAGGGCCACCGGATGCCCGCCCGGCTCGGCGCCGACCAGGTCGACGAGCTGCGCACCGCCGCGGACCTGCTCGGCAAGCGGCTGGCCTCGGACGGCTTCCACGGCGTGGTGGGGGTGGACGCCATGGTGGACCCGGACGGCGGGATCTACCCGGTCGTGGAGATCAACGCCCGCAACAACATGTCCACCTACCAGGTCCGTCTGCAGGAACGGTTCGTCAAGCCGGAACAGGTCGCCGTCGCCCGCCACTACCCGCTGCGGCTGACCGCACCGCTGGCCTTCGACGAGCTGCGCCGGCTGCTCGACGGCCTGCTGCTCGACCCGGCCGGCGGCACCGGCCTGCTGGTGAACAACTTCGCCACCGTCAACGCGGCGTTCACCGGCGGCGACGCCCCGGTCGACGGCCGGCTGTACGGGATCGTCCTCGCGGACTCGGCGGAGGAACTGACCACCATCGACGCGGAGATCGCCGACCGGCTCGACCGGCGGGAGAGAGGGGACCGGCCATGAGCGACGTCTTCGAGATCCAGGGCACACCCGTCACCGAGATCGCCCAACGGTACGGCACCCCGCTCTTCCTCTACGACGGGGACGCCCTGACCGGGCGGATGCGCGACCTGCGCGAGCACCTGGACCCCAGGCTCCAGGTGTTCTTCTCCCTCAAGTCCAACCCCAACCTCGCCATCTGCGCCCTGCTCCACGCCCACGGCGCCCGCGCCGAGGTCTCCTCGCTCACCGAGCTGCGCACCGCCCGGCAGGCCGGGGTGGCCGGCCGGGACATCCTCTTCCTCGGGCCGGGCAAGAGCCGGGAGGAACTGCTCGCCTGCCTGGACGAGGAGATCGCGGCGATCGTCTGCGAGTCCCTCCAGGAACTCGCGCTGATCGACGAACTCGCCCGCGAGCGCGGCACGGTGGCGCCGGTCGCGCTGCGGGTCAACCCGAGCTTCTCGGTCAAGGGCTCCGGCCTCACCATGGGCGGAAAGCCCCGCCAGTTCGGCATGGACGAGGCCCAACTCCTGGCCGACCCGGGGCTGGTGGCACGCCACCCGGCGGTGCGGGTGATGGGCGTCCAGGTCTACATGGGCACCCGCATCCTGGTCGAGGACACCATCGTCGAGAACACCGAGCGGATCTTCGACCTCGCCGAACGCCTCAGCGCCGCCCTGGACTTCGAGCTGGAGCTGGTGGACGTCGGCGGCGGCCTCGGCGTCGCCTACTTCGACGGCGAACGGGACCTCGACCTGCCGAAGCTCGCCGCCGGGATCAACCCGCTGGTCGCCGCGTTCGCCGAACGCCACCCCGGCACCCGGCTGGTGATGGAGCTCGGCCGCTACCTCACCGCGCTGGCCGGCACCTACGTCACCCGGATCCGGTACGTGAAGGAGTCGCTGGGCGAGCGCTTCGCGGTCGCCGACGGCGGCACCCACCACCACATGGCGGCGGTCGGCATCGGCTCCTTCGTCAAGCGCAACTTCCCGATGCTGCTGCTCAACCGGCTCGACGAGCCCGCCACCGAGGTGTGGAACGTCACCGGCCCGCTCTGCACGCCCAACGACACCCTGGCCAAGAAGGCCGAGCTGCCGCCGGTGCGGCCGGGCGACCTGCTCGGCGTGCTGCGCTCCGGCGCGTACGGGCCGACCGCCTCCCCCGTGCACTTCCTCAGCCACGGCTACCCGGCCGAGGTGCTGGTGCTCGACGGCGAGGCGCACCTGGTCCGCGAGCCCGACCGCCCGGAGGACCTGCTGCGCCACCAGCGCCCGATCGCCCCCGAACTCCTCGGCCGCTCCAGCTAGTTGTCGCACGTCCCCACCCCCAACCCCCGGAAGGAGTGCCGACCATGACCGGAGCCACCGGCACGGACCGCGCGCGGATCGTCACCGAGATCTCCGCCGCCCTCGGCGAGGTGCTCGACTACGACCTGCCCGAACTCACCGAGGAGTCCCGGCTCTTCGACGAGCTCGGCCTCGACTCCACCGGCGTCTTCGAGCTGCTGATGCGGCTGGAGGAGTCGCTGGACGTCGAGTTCGACACCGACTCGCTGGAGATGGCCCACTTCGCGAGCGTCCGCTCGCTGGCCGACTTCGTGGCCACGGAACTGGGCGGCTGAGCATGCCGGTCCGGACCGTACCGACGAAGGGCCCCTGGGAGGCGCCCGCCGTCTTCCCGCTCGGGCTCGCCGCGATCACCCACCGGAGGTTCCCACCGGGCCGGGCACGGATCGACGACGCCTTCTCGCTGCGCCACTTCGCCGACCTGACGGCCGCCTACGGCGTCGACCACCGGCCGGAGCTGGTCCGGGAGGCGGCCGGGAACACCTTCGCCGACATGGCCGGGGAGCTGCTCGCCGCGCTCGACCCGCAGGACCGACGAGCGGCAGTGGCCACGCAGGCGCCGCCGATCGACCTGGCCGTGGTCGCCCACGCCACCCCGGACCTGGACTGCCGGCTCGCCGCCGTCACCAGCCTCTCCGAGCGCGTCCCCGGCGGGCCGCTCTCCTTCGCCGTCTCCGAGTGCGGCTCCAACGCCCCCTTCGCCGCGCTGCGCCTGGCCGACGCCTACGCCCGGCGGCACGACCTGCGCAGCGTCGCGGTGTTCGTGCTCGACCAGGCCACCTTCCCGTACGAGACCGGACGGGACCTCGCCGGGGACGCCGGCCTGGCGCTGCTGCTGACCGACACCGGCTCCCTCGGCCGGCTCACCCTGTGGCAGCGCACCGGCACCGGACCGGACGACGTGCCGGCCGCCGTCCGCACCGCCCTGGCCGAACTGGACGCCACCGGCTGCCCGTTGGTCCTCGGCGCCGCCCTCGACCCGGCGCGCGACCTGCCCGGCCACCCCGGCCGGATCGTGCGCACCCCGCCGGGCCACCCGGCCTCCGGCACCCTCACCGCCCTCGCCGCCGACCCCGCCTGGGCGGCCGGGAGGGAGGAGCGGATCGCCGTCGTCGACCACGAGCCCGACACCGGCGACCTGGCCGTCTGCCTGATCGAACGGGGCGGGCGGTGACCACCGTGACGCACCGGGACACGGACCTGTGGCCCCGCTGCCAGGACGCCGCCCGGCAGCGGGGCCTCGCCCCGGCGCTGCGGCTGCTCGCCTCCGCCCTGACGCCCGGCCTGCTGCCCTGCGGGCCGGGCGGGCACACCGTGGCCGACGCCCGGACCTTCGCCGAGGCCGGCGGGCTCTGGGTGGCCGGCGCCACCCGGCCGCGCCGCGCCGCCGACGAGGCCGTGCTGTCGCGCACCGCACTGCCCGGCGGCGAGGTGGTCGCCGCCACCGTCACGACGGCGCCGCCGGCCCGGCGCGGTGCGGCCGAGCGGGAGGCCGGCGCCGCCTTCGTCCTGGGCCTGGCCTGGGTGCGGCTCGGCCTGTCGGAGTCGCTGCGCTCGGCCTGCCTGGGCTACCTGGGCCGGCGCCGCAGCGGCGACTCGTACCTGTTGCAGCAGCAGCTGGTGAAGGGCACCGTCGCCGAGGCGGTGGCCGACCACCTGGAGGTCCGGGCGGTGCTGTCCGGCGCCGGGCCGGGCGACCTGCCGGCCGCGGTGCTGGCGGACGTCCACGCCCGGATCACCGCGGCCGACCGGGAGCAGGTCCGGCTGCTGGGCGCCAGCGGCTACCTGCGGGACGGCCCCGGGATGCCCTGCTACCTGTCGGAGCTGCTGGCGGAGGTCCACGTGACCGGGGAGGAACCGCGATGACCGGGCCGGACGGGCACCTGGCCGCGCTGCGCGCCAGGGCCCGCGAGTGGGGCGCCGGGCTGCGCCCGCTCGCGCTGGAGATCGACCGCGACCCGGAGGCGATCCGGCAGCACCTGGACCTGCCGGCCGTGCGCTACCTGGCGACGATGGGCATCCCGGCCGCGTACGGGAACGAGCCGGAGAAGATCGACGGGCAGCGCCACTGCGGCGACTCGGCACTGGAACGCGCCGTCGTCATGGAGGAGCTCGCCCGCGCCGACGTCGGCGCGATGGTCGCCTCGCCGGGCCCGTTCCTGGCCGGCGTCGCGGTCGGCCTGTGCGCCGACGAGCGGCAGAAGGAGTGGTTCTACGGCCGGATGCTGCGCGAACCCCTGTGGACCTGCTTCGCGCTGACCGAACCGGACCGCGGCTCGGACGCGACGGCCCTGACCACCGCGCTGACCCCCGCCCCGGGCGGGGCCCTGCTCAGCGGCGAGAAGCGCTACGTGGGCAACGCCTCGCGGGCCCGGCTCGCGGTGGTCTTCGCCCGCACCCGGCCCGGCCCGCTCGGCATCACCGCCGTCCTGGTCGACACCGACACCCCCGGGTTCCACGCCGAGCCGCTGGACATGCTGGGGCTGCGCGGCGCGCGGATCAGCGCCGTCCGGCTGGAGTCGGTGGCCGTCCCCGAGGAACACGTCCTCGGCCGCCACCTCCCGGCCAGCCGGCGCGGGGTCTGGTCCTTCGTCCAGATCTTCAACCAGCTGCGCCCGGGCGTCGCGGCGATCGCGGTCGGGATCGCCCGCGCCGCCCACGACTACGTGACCGCGCACCGCGGCCCGCTGCGCACCGCCGAGCAGGAGCGGCTGGACGCGATCGGCCGCCGGATCGACGCCGTCCACCGCCTGGTGCTGGACGCCGCCGCGACGGTCGACGCCCGGCCGGCCGACGGCCACCTCGCCTCGGCCGCCAAACTGCGCGCCGCCCGGCTCGCCGAGGACGTGACGCTGGCGGCCTGCGGCTTCTTCGGGCCCGGGGCCCGGCTGGCGCACCCGCTGCTGGACAAGCTCGCGCGCGACGCCCGGGCGATGGAGTTCCTCGAGGGCGCCGCCAACATCCACCGGCTGAACCTCTTCCAGGGACTGCTCACCGGCAAGGTCGGGCGCGCCTAGCAGCGCCTCCCGGGGCCGCCCCGGCAGGCGCCCCCGGCGGCGCCCCGGGGCCCGTCCCGGGCCTCTGACCAGGGCCTTCGCCCCATCAGTTGCGAATCAGTGCGACGTCAGTGTGTTCGGAAACCATGGGGCCATCGCTTCGGACCGATTGGGCACCCGCTACCACGGAACGACCGGGTGGGAGTAGACGCATGCCAGTTATCACGACACCGCAGGAATTCGACGTCGAGGACCTGTACGTCGACCTCCGACGGATGATCGGCCGTCCGCTGTACCTCAAGTGCGAGGGCTTCAACTTCGCCGGCTCGGTCAAACTGCGGGCGGCGGGCGAGATGGTGGACTCCGCCTTCCGGTCCGGGGCGCTGCGGCCGGGGATGACCATCGTGGAGAGCTCCTCCGGGAACCTCGGCGTGGCGCTGAGCCTCGTCGCGGCGAGCCGGGGGCTCACCTTCGTCTGCGTCACCGACTCCCGCTGCACCACCGTCTCCCGGCGGCTGATGCAGCGCCTGGGCGCCGACGTGCGGGTGGTGACCGAGCCCGACCCGCAGCGCGGCCTGCTCGGCGCCCGGCTCGACCTGGTCGCCCGGCTGTGCGCCGAGCACCGGGACTTCCACTGGCTCAACCAGTACGCCAACCCGGGCAACTGGACCGCCCACTACCGCACCACCGGGCCGCAGATCGCCAAGGCCTTCCCGGAGCTGGACGTGCTGTTCGTCGGCGCCGGGACCACCGGCACCCTGATGGGCTGCGCCCGGTACTTCCGGGAGAACAACCCGGGGGTGACGATCGTCGCGGTCGACGCCGTCGGCTCGGTCAACTTCGGCCACGAGCCGGGCGGCCGGCTGATCCCCGGCATCGGCACCAGCGTCCGGCCCGCCATCCTCGACGAGTCCTACGTGGACGACACCGTGCTGGTCGCCGAGACCGACACCGTCCGGGCCTGCCGCGCCCTGCTGCGCGAGGGCTTCCTGCTCGGCGGCTCGACCGGCACGGTGCTCAGCGGCGCGGCCCGCTGGCTGGGCGCCAACCGGCCGGACGAGGAGCTGACCGCCGTGGCCATCGCGCCCGACCTCGGCGAACGCTACCTGGACACCGTCTACGACGACGCGTGGGTGCTGGAGTCCTTCGGCCCCGACGCCCTGGCCGCCGAGGCGGCCGCCCCCGGTACCGGCCTCGCCTCGATCGGCCCGACCTCCGTTGGGAGCCTGTGATGACATCGGTCCTGGGGACCTCGCTGCCGCTCACCGCCGGCCAGACGGAGATCTGGCTCGACGTCAACGGGGCCGGCGGGAGCAACGCGTACAACTCGGCCGGCTACCTGGACGTCCGCGGCCCGCTGGACCGGGCCCGCTTCCGCACCGCGCTGGGCCGGCTGGTCGAGGAGGCGCAGTGCCTGCGCGCCCAGTTCCTCGACGTCGACGGCGAACCCCGCCAGCGCCTCCGCGAGGTCGGTGAACTCCCGCTCGACGAGCTGGACTTCGGCGCCGAGCCCGACCCGTCCGCGGCGGCGCTGGACTGGATGCGGACGGACCTGGCGAAGCCCTACGACCCCGCCGGGTTCCCGCTGTTCCGGCTCGCCGTCCTCACCCTGGGCCCGGACCGGGCGCTCTTCTACCTCTCCGTCCACCACCTGCTGTGCGACGGCTTCAGCCAGGTGGTGCTCTGGCGCCGGCTGGCCGAACTGTACGAGGCCGACGGCGGGGACGCCGGCCCGGCCCTGCCCCCGCTCGCCGACCTGCTCACCGCCGAGGCCGCCTACCTCGGCTCCTCCCGGGCCCGGCGGGACGCCGAGTTCTGGCAGCGCCGGTTCCCCGAGCCGCCCGAGCCCGCCGACCTCTCCCACCGGGAGCCCGCGACGGCCGCGCCGCAGGGCTTCCTGCGCCGCACCGCCGCCCTGTCCGCCGGCACCAGCGCCCGGCTGCGCGCGGCCGCCAGCCGCGCGGACGTCACCTGGCCGACCGCGGTGATGGCGGCGGTCGCGGTGTACACCCAGCGGATGACCGGGGTCGAGGACGTCCTGCTGACCCTGCCGGTGACCGCCCGGCCGACCGCCCACGAGCGGTCGATCCCCGGCATGCTGGCCAACTACCTGCCGCTACGGGTGCCCGTCCGCCCCACTCTGACCAGGGCCGGGCTACTGCGCCACACCTCCAAGGAGCTCGCCCAGGCGCTCCGCCACCAGCGCCACCGGGTCAGCGCGATCCGCCGCGCCATGGGGCTGCGCAGCGACGACCGGCGGCCCTTCGGACCGTTCGTCAACCTGCTGCCGCAGCAGGCCGAACTGGCCCTCGGCCCGTGCACGGCGCGGGTGGTGAACCTGTCGACCGGGCTGATCGACGACCTGATGGTCACCGTGGTCGAGACCACCGGGGCCGGCATCGAGCTGCACCTCAACGGCAACCCGGACCGCTACACCGACGCGGAGATCGACGGCCACCTCGCCCGGCTGGTGGAGTTCCTGGACCGCTTCGCCGAGGCCGGGGACGAGCAGCCGGTCGGCGGCCTGGCCGTGGACACCGGGGACCGCGCCGCCTGGGTGCGGGAGTCGAGCGGGCCCGAGCGCCCGGCGGGCTTCGACTGCGCGGTGGCCCGGATCCGCGAACTCGCCGCCCGGCGGCCCGAGGCCGTGGCGGTCGCCGAGGACGGCGGCACGACCACGTACGCCGAGCTGGTCGGCCGGGCCAGCGCCCTCTCCCGCCGGGTCGGCGACGCCGGCCTGGTGGCCCTGCTGGTCACCCCGGGCTCCGACTTCATCGCCTCGGTGCTCGGCGTGATCGGCGCCGGCGCGGCCTACGTCCCGCTGGACCCGGGCGCGCCCGAGGCCAGGACCGTCGCCCTGCTCGCCGACAACGGGATCACCACCGTGGTCGCGGACGCCGCCCACCGGCCGCTCGCCGAACGGGTGGCGGCCGCCGCCGGCCGACCGGTCCGGCTGCTGGAGGTCTCCGCGCGGGAGCGGGACGCCGACGACGACCTCGCGCCGGTCCTCGGCACCCCGCTGGACCTGGCGTACGTGATCTTCACCTCCGGGTCCACCGGGGCGCCCAAGGGCGCCATGGTGCACCGCGCGGGGATGGTCAACCACCTGCTGGCGAAGGTCGACGACCTGGCGCTGGACGCGGCCGACAGCGTGGTGCAGAACGCCCCGGTCACCTTCGACGTGTCGGTGTGGCAGATGCTCGCGCCGCTGGTGGTCGGCGGCCGGGTCCGGGTGGTGCGCCGGGAGACCGCGGCCGACCCCGACCTGCTGTTCGCCCTCGCCGACACCGAGGACGTCACCGTCCTGGAGGTCGTCCCCTCACTGCTGCGCGCCGCCCTGGACGCCTGGGACCTGGGCGCCGGCGCTCCCGTGCTGGCCGCGCTGCGCCACCTGGTGGCGACCGGCGAGGCACTGCCCGCCGACCTGTGCCGGCGCTGGACCAGCCGCTACCCGCTGGTCGGGCTGGTCAACGCGTACGGGCCCACCGAGTGCTCGGACGACGTCACCCACGCGCACCTCGGCCACGGGCTGCCGGAACACGGCGCCGTCCCGATCGGCCGCCCGGTCCGCAACACCCGGCTCTACGTGCTCGACGACGCCCTGCTCCCGGTCCCCCAGGGCGCGCCCGGCGAGCTGTACGTCGGCGGCGCCGGCGTCGGCCGCGGCTACCTGGCCGACCCGGCCCGCTCCGCCGCCGCGTTCGTGCCCGACCCGTACGGCCCGGCGGGCAGCCGGATGTACCGCACCGGCGACCGCGTGGTGCGCGGCGCGGACGGGCAACTGGTCTTCCTGGACCGCCGGGACAACCAGGTGAAGGTGCGCGGCCACCGGATCGAGCTCGGCGAGATCGAGGCGGCGCTGCGCGCGCTGCCGGACGTCTCCGACGCGGCGGTACGGGCGGTCGGCGGCACCGGCGGGAGCACCCGGCTGGTCGGCTACTGCGTCCCGCGCGCCGGGGCCGTGCTCGACCCGGCCGGGGTCCGCGAGCGCCTGGCCGCCGTCCTGCCGGAGTACATGGTGCCGCCGAACGTCCTGCTCCTGGACGCCCTGCCGCTCACCCCGCACGGCAAGGTCGACCGCCGGGCGCTGCCCGACCCGGCACCCGCCGGCGCCGAGGCCCCGGCCCGGCCGGACACGCCGCGCAGCCGGGCCGAGGAGATCGTCTGCGCCGCGTTCGCCGAGGTCCTCGGCGTGCCGGAGGTCCGCCCCGGCGACAACTTCTTCGAGCTGGGCGGGGACAGCATCAGCGCCATCCTGGCGGTCGGCCACGCCCGCCGGGCCGGACTGACCGTCACCCCGCTGCAGATCCGCACCCACCACACCCCCGCCGCCATCGCGGCGCTCGCCGCACCGGGCGGCCCGGCCCGCCCGGCCGCCGCGCCGGACGACACCGGCGAGGTCGAACTCCTGCCGATCGCCCACCAGTTGCGCGAGGACCTCGGCGTCCTGGACGAGCGGACCAGGGAGTACAGCCAGTACCAGGTGCTCACCACCCCGGCCGGCCTGGACCTCGACCGGCTGACCGCGGCCACCGCCGTCCTGCTGGACCACCACGCCGCGCTGCGGTCGCGGCTGACCGTGGTGGCACCGGGCCTGTGGTCCCTGGAAGCCCTGCCCAGGGGCGCCGTCCGGGCCGCCGACGCCGTCCGCCGGGTCGACGTCTCGGCGCTCGCCGACGACCCGGCCGCACTGGCCGCCGCCGTCGACGAGCAGATCGCCGCGGCCCGCACCGGGCTGGCCCCCGAGGACGGCGCCGTGACCCGGCTCGTCCTGCTCGACGCCGGCCCCGGCCGCCCCGGCCGGCTGGTCTGGCTGACCCACCACCTGTGCGTGGAC
The DNA here is from genome assembly GCF_053598475.1 of Kitasatospora sp. NPDC001119. Taxonomy (NCBI): domain Bacteria; kingdom Bacillati; phylum Actinomycetota; class Actinomycetes; order Kitasatosporales; family Streptomycetaceae; genus Kitasatospora; species Kitasatospora sp. NPDC001119. The sequence continues at coordinate 136,438 of NZ_JBSFKI010000003.1, forward strand.
GGGGTCTCCTGGCGGGTCCTGGTCGCCGACCTCGCCGCCGCCTGCCGGGGCCTCGCCCCGGAACCGGTCGGCACCTCCTACCGCCGCTGGTCGCAGCTGCTCGGCGAGCAGGCCCGCACCGCCGAGCGGGTGCGCGAATTCCCGCTGTGGGCCGAGCAGTCGGCGGCCGCGGAGCCGCTCGGCTCCCGACCGCTGGACCCCGAGCGGGACGTGTACGGCTCCGCCCACCGGCTCCGGCTGGAGCTGCCCGCGGCCACCACCGCGACACTGCTCGCCGCCGCCCGCCGGGTCTACGGCGGGGAGATCAACGACCTGCTGCTGACCGGCCTCGCGCTCGCCGTCGCCGACTGGCGCCGGCACCGCGACCGCCCGGCCGGCGCCGTCACCGTCGAACTGGAGGGCCACGGCCGCGAGCCGTTCACCGACGAGGCCGAACTCTCCCGTACGGTCGGCTGGTTCACCAGCGTCTTCCCGGTACGGCTGGACCCGGGCGACGCCGGACACGAGCCGCTCGACGCGGCCGTGCGCCGGGTGCGGCAGCAGCTCGGCCGGCTGCCCGACCACGGGCTCGGCCACGGGCTGCTGCGCCACCTCAACCCGCAGACCGTCACCGCCCTGGCCCGGAACGGCGTGCCGGAGCTCGGCTTCAACTACCTCGGCCGGTTCCGGACCGACCGGGACGAGAGCGCCGGGGACTGGCTGCCGGACGCCCGGCACGCCGTCGTCGGCACCGGGGTGCACCCGAGCATGCCGCTGCGGCACGTGCTCGCGGCCACGCCCGTCACCGAGGACCGGCCGGACGGGCCGCACCTGGTCGCCGACTGGCTCTGGGCCCCGGAGGCACTGGCCGACGCCGACGCCGAGCACATCGCCCGCGCCTGGTTCCGCGCCCTCGAAGCCCTGGCCGCCCACGCCTCCCACACCGAGCAGGCCGTCCCCGGCGAGCAGACCGCTCCCGGCGAGCAGGACGGGGCGGCGGACGGCGAGGCGCTGGAGCTGTCACCGCTCCAGAAGGGCCTGATCTTCCAGACGGAGTTCGACAAGCAGGGCATGAACTCCTACCTGATGCAGGCCGTCCTCGACATCGAGGGGCCCTTCGACCCGGCCGCGCTGCGCACCGCGGCCGCCGCGCTGCTGGCCCGGCACGCCGGCCTGCGGGTGCACTTCCCCGAGCGGTCCGCCGAGGACGCCCGGCAGGTCGTGGCCGCCGCGGTGCCGGTGCCCTGGGAGGAGGTCGACCTGTCCGGGCTCCCCACCGAGGCGGACCGGACGGCCGAGGCCGAACGGCTGACCGACGCGGACTGGACCCGCGGCTTCGACCTGGCCCGGCCCCCGCTGCTGCGCTTCACCGTGCTCCGGCTGGCCCCCGACCGGGTCCGGCTGCTCTGGACCCTGCACCACCTGCTGGTGGACGGCTGGTCGATGGGCGTGATCGCCCAGGAGCTGTTCACCCTGTACGCCACCGGCGGCGACCCGGCCGTCCTGCCCCCGGCGCCCTCCTACCGGGCGTACTTCGACTGGCTCGCCGCCCAGGACACCGAGGCCGCCCGCGCGGCCTGGCGGCAGGCACTGGACGGGCTGGGCGAGCCGCTGCGGCTCGGCACGGCCGACCGGCCGGGCGACCCGGGGCTGCCCGAGGCCGTCGACCTCGCCCTGCCCGAGGAGCTCACCGCCCGGCTGGTCGCCTGGGCCCGCGCGGAGAACCTCACCCTCAACACCGTCCTCCAGGGCTGCTGGGCGCTGCTGCTCGGCCGGCTCACCGACGCCCCGGACGTGGTGTTCGGCGCGGTCAACTCGGTGCGGCCGCCGGAGCTTCCGGGCATCGAGTCGCTGGTCGGCCTCTTCCTGAACATGCTCCCGGTGCGGGTGCGGCTCGACCCGGACCTGCCCGTCGCCGAACTCCTCCACCGGATCGACGAGCAGCAGACCGCTCTGCTCGACCACCGGCACCTCGGCCTGGCCGAGGTGCAGCGGATCGCCGGGGCCGGCGAGCTGTTCGACACCGTGTTCAGCTACCAGAACCAGCCGCAGGCCGACGTCGGCCGGCTCAACGCGCTGGTGCCCGAGCTGCGGCTGGGCAACGCCCGCACCCGGCTGGCCGGCGAGCGCGGCCTCGCGGTGCTCGCCTACCCGGACACCCGGCTGACGCTGAGCGCCCAGTTCCGCCCCGACCGCTACGACCGCGACGAGGTCGTCCGCATCCTGGACCGCTTCGCCCACGTGGTGGAGAGCGTCCTGGCGGCCCCGGACGTCCCGCTCCGCCGGCTGCCCCTGCTCACCGACGAGGAGCACCACCGGATCCTCGGCGACTGGGCCGGACGGGCCGCCGCCGCCCCGCGCACCGTCGTCCCCGCGCTGTTCGCCGCCCAGGTCGCCCGGGCGCCCGAGGCCGTGGCCGTGGTCTTCGAGGACCGCGAGACGACCTACCGCGAGCTGGACGAGCGTTCCAACCGGCTGGCCCGGCTGCTGATCGCCCACGGCGTGGGACCAGAGCGGATCATCGCGCTGGCCGTACCCGACCCGGTCGAGATGACCTGCGCCGTCCTGGCGGCGCTCAAGACCGGCGCCGCGTACCTGCCGATCGACCCCAAGTACCCCGCCGACCGGATCGCCTTCATGCTGGCCGACAGCCGGCCCGCCGTCCTGCTCACCACCGCCGCCCTCGCCCCGCAGCTCGCCGGGGCCGACTGCCGCACGGTGCTGCTCGACGACCCGGCCACCCTGGCGGAGCTGGCCGGCCTCCCGGCGCACGCCCCGCAGGACGCCGAACGGACCGCCCCGCTGCTGCCCCGGCACCCGGCGTACGTCATCTACACCTCCGGATCGACCGGCCGGCCCAAGGGCGTGACGGTCGACCACTCCGGCTTCGCCGCGATGGTGGCGAGCCTGATCGAGCGCTTCGGCGTCGGCCCGGACACGCGGGTGCTGAAGTTCGCCTCGTTCAGCTTCGACGCCTCGGTCTGGGAGCTGAGCCTGTCCCTGCTCGGCGGCGGCACCCTGGTGGTCGCCGACGAGGAGTGCCGGGTCCCCGGCCGGCCGCTGGTCGACCTGATCCACCGCCACCGGGTGAACCTCGCCGGGCTGCCGCCGGTGGTCGCCGCCGCACTCCCGGACGGCACCCGGCTGCCCGCCGACCTGACCATGGTCGTCGCCGGGGAGGCCTGCCCGCCGCACGTGGTGGACCGCTGGTCCGGGCAGCTGCAGATGATCAACGGCTACGGGCCCACCGAGGCCGTCCTCGCCTCGACGGTGAGCGAACGGCTGGGTGGCGAACGGCTGGGCGGCTCGGGCCGGCCCCCGATCGGCCGGCCCACCCGGGCCCACCGGGTCTACGTGCTCGACTCCGCGCTGCGGCCCGTCCCGGCCGGGGTGGTCGGCGAACTCTACGTCGGCGGCAACCTGGCCCGCGGCTACCTGGACCGGCCCGGCCTGACCTCCGAACGCTTCGTCGCCGATCCCTTCGGCCCCGCCGGCGAGCGGATGTACCGCACCGGCGACCTGGCGAGCTGGCGCCCCGACGGCCAACTCGACTACGCCGGACGGGCCGACGACCAGGTGCAGCTGCGCGGCTTCCGGATCGAACTCGGCGAGATCGAGTCCGTGCTGACCGGCCGGCCCGAGGTGGCGCAGGCCGCCGTCGTGGTCCGCACCGACGACGGCGAGGACCGGCTGGTGGCCTACGTGGTCGCCCGGCCCCCGGCCGTACCGGACCCGGCCGCGCTGCGGGAGCGGGTCGCCGAGGCCCTGCCCGAGTACATGGTCCCGGCCGCCGTCGTCGTGCTCGACGCGCTGCCGCTGACCCCGCAGGGCAAGCTGGACCGCCGGGCCCTGCCCGCCCCCGACAGCGCCCCCGCCCCGGCGGGCCGGCTGCCGCGCACCCCGGTCGAGGAGATCCTCGGCGGGATCTTCGCGGACGCGCTCGGCCGGACCGCCGTCGGCATCGACGACGACTTCTTCGACCTCGGCGGCCACTCCCTGCTGGCCACCCAGGTGATCAGCCGGGTCCGCTCCGCCCTGGGCACCGAGGTGCCGATCCGTACGCTCTTCGAGCAGCGGACGGTGGCCGGCGTCGCCCGGGAGCTCGCGGCCGGCGGCGCGGTCCGGCCGCCGCTGCGGCCCGCCGTCCAGGGCGACCGTTCCGGTGAACTCTCCTTCGCCCAGCGGCGGTTGTGGTTCCTGAACCGGCTGGAGCCCGGCTCGGCGGCCTACAACGTGACCTTCGCGGTCCGGCTCTCCGGGGCACTGGACACCGCCGCGCTGGACGCGGCGCTGGCCGACCTGGTCGAGCGGCACGAGGTGCTGCGCACGGTCTTCCCGGAGACCGACGGCGAGCCCCGCCAGGAGGTCCTGGGCACGGAGGCCTGGACCGGGCTCACCGTCCGGGAGGCCGCCGAGGCCCCGGCGGAGGACGCCCGCGGCTTCGACCTGTCGACCGAACTCCCGCTGCGGGCCGCCCTGTTGCGCACCGGTCCGGCGGAGCACCTGCTGCTGCTGATCGTCCACCACATCGCCTGGGACGGCTGGTCCGCCGCACCGCTCACCCGGGACCTCTCGCGGGCGTACGCGGCGCGGGCACGCGGCACGGCCCCCGCGTGGGAACCGCTGCCGGTGCAGTACGCGGACTACACCCTCTGGCAGCAGGACCTCCTCGGCGACGACCACGACCAAACCTCCCTGGCCGCACAACAGTTGGCGTACTGGACGGAGAACCTCGCCGACCTCCCCGAGGAACTCGCCCTGCCCTTCGACCGCCCCCGCCCCAAGGTCGCCACCCACCGCGGCGGCACCGTCCCCTTCCGCGTCCACCCCGACACCCACGACCGCCTCGCCCACCTCGCCCGCGACAACGGCGCCTCGCTCTTCATGGTCCTCCAGGCCGCCCTCGCCGCCCTCCTCACCCGCCTCGGCGCCGGCCACGACATCCCCATCGGCTCCCCCATCGCCGGACGCACCGACGACGCCATGGAAGACCTCGTCGGCTGCTTCATGAACACCCTCGTCCTGCGCACCGACACCAGCGGCGACCCCGCCTTCACCCAACTCCTCGACCGCGCCCGGGAAACCGCCCTCAAGGCCTACGAACACCAGGACATCCCCTTCGAACGACTCGTCGAAGTCCTCGACCCCGCACGCTCCATGGGCCGCAACCCGCTCTTCCAGGTCATGCTGGTGCTCCAGAACAACACCCGTCCCGAGCTGGCCCTGCCCGGCGTCCGGGCGGCCTTCGAGCCGCCGGCCGCCGACTCGGTCAAGTTCGACCTGAACTTCTTCCTGGCCGAACAGCAGGACGCCGGCGCGGCCCCGGCCGGCATCGACGGCTTCCTGGAGTACAGCGCCGACGTGTTCGAGCCGGCCACCGCCGAGACCCTGGTCACCCGTCTGGTCCGGCTGCTCGACCAGGTCGCCCGCGACCCGGGGCTCCCGCTGGGACGGCTCGACCTGCTGTCCGAGCGCGAGCACCGGCAGGTCCTCACCGAGTGGAACGACACCGCCGGCGGCCACCCGGGCACCACCGTCGTCGCCCTCTTCGAGGCCCAGGCCGCCCGCACCCCCGAGGCCGTCGCCGTCCGCAGCGACAACACCGCCCTGACCTACGCGGAACTCGACGCCCGGGCCAACCGGCTCGCCCGCCACCTCATCGGCCGGGGCGTCGGACCGGAGAGCACGGTGGCGCTCGCGGCGCCCCGGTCGCCGCACATGGTCGTCGCCCTGCTGGCCGTGCTCAAGGCCGGCGGCGCGCACCTGCCCGTCGACCTGGCGTACCCGGCCGACCGCGTCCGGCTGATGCTCGACGACGCCGCGCCCGTCCTCCTGCTGACCGACAGCGCGACCGCCGGACAGCTACCGGAGACCAGCCTGCCCCGCCTGCTGCTGGACGACCCGGCACTGGAACGCGCCACGGCCGCCCTCCCCGGCACCGCCCCCACGGACGCGGACCGCACCTGCCCGCTGCTGCCCGACCACCCGGCGTACGTCATCTACACCTCGGGCTCCACCGGCCGGCCCAAGGGCGTGCTCGGACTGCACCGCGCCCTGGTCAACCGGCTGACCTGGTTCGCCGAGGAGCTCCCCGAGCAGCGGGAGGCCGCGATCCTGGCGAAGTCGCCGGTCAGCGTCATCGACGGGATCACCGAGCTGCTGGCGCCGCTGCTGTCCGGCGGCTCGACCGTCCTGGTCGACGCCGACACGGCCCGGAGCGTACCCGAGCTGGCGGCGGCCACGGCCCGGCACGGCATCGCCCGGCTCACCGTCGTGCCCAGCCTGCTGAACGCCTTCCTGGACAGCGCCGAGCCAACCGCCGTCGCGGGCTGCGCGGTCTGGATCTGCAGCGGCGAGCAGCTGCCCGCCGCCACCGTCCGGGCGTTCCGGCAGGCCCTGCCCTCGGCCCGGCTGCTCAACTTCTACGGCGCCTCGGAGGCCGGTGCCGTCGCGACCCGGGGCGAGGTGTGCGCCGGGCCGGACGGCGCGGACACCCTGATCGGCCGTCCGATCTGGAACATGCGGGCGTACGTGCTGGACGACGGGCTGCGGCCGGTGCCCCCGGGCGTGGCCGGCGAGCTGTACCTGGCCGGCGCCGGACTCGCCCGCGGCTACACCGGACGACCCGGCCTCACCGCCACCCGCTTCCTCGCCTGCCCCTACGAGCCCGGCGAGCGCATGTACCGCACCGGCGACCTCGTCCGCTGGACCCCCGACGGCCACCTCGTCTACCTCGGCCGCGCCGACACCCAGGTCAAGATCCGCGGCTTCCGCGTCGAACCCGGCGAGATCGAAGCCGTCCTCACCACCCACCCCACCGTCCGCACCGCCGTCGCCATCGCCCGCACCGACGGCCCCGCCGGCCCCACCCTCGTCGCCTACGTCACCCCCACCCCCGGCACCGCCCCCGACCCCGCCACCCTGCGCGACCACACCGCCGACCACCTGCCCGACCACATGGTCCCGGCCGCCGTCCTCGTGCTCGACGAACTCCCCCTCACCCCGAGCGGGAAGATCGACCGCAACCGGCTGCCCGCCCCCGACTTCACCCCCGTCGCCGCCCGGCCGCCCCGCACCCCGGCCGAGGAGCGCCTCTGCGCCCTCTACGCCGAGGTCCTGGCCCTGCCCCGGGTCGGCATCGACGACAGCTTCTTCGACCTCGGCGGCCACTCGCTCCTGGCGACCAGGCTGGTCAGCCGGATCCGTACGGCACTGGGCTCGACCGTCTCGATCCGGGACGTGTTCGAGGCGCCGACCGTGGCCAGGCTGGCCGGCCGCCTCCACCGGGACCGCTCCGCGCGGCCCGCACTGCGGCCCGGACCGCGCCCGGCCGCTCTGCCGCTGTCCTCCGCCCAGCGGCGGCTGTGGTTCCTGAACCGGCTGGAGCCCGGCTCGGCGGCCTACAACATGGCCTTCGCGGTCCGGCTCTCCGGGGCGCTGGACGTCACGGCACTGGACGCGGCGCTGGCCGACCTGGTCGAGCGGCACGAGGTGCTGCGCACCGTCTTCCCGGAGACCGACGGCGAGCCCCGCCAGGAGGTCCTGGGCACCGAGGCCTGGGCCGGACTCACCGTCCGGGAGACCTCCCCCGCCGAGGCCCCGGCGGAAGCCGCCCGCGAGGCCGGCCGCGGCTTCGACCTCGCGACCCGGCTCCCCGTCCGCGCGACGCTGCTGCGCACCGGCCCGGCGGAGCACCTGCTCCTGCTGGTGGTCCACCACATCGTGGCCGACGGCTGGTCCGCCACCCCGCTGGCCCGGGACCTCTCACGGGCGTACGCGGCCCGGTCCACCGGCACCGCTCCGAGCTGGGAGCCGCTGCCGGTGCAGTACGCGGACTACACCCTCTGGCAGCAGGACCTCCTCGGCGACGACCACGACCAAACCTCCCTGGCCGCACAGCAGTTGGCGTACTGGACGGAGAACCTCGCCGACCTCCCCGAGGAACTCGCCCTGCCCTTCGACCGCCCCCGCCCCAAGATCGCCACCCACCGCGGCGGCACCGTCCCCTTCCACATCCAACCCGACACCCACGACCACCTCGCCCACCTCGCCCGCGACAACGGCGCCTCGCTCTTCATGGTCCTCCAGGCCGCCCTCGCCGCCCTCCTCACCCGCCTCGGCGCCGGCCACGACATCCCCATCGGCTCCCCCATCGCCGGACGCACCGACGACGCCACCGAAGACCTCGTCGGCTGCTTCATGAACACCCTCGTCCTGCGCACCGACACCACCGGAGACCCCGCCTTCACCCAACTCCTCGACCGCGCCCGGGAAACCGCCCTCAAGGCCTACGAACACCAGGACATCCCCTTCGAACGACTCGTCGAAGTCCTCGACCCCGCACGCTCCATGGGCCGCAACCCGCTCTTCCAGGTCATGCTGGCCCTCCAGAACAACACCCAACCGTCCCTGGACCTCCCGGGGTTGACGGCGACGGAGCAGCCGGTCGGGGCGGACGGCGCCAAGTTCGACCTGTCCCTGGCCGTCACCGAGCGCCGCCGCCAGGACGACTCCGCGAGCGGCTCCCCGGGCGACTCCGCAGGCGGCTCCACGGGCGGCTCCGCGGCCGGTCTCGTCGGCACCCTGGAGTACAACGCCGACGTGTTCGAGCCGGCCACCGCCGAGGCCCTGGCCGCCCGGCTGGTCCGGCTGCTCGACCAGGTCGCCCGCGACCCGCGGACGCCGCTGTCCCGACTGGACGTCCTCACTCCGGAGGAGCACCGGCAGGTCCTCACCGAGTGGAACGACACCGCGGCCGACGACGCTTCTCCCGCCGGCACCGCCACCACCGTCGTCGCCCTCTTCGAGGCCCAGGCCACCCGCACCCCCGAGGCCGTCGCCGTCCTCACCGACACCACCGCCCTCACCTACGCCGAACTCGACGCCCGGGCCAACCGCCTCGCCCGCCACCTGGTCGACCGCGGGGTCGTCCCGGACCGGCCGGTGGCCCTGTCGCTGCCCCGGACGGCGGAGATGGTGGTGGCGCAGCTGGCCGTCCTGAAGAGCGGCGCCGCCTACCTGCCGGTCGACCCGGCGCTCCCGGCCGACCGCGTCCGGCTGATGCTCGACGACGCCGCGCCCGTCCTCCTGCTGACCGAACTCGCCATCGCCGCACGGCTTCCGCGCACTGGCGTGCCCACGGTCGTGCTGGACGACCCCGAGGTCGACGCCGCGCTGGCCGCCCTCGACGGCCGGCCGCTGACCGACGCCGAGCGGGCCGCCCCGCTGCACGGCTCCCGGCTGGCCTACCTGCTCTTCACCTCCGGCTCCACCGGGCGGCCCAAGGGCGTCATGGTCGAGCACCGGTCACTGCTGAACCTGCTGGTGTCCACCCGGGAGCGCTTCCCGCTGGAGGCCCACGACCGGCTGCTGGCCGTCACCACCTGGTCCTTCGACATCTCCGGGCTGGAGGTCTACCTGCCGCTGCTGTCCGGCGCCGGGCTGGTCGTCGGCGCGGAGGGCGTCGCCCTGGACCCGGCCGCGCTGGCCGCCTCCCTCGAACGCGACGGCATCACGATCATGCAGGCGACCCCGGCGCTCTGGCAGGAACTCGTGCTCCACCGCCCCGAGTCGGTGCGCGGCCTGCGCGTCCTGATCGGCGGTGAGGCGGTCCCGCCCGCCCTGGCCGACGCCCTGGCCGCCCGGGCCGACACGGTCACCAACCTGTACGGGCCGACCGAGACCACCATCTGGTCCACGGCGGCCGGGCTGGCGGGCGACGGGGTCGTGACGCTGGGCCGCCCGATCCGCAACACCCGGGCGTACGTGCTGGACGACGGGCTGCGGCCGGTGCCCCCGGGCGTGGCCGGCGAGCTGTACCTGGCCGGCGCCGGACTCGCCCGCGGCTACACCGGACGACCCGGCCTCACCGCCACCCGCTTCCTCGCCTGCCCCTACGAGCCCGGCTCCCGGATGTACCGCACCGGCGACCTCGTCCGCTGGACCCCCAACGGCCACCTCGTCTACCTCGGCCGCGCCGACACCCAGGTCAAGATCCGCGGCTTCCGCGTCGAACCCGGCGAGATCGAAGCCGTCCTCACCACCCACCCCACCGTCCGCACCGCCGTCGCCATCGCCCGCACCGACGGCCCCACCGGCCCCACCCTCGTCGCCTACGTCACCCCCACCCCCGGCACCGCCCCCGACCCCGCCACCCTGCGCGACCACACCGCCGACCACCTGCCCGGGTACATGGTCCCCGGCGCGGTCGTGGTGCTCGACGAACTCCCGCTCAACCCCAACGGCAAGATCGACCGCAACCGCCTCCCCGCCCCCGACTTCACCCCCGCCGCCGCGCGCCGCCCCCGCAACCCCGTCGAGGAGGCCCTCGGCGCGCTCTTCGCCGAGGTCCTCGGCCTCCCCGAGGTCGGCATCGACGACAGCTTCTTCGACCTCGGCGGCCACTCGCTCCTGGCGGTCCGGCTGGTCGGCCGGGCCCAGTCGGCCGGGCTCCGGCTGGCGGTGGCGGACGTCGTCCTGCACCGCACCGTCGCGGAACTGGCCAAGCGGGCCCGCCCGACCGCCTCCGCCGAACAGTCCGCGGACGCGTTCGCGCCCGTCCTGCCGATCCGGCCGGACGGCGACGCGCCCCCGCTGTTCCTGGTGCACAGCGGACTCGGCTTCAGCCTGCCCTACCTGGGCCTGGCCCGGTACCTCGATCCGCGCTACCCGCTGTACGGCCTCCAGTCGCCCGCGCTGGACGCCGCCGCCCCACTGCCCGAGTCCATCCGGTCGGTGGCCGCGGACTACGTCCGGACCATCCGGCGGCTGCGGCCGCACGGCCCGTACCGGCTGCTCGGCTGGTCGTACGGCGGCGTGCTCGCCCACGAGATCGCCGTCCGGCTCCAGGAGGCCGGCGAACAGGTCGACTTCCTGGCCGACCTGGACGGCTATCCCGGCCGCACCGGCCGCGACGAGAGCGGCCAGGACGACCGCGAACTCCTGCTGCGCGCCCTGGAGGCGCTCGGCCACCGGCGCGACGAGCTGGCCGGCCCCGGCCGCACCCGCGCCGCCCTGCTCGACCTGCTGCGGCGCGAGGCCGGCCCGCTGGCCGACCTCGACGAGGAGTCGCTGCTGCGGCTGCTGCGGCTGTCGCGCCACCACGGCGCGCTGATGGAGCGCTTCACCCCCGGCCGGTTCACCGGGGACCTCCACCTGTTCGCGGCCGCCGAGGAGTGGACCGCGGACCAACTCGCCGACCAGACCGGCCGATGGGAGCAGCACGTGAACGGACGGGTGGTCGTCCACCGGATCGCCGCCGGCCACGAGTACCTGATGCACGCCGGTCCGCAGGCCGTCATCGGACGGCTCGTCGGCGCCGAGCTGCGCCGCCTGGACGGGAGCCCGGAATGCTGACCGCCGTCACCCCCCGCCCCCGCTCGGCGCCGCTCGCCCTGCTCCTCGAATCCGTCACCGTCGCCGGACGGCGCCTGCGGCGGCTGCGCCGGGCACCCGGCCGGCTGATCGGCATCGTGATGAACCCGCTCATCTCGATGATCGTGCTCGGCTACCTGTTCCAGGGCTCGCTGTCCTTCTCCGGCCGCGGCAGCTACCAGGAGTACATCTTCGCGGGCGCGGCCGCCCAGGTCGGCCTGGCCGGGATCGGCCCGACCGCGGTCGCCGTCGCGGCGGACCTGCGCGGCGGCCTGGTCGACCGGTTCCGCAGCATGCCGATCTCCAGACCGGCCGTCCTGGTCGGCCACACCCTCGGCGACCTGGTCGTCGGGCTGATCGGCCTGGCCGTGGTCACGGCGGCCGGCCTGGCGTTCGGCTGGCGCCCGCACAGCGGCGTGCTGCCCTTCCTCGCCGGACTCGCCCTGCTCACCGCCTTCATGTACGCGATGCTCTGGGTCGGCCTGATGCTCGGGATGTTCTCCCGCACCATGGAGACCATCAACGTCGTCGCCGGGCTGGTCACCGTCCTGCTGACCTTCCTCTCCAACGCCTTCCAGTCCGTCGACCGGCTGCCGGGCTGGCTGCGGCTGGTCGCCGAGTGGAACCCGGTCAGCGCCGTGGTGACGGCCCTTCGGCGGCTGTGGGGCAACCCGGACGCGGCCGGCAGCGCCGCCACCCCGAGCCTCTCGCTCACCATCGCCGCCTCGCTCGGGACCGTCTTCGTCGTCACCGTGCTGCTGAGCCTGCGCCGCTACCGGTCCGCGGTCTCCTGACCCCGCCGTCCCGGCGCCGTCCTCCTGACCCGCCCCCGTCACAGAAACGGCCGACCATGCCCCTCCAGCCCCCGACGGTCGACGGAGCCTCCCCGCCCGTCGACCTGGCCACCGTCGACCTCGCCACGATCGACCTCACCGACCCGCACACCTACCTCGACCTCGACGTCCGCGCGATGTGGGCCCGGTTCCGCGCCGAACAGCCCGTCCACCTGCACCCGGCGACCGACCAGGGCCCGCCGTTCTGGGCGGTCTCCCGCCACGCCGACGTGCTCGCCGTCTACCGCGACAACAAGCGGTTCACCTCCGAACGCGGCAACGTGCTCGCCACCCTGCTGCAGGGCGAGGACTCCGCCTCCCGCCGGATGCTCGCCGTCACCGACGGGCCGCGGCACCGGGAGATCCGCAACCTGATGCTCCGGTCCTTCTCGCCCCGGGTGCTGGCCCCGGTGGTGGCCGGCGTGCACGAGCGGACCGCCGCGCTGCTCCAGGAGGGCCTGGCCCGCGGCTCCTTCGACTTCGTCACCGACCTCGCCGACCACATCCCGATCAACACCATCGGCGACCTCATGGGCGTCCCGGTCGAGGACCGCGAGCGCCTCGTCCACTGGAACACCCAGACCCTCTCCCGCACCAGCGCCGAGCACACCGCGACCGAGGAGTGGCTGGCCCGCAACGAGATCCTGCTCTACTTCTCCGACCTCGCCGCCAAGCGGCGCAAGCACCCCGGCGACGACGTGATCAGCGCCCTGGCGACCGGCACCGTCGACGGCGAGCCGCTGAGCCAGGAGGAGGTCGTCTTCAACTGCTACAGCCTGATCCTCGGCGGCGACGAGTCCAGCCGGATGTCCTCCATCGGCGCGCTCATCGCCCTCTCCCGGCACCCCGAGCAGTGGCGGGCGCTGAAGGACGGCTCGGTCGGGCTGGAGCCGGCCGTGGAGGAGGTCATGCGCTGGACCACCCCGGCCATGCACTTCGGCCGGCGCGCCCTGACCGACGTCGAACTCGGCGACCGGACGATCCGGGCCGGCGACGTCGTGACGCTCTGGAACAGCTCGGCCAACTTCGACGAGGAGGTCTTCGACCAGCCGAACCGCTTCGACCTGGCCCGCACCCCGAACAAGCACGTCGCCTTCGGCTACGGCCCGCACTTCTGCCTGGGCGCCTTCCTCGGCCGGACCCACGTCGAGGCGATGCTCGCCGCCCTGCGCGGCACCGTCGGCGGGATCGAGCTGCTCGGCGAACCGGTCCGGCTCTACTCCAACTTCGTCCACGGCTACAGCAGCCTCCCCGTCCGCCTCACCGCCTGACCCTCCCTCCCCCACGCCTCCTCCTCGCCCCTCCTCGCCACCGACCGGGAGCCCCACATGGACATGGCCATCCGCGCCGAGGGCCTGCACAAGCGCCACCGGGACGTCGTGGCGATCGCCGACATCCACCTCGGCGTCCGGACCGGCACCGTCCTCGGCCTGCTCGGACCGAATGGCGCCGGCAAGACGACCACCGTGCAGATCCTCACCACCCTCACCACCCCGGACGGCGGCCACGCCGAGGTGGCCGGCTACGACGTCGTCCGCCAACCGCACGAGGTCCGGCGCCGGATCGGACTGGCCGGCCAGTACACCGCCGTGGACGAGGTCCTGACCGGCCGCGAGAACCTCGTCCTGCTCGGCACCCTGCTCCACCTCGGCCGCCGCGAGGCCCGCCGCCGGGCCGACGAACTCCTGGAGCGCTTCCGCCTCGCGGACGCCGCCCACCGCCCCGCCCGCGCCTACTCCGGCGGCATGCGCCGCCGCCTCGACCTCGCCAGCTGCCTGATCACCGCACCCCCGGTGCTCTTCCTCGACGAACCCACCACCGGCCTCGACCCGGTGAGCCGGATGGAACTCTGGGGCCAGGTCCGCGAACTCGTCGACGGCGGCACCACGGTGCTCCTCACCACCCAGTACCTGGAGGAGGCCGACTACCTGGCCGACCAGATCGTGGTCGTCGACTCCGGCCGCGTCATCGCCGACGGCACCCCCGACGAACTGAAGCGCAAGGTCGGCAGCGAATGGCTGGAGCTGACCGTCGCCTCCCCCGCCGACGTCGCCCCGGCCCTCGCCGCCCTCCGCCCCGCCCTCACCGCCGAACCCACCGTCGACACCCAGAAGGGCCGGCTCTCCATCCCCCTCGACGACGGCCTCAACGACATCGCCACCGTCGCCGCCGTCCTGCGCCGCGCCGACATCCCCGTCGCCGACTTCACCATGCGCCGCCCCACCCTCGACGACGTCTTCGCCCACCTCACCGGCCACCCCACCCCCTGACCACCCCGCCTCGGGCACTACTCCGCCTCGGGCACCCCCCGGTGGATCTCACTGACCACCGCCACGGTGGGTGTGGTCGGTCCACACGTCCGCCTGCGGGATGTCGGGGCTGCGGAGCTACGGGGCCAGGTCGACGGCCAGGCAGTTGTAGAAGGTCCAGGAGCGCTCGGGGTCGTGGGCGGTGTTCGCCGCACCGCCCGGGCCGGTTGCCGCCTCCTCGGTCATGTCCTCGAAGCGGATGCGCTCGGGAAGGGTTCCGTAGCGTGCGTGCCGCGCTTCGGCGGCGGGATCGACTGCGGGCCGCTCGGCCATGGCCACTCTCCTCGTCGGCTATCGCGAGCGGCGCCCTCGCGGCGCCGGAGGCGGATTTCAGGGTGCATTCCACACCGTCACCTATCAAGGCGGTGACGAGAACGCGCCCATCGCTCCCACCTGCGCGCGCTTGGCCGATTCTGCCCTCGCGGCGCTTTGTTGAAGATGCAATGATCTTCCCTCGAGCCGGAACCGCCCGACGAACCACCGGCCGATCCGGCAGTTCCCTCCCACCCGAGAAGGCGGATCGCATGTTCACACCCGAGACGAAACTCCGCGGCGCAGCCGTCACCGCAGCCCTGGCCGCGACCCTGGTCGGCCTCGGCGCCGGGACGGCCGGCGCCACGAGCTGGCCACCCCTGCAGCCGGGCGCGCGCCTCTATTCCTCCACCTACGGGCAGGGGTTCGCCACCACCGTCGACCTCACCGACCTCGGCACCTGCCACACCCTGTGGCCCGGCGCCCGCTCGGTGCAGATCGCCAACGGGGGCGCCACGCTGGCGCTGTACGCCGAGGCCGACTGCAACGGTCCCGGGTGGCTCAGCGGAACGCTGGCCCAGGCCAACCTCCCGCGGACCGCCCTGAGCTACCGGGTCCTCCAGGCGTAACACCTCCCGGCGCGGCGCCCTCCCCCTCGGGCGCCGCGCCCACGCATGTCCTCATTTCGTCACCCCTTTGACAGGTGACGCAGGCGCGTGGAAACCTGTCGTCACCGGCTGGAGCAGTTACCTACCGATGAGGACACCCACCATGGCAGTCGTACGCTTCCATCTCGTCTCCACGCTCGGCACGGAGGACGTCCTGGCGGTGCTGACCGACTTCGGCCCCTCCCGCGCCGAGGCCTGGCCGACGATCGACGCCGAACACTTCGAGGTCCACGCGCTCGGCGACACCTGGGCCGAGGTCACCGAGGGAACCGCCGCCGCTTGGGAGCGCGCCCGCTACGAGTGGGAGCCGGGCGGCCGCACCGTCACCGTCACCACCCTCGACTCCAAGCTCTTCGGCCCGGGCGGCGGCTGGGTCTTCCGGATGACCCCCGAGGGCGACGGAACCCGGGTCGACGTCCAGCTGACGCGGCAGCCGAGCACCCTCAAGGGCAGGATGCTCGCCGCGCTGCTCCCCGTCGCCGCTCCGCCGGCCCTGCGCAAGTCCTTCGCGGGGCCGCTGCGGGTCCGGTGATCCACCGCACGGACTGATCCACTCCCGAAAGGGGCCGACAGCACCCGCTGTCGGCCCCTTCGCCGTCCCCCGCCCGCCCTCGCACGACGTGCGAGAAGGCCCGGCCCGCGCCGTCGGGCGCGGGCCGGGCCGGGGCGGGGCGGCACCGGAGGGAACCGGCACTGGGAGAGGACCGGCGCCGGGCAGGGATCAGTGCCGGGAAGGGAGGACGCAGCGGAAGCTGGAGGCGGCGGCCGGGTCGCCGTGGCCCCGGTAGCGGGACACCTCGGGGTAGCGGCACAGGTCGCGGTCGACGCTCCGCCCGGTGGCGTCGAGCAGCGTGGCGGGCAGCGTCCGCGGCGCCTTGCCCTGCTCGACCCAGGCCGTCAGGGCGGCGAGGTCGTCGGTCGTGCCGCCGCCCTTGTTGAGGCCGCAGTGGGCCGTGCCCGGGGCGAGGAAGAGCCGGTAGAAGTCGTCGACCCGCTTGCCGCCGCCCATCGTCCGCTCGACCTGCCGGCGGTAGTCGACGGTGCCCTGGGCGGGGATGAACTGGTCGGCCTGGCCGTGCCAGGTCAGGAGTTTGCCGCCGGCGTCGCGGAAGGCGGACAGGTCGGGGTCGTCGGTGCCGATGATCCGGCCGTACTCGGTCCGCGACTGCTCGAACAGCCGGGTGAACTGGTCGTAGGTGATCGTCGAGACGTCGAACGAGGGCTGCTTCTTCAGCCAGTTCGTGACCCAGAGCCGGGGCACCGGGAACGGCTCGCCCCGCACCTGGCCGTCCGCGTCGGGCGCGGTGGTGCCGGCCAGCCCCGCCAGGTCGGCACCGACCGGGACGCCGGACCAGAGCCTGCGGCCCGAGGCGGTGCGCGGACCGTCCCAGATCTTGCGGACGACGGCGGCGTCGGCGGCCGTGATGGTCAGCTCCTTCCCGTCGCAGACCACCGTGGTGCCGATCAGCCGGCGCGGGTCGAAGTCGCACCGCGACGCGTCGTTGACCAGCTTGTCCTCGGCTCCGTCGAGCGGGTCGCAGGCCGCGACGGCGGCGTCCGTGAAGGCCTTGAACGCGCAGGCGGACGGGTAGGTCCTCTCGTTGTTCATGACCACCTGCGGCCACAGGGTGGCGACTTCGAACTCGTCCCAGCCGACGGCGGGCGCGTTGGCGAGGATGCCGTCGAAGTCGTCGGGGTAGCGCTGGGCCTCCAGGTAACCCTGGCGCCCGCCGGTGGAGCACCCGTTGAAGTAGGAGTAGGAGGCCGGACTGCCGAAGTGCGTGGCGACCACCTGCTTGCCGACGATCGCCGCCTCGTGCTGGGAGCGGGACGCGAGGTTGTTCAGCAGCGCGGTGTCGACCTCGCCCTTCGCGTTCAGCGCCCAGCCGGCGTCCACGGCATCGGCGAGCCCGCCGTCGGTGGTGGTCGCGGCGTAGCCGTTCTTGACCGCGGTGCCCATTCCGACGCCGTTGTCCCCGGCGGCGAAGGCGCTTCCGCCGAGCGCCTGGAAGCGGCCGTTCCAGCCGCTGATTGGCAGCCAGGTCCGCACCCTGGCATGGTCGTTGTCGCCCGGATGGGTCAGGGTGACGGTCACCTCGCAGAAGGCGGGGACACCGGTGACCGTGCCGCCCACCACCCCGGTTCCGTCGATGGTCCCGCCCTCCCGGCGGGCCGCCGTCACGGACTCCACCGCCGTACCGGCGGGGGCCCGCACGGCCGGCGCCGAACAGCCGGACGGCGCGGGCAGGGAGCCGTACGGGGTCTCCGCCACTGCCGCCGGCAGGTGCACCGCGGCCAGTGCCGCGCCGGTCGCGAGCACGATCAGGAATCTCTTCATGGGTATCCGTCCAGGGGAAAGGTGGGCGTGCGCCCGGCCGCGAAGGAGCGTGTGCGGGGCGGTCGTGCAGGGCTGGTCGAAGGACAAGGTGTTTCCGGTCGAGGTGGTGACGATCCGACCGGTGACGGCTGCGGGCCGACGCTCCTCGGGCAGTCGCCGCAAGTGGCGGTTCTCAGCCCAGGTTCGGCTCAAGCAGCCGGTGCGTACGGGTGGCTCTCGCAGGTACGCAGGGTCGGGCTGTTCTCATGTCCGTCACCGGTTCAGCCGGTGATGATGCTGGCACGGTCGCGCCCGGCCTGTCAACGAGACGGCGAAGGGGCCCCGGCGGCACCGGCCGGCGCGGGAGCCGGAGCGAAAGGAGCCGTGGCAGAGGGCAGTTGCCGGCCGCCGCCCGCTGGGCGCGCACTTATCCGCTGCCGGCTGTCGGCGGTGCCTGCTACAGTCGCAGCGACCTGTAGTCGTGTGATCGAGGAGTGGCAGACGTGGCGGGTGACGACGACATCTCCGGGTGAGATCCGGATCTGACGGCCACCGGCCGGTGCTTCAGGAGCGCCGCCGAGGTGGTCCGTTTCGTCGTACCCCTTCTCCGCACGTCTGCCCAGGGCAGAGGTCTACCTTCCTGCCCTCATCCCTTCGAGGTCATCCCCATGTCCAACGTGTCCAACGCCGCCGTCGTCTGCTCGAACCTCTCCTTCGCCTGGCCCGACGACACCCCGGTCTTCCAGGACCTGTCCTTCACCGTGCCCGCGGGCCGGACGGGCCTGGTCGCCCCCAACGGCGCCGGCAAGAGCACCCTGCTCAAGCTGATCGCCGGCGATCTCAAGCCCGCCACCGGCTCGGTGTCGGTCACCGGACGGCTCGGCTACCTCCGCCAGAGCCTGCCCCTGACCTCCGACCTCACCGTCGCCGAGGTGCTCGACGTCGCCGCGGTCATCCGGGCCATCGACGCCGTGGAGTCCGGGGACGTCGACGAGCGGCACTTCACCACCATCGGCGACGACTGGGACATCGAGGAGCGCACCCGCGCCCAGCTCGACCGCCTCGGCCTGACCGACCTCACCCTGGACCGCGGCCTGAGCACGCTCAGCGGCGGCCAGATCGTCTCCCTCGGCCTCGCCGCCCAGCTGCTCAAGCGCCCCGACGTGCTGCTGCTCGACGAGCCGACCAACAACCTCGACGCGGAGGCCCGGCACAAGCTCTACGACGTGCTGGGGGAATTCAACGGCTGCCTGCTGCTGGTCAGCCACGACCGCGCTCTGCTCGACCGGATGCAGCACATCGCCGAGCTCGGCAACGGCGAACTGCGCTTCTACGGCGGCGACTTCACCGCATATGAGGAAGCCGTCCGGGCCGAGCAGGAGGTCGCCGAGAAGAACGTCCGCAACGCCGAGCAGGAGCTGAAGCGGGAGAAGCGGGAGATGCAGCAGGCCCGCGAACGCGCCGAGCGCCGTCAGAGCAACGCCGCCCGCAACCTCAAGAGCGCCGGCCTGCCCCGCATCTTCGCCGGGAACATGAAGCGCGGCGCCCAGGAGTCCGCGGGCCGGGCCGGCCAGATGCACGCCGCCCGGGTCGGCGAGGCCAAGGCCCGGCTGGACGAGGCCGGGCGCGCCCTGCGCGAGGAGCAGCGGCTCTCCCTGGAGCTGCCCGACACCCAGGTGCCCGCCGGGCGCAACCTCTTCCTCGGCGAGGGCCTTCAGGTCCACCACGCCGGCCGCCCGGTGTTCGCCGACGGCGGCGTCGACCTGAGCGTCCGCGGCCCCGAACGCATCGCGCTGACCGGGCCCAACGGCGCGGGCAAGAGCACCCTGCTGCGCCTGGTCACCGGCGAACTCACCCCGGACAGCGGGGAGATCAAGCGCAACGACGGGCGGATCGCCTACCTCTCGCAGCGCCTGGACCTGCTGGACCTCGACCGCACCGTGGCGGAGAACTTCGCCGCGTTCGCCCCCGAGCGGCCCGAGACGGAGCGGATGAACCTGCTCGCCCGCTTCCTGTTCCGCGGCGCCCGCGCCCATCTGCCGGTCGGGGTGCTCTCCGGCGGCGAGCGGCTGCGCGCCACCCTGGCCTGCGTGCTGTGCGCGGAGCCGGCCCCGCAGCTGCTGCTGCTCGACGAGCCGACCAACAACCTCGACCTGGTCAGCGCCGGGCAGTTGGAGAGCGCGCTGAACTCGTACCAGGGCGCCTTCCTGGTGGTCAGTCACGACGAGCGCTTCCTCGCCGAGATCGGGGTGAACCGCTGGCTCCGGCTGGCCGACGGCACGCTGCAGGAGACGGGGGCGCCCGCGGTGTGACCCGCCGCCGTGTGACGCGGCCCGCCCGAGGCTCGGTGCCCGGGCGGGCCCACCCCCTCACGTCGGAAGGTTCCCCGTGTTCCCCCTGTCCCAGAACGCCCTGCTCGCCCATGACCTCGTCCGCGTCCTCGGCGGTCGTCGCGTCCTCGACGGCGTCGGCCTGACCGCCGCCCCCGGCCACCGGATCGGCCTGATCGGGGAGAACGGCGCCGGCAAGTCCACCCTGCTGCGGGTGCTCGCCGGCGTGGACGAACCCGACGCGGGAAGCGTCTCCCGCCCCGATGACCTCGGCTTCCTGCACCAGGAGATGCCCTTCGACCCCGCCGCGACCGTCGCCGCCGTCCTGGACGACGCGCTGCGCGAGGCCCGCGAGGACCTGGTGGAACTGGACCGGCTCGGCGCGGAGATCGCCCGGCTCCCGGAGTCCGACCCCGGCCACCCGGAACTCCTGGACGCCTACGGCAGGCGGCTGGAACAGGCCCGGTACCGGGAGTCCTGGGACGCCGACCGCCGTGCCGCCCTGGTCCTCGACGGGCTGGGCCTCGGCGCACCGGCCCTCGGCCCGCTCGGGCACGACCGCACGCTCGGCTCGCTGTCCGGCGGGCAGCGCGGCCGGCTGGCCCTCGCGGCGCTGCTGGTCCGACGGCCGTCCGCGCTGCTGCTGGACGAGCCGACCAACCACCTCGACGACGGCGCCGCCGCCTTCCTGGAGGAGCAGGTCCGCGCACTGCCCGGCACCGTGGTCGTCGCCGCCCACGACCGGGCGTTCCTCGACGCCGTCTGCACCCACCTGATCGACCTCGACCCGGCGGTGGACGGACCGGTCCGCTACGGCGGCAACTACAGCGCCTACCTGGGCGAGCGGCGCGCCGAGCGGGACCGCTGGGAGCGGCGATTCGCCGAGGAGCAGCAGGAGTTGGCGCAGCTGCGCCACGCGGCCGGCGTGACCGCGCACCTGGTCGCACCGGACCGGGGGCCGCGCGACAACGAGAAGATGGGCTACGGCCACCGGGCCGGCCGGGTGCAGAACCAGATCTCCCGACGGGTGCGCAACGCCGCCCGCCGACTGGAGGAGCTGGAGCGCGCGCAGGTCCCCGAGCCGCCACGCCCGCTGCGGTTCGCCGTCGAATCCCTGGCGGCGGACGCCCACCCGCCGTCCGACACCGGCGAGGGCCTCCGGCCCCTGGTGTCGCTCCGGGACCTCCGGGTGCCCGGCCGACTCGCGCTCGAAAGCCTGGACGTCGCCCCGGACGACCGGCTGCTGGTCACGGGCGGCAACGGGACAGGCAAGTCGACGCTGCTCGCCGTACTCGCCGGCCACCTCACGGCCGAGGGCACGGTGCACCGGCACCCCGGACTGACAGTCGGACTGCTCACCCAGGACACCGAGTTCGACCGGCCCGACCGCACCGTCCGCGACACCTACGAGCAGGCGCTGGGCGCGGCGCGCGCCGAGCGGGTGCCGCTGGGACCGCTCGGCCTGCTGCACGCGGCGGACCTGGACAAGCCCGTCGGCCGGCTGTCCGTCGGGCAGCGCCGCCGGCTCGCACTGGCGCTCCTGGTGGCCGAACCGCCCCGGCTGCTGCTGCTCGACGAACCCACCAACCACCTCTCCCCGCGCCTCTGCGACGAACTGGAGGAGGCCTTCGGCACCGGTCCCGGCGCGATCGTCCTCGCGAGCCACGACCGCTGGCTGCGCCGACGCTGGCAGGGCCGCGAGCTGCGGCTCGACCCGGCGGGCGCCACCCGTCATTGCCCCCCGACACAGTCACCTGCCAGCATGGTGATGTGAACCTTGACCATGTCTTCGTCTGCGGGCACCCCGCCCTGGACTTCGCCGCTACGCTCCGTGCACGGCGCACGGTCCGGTTCGAGATGTTCGTGACGCCGGAGCGCCTGAACGCCTGGTACCTGGACTGCGGCCTGGTGGACACGATCACGCCCGGTGACGAGCAGGACGTCCGCGAGGCGACCACCGTCCGCGAGGCCGTCTACCGGCTGATCACCAACCGCCGACTCGGCGAGGCCTTCGACCGCGAGGCACTCGCCGTACTCAACGGCGCCGCGCGCAAACCGCCCGTGACACCGCAGCTCACCCTGACCGGACGGCACAACGAGGCGACCCCCGAACAGGCGCTGGCAACCGTCGCGCGCCAGGCGGTCGAACTCCTCAGCGGCCCGGACGTCCCCCTGCTGAAGGAGTGCGGCAACCCCGAGTGCACCCGGGTCTACATCGACCGCTCCCGGGGCATGCGCCGCCAGTGGTGCGGCATGGACTCCTGCGGCAACAAGATCAAGGCCGCCGCCTACCGCGCCCGGAAGAAGACCCCGTCCGCCACAACCGCCCGATAGCCCCCTCCGGCCACGGCCCCGCAGCGCGGGCCGTGGCCGCTCGGCGTCGAACGCGCTCGGCGGGGCTGTCCGACCGGTCAGGTCCCCTCAGGCCCGGCGGCGGCCGCCGCCAGCGAGGCGGCGGTCCCGGCGGCTGCGGCGGACGGACGCCCCGAAGGTGACGATGGAGATGCTGATGATGGTGACGCTGACGACCAACAGGACGAGGTCGGCGTTGGGCACCTGGGTCATGGCGACGGTGACGGCCGCCAGGAGGATGCAGACGCCCAGGCCTTTGAAAACGTTCATGGTGTTCTTTCGGGCTACTTCCACGCGGAGACGCGTGTCATGTACGACTTGATGACGGAGGAGACGAGCCAGTAGGTGCGGACCACCGTGAAGACGAGTTCCGGGATCAGCAGGGCCTCGACGATCATGGCCTTGGGGCCGAGCTTGCGAACCCGGAGCGCCGGGTAGAGGACCCAGAAGCCGATCATCGCCCAGAACAGCGGCGCGTGGCTGACGCCGAACCGCGCCATCGCGGCCACCTGCTTGGTGCCCCAGCCGAGGATGTAGGCGGAGGCGATGAGCCCCATGATCAGGGTGCTGATCGAGTGCCAGGTGAACTTCGTCCAGCCGCGGGCTCGCAGGGTGTCGACCGTGCCCCGGGACCAGCGTTCGCGCTGCTGGATGAGCTCGCGCAGGGTGGGCATCAGGTCGGTGTAGGCGATGCACAGCTCGTTGGCGGTGACCTTCCAGCCGGACTCCTTGAGCGCCAGCGTGGTCTCGTAGTCCTCGACGAGGTTGCGGTGGTCCTCCCAGAAGACCTCGCCGCGCCAGTCGATGAGGGTCTGCAACGCCTCGGCCCGGTAGAAGCTGCCGGCCCCGGACATGGTGTGCACGTCGGCGCGGTAGCGGGCACTGGCCGCCCGGCCGTACTCGATGATCTGCATGCCGAGCAGGTAGCGCTGCCAGGGGTTGCGCCACAGGCCGGTGCGGCCGAGGCAGGAGGCGCTGACGCCGCCGAGCTCGGGGTCGGAGGAGATGACGTTGCGGGCCCGCTCAATGAACCGGTGGTGCAGTTCGGTGTCGGCGTCCATCACCAGGACGTGGCGCACCGCGCCGGTCAGGCGCCCGCCGACCGCCTCCCGCAGCCACTCCAGTCCATGGTTGAGGGCGCCCGCCTTCTTGTGCGGGTTGTTGTCCAGATTGAGCACGACCGTCGGCGGGGTGCGCTCGTCGTCCGCGAACCGCTGGGCGAACTCCCGTGTGCGGTCGGTGGAGTTGTTGACGACCACGATGATGAGGTCGGGGCGCCGGCTCTGCTTGGCCAGGGAGTCCAGCGACGTCAGGACGCCGACCTCCTCGTTCCGGGCGGGAACGAGGATCACCGTGTCGTAGAGGGCGGTGCCGGCCGCGGGGGCGACCCGACCCCGACGGTGCCGGCTGCGCGAGGACCGGGCCTCCTCGATGGGCGCGCTGGGCGCGGCGGTACCTGACACGGTACGAACTCCCCCGTTTTGACGGCGCGCTAGTCAACGCCGTTCACTCTGTGTGCATCCTGTGATGGTCCGGGAGAGGATATCGCCCCAAAATGTAGATAGTTCAACGGCCCGGCGCGACACACTCCAGTGGGGGAAAGGCAGCGCGACCACACGCTCCCCCACCGTGATACCGGCTGCTCAGACACTCAGCTAAAGGACGCCAAATCGGACAGATCACCCCCGGCGTTAACGTCCGCGAACGTGGCCGACACCACATATCCATTCCTTCCCCCACCTGCCTCTGGGAGGCGCTAATGCCGATCCAACCTCGTTCAAGCACCTTAAAAGAGGAGTCAAAGGCATGGATAAGATGAGCCCGAATTGATCGATCCGATGCGAAGCGTGTACGTACTGACGCCTTCCGCATCCCCCTGTGCATCCCCCTCGGAGGAGCAGTCGTGACCCGCCCCACCCCGCACACCCGCACGCGGGCCGCACTCGGGACCGCCCTCCCTCTGGTCATGCTCGCCGTCGGCGCGGGCGCCTGCGCGTCCGACGGCAAGCCGTCCGGACCGGCGGCCGCCCACGGAGCGGAGAAGCAGCAGGCCCCTGCCGCGACTCCCGTCCCCACGCCCACCGCCCCGCCCGGCCCACCCGGCGTCCTGTTCGACGCCTTCCACTACACCGGTACCGAGGACCCGGCCCTGGCCTCACACGGCTGGACCGTCCGCACCGACGGCGGCGGCCCTGGCATCCGCGACACCTGGTCCAAGGAAGACCTCTCCTTCCCCACCGTGGCCGACGCCCAGAGCGGCCAGGCCATGCGGCTGCGCGTCACCACCGACGGCACCCCCAAGGGCACCAAGCAGGTCGAGGTCGGACGCACCGCGGGCGAGTCCCTCAACGGCACCATCGCCGCCCGGGTCTTCTTCAGCGACAAGCCCACCGACGGCCGCGACGGCGACCACATCATCCAGACCGTCTACGCGATCTCGCCCGACCACAACTCGAAGAAGTACAGCGAGTTGGACTTCGAGTACATGCCCAACGGCGGCTGGGGCGCCCCCGGCCCCCGGCTCGACACCACGAGCTGGCGCAGCGCCGCCCAGGACGACCGGGACACCCTCGCCACGAACAAGAGCGTCGCCGGCTGGCACACCCTGATGCTCACCGCCGACGCCGGGAAGGTCACCTACTCCGTCGACGGCAAGACCCTCTACAGCAGCGGCAGCAAGTCCTACCCGCGCGAGCCCCTGAGCATCCGGTTCAGCTCCTGGTTGATCGACCTCCCCACGACGCCGTCCGGCACCCGGACCTGGGACATGAACGTCAACTGGCTCTACTACCAGGCCGACAAGAAGGTCCCCCTCCCCGAGGTCGAGAAGGCCGTCGGCGGCTTCTACGCCGCCAACACCACCTTCGTGAACACCCTCCCCAAGAACTGATCCCCTGTCCGAAATCCCCGGCCGACAAGAGACAAAGGCCGGGCACGCCACGCGGCCGACCTGACGAAGGACAGTAGGGGACGAGGCCGCCCGCATGGGCGGCCTCGTCCCCTACATGTGCCCCGCGGGTCGGCAGGAGCCTTGACCCGGAACGCCACGGAAGCGTCAACGACGCCGGTGAATCCCCCTTGTATTACGGCATTCCGCCGTTCAGACCTCCGTAGTTGGCGGTCAGGGCCGCCGCGAAGGCGTCCGGGATGCCATGGAGCCAAAAGGCCATCGAGACATACGACTCCAGTGCGCCCGACACCTCGAGGAAGGGTCCGAACCGCTCACGCCATTCGTTCCGCTTGGCCGCATCCGGAAAACCCCGGAAAACCGCGACCTCGGGATCCCTCTCGCCCCAGCACCCCCACCGTCCGGAAGGGCCGGTCACCGCGATGACATTGGCGGAAACCGCGATCGACTCCGCGAAATCATCGTCCGACGTGAAGCCGATCCTCTCCCAGTAGTCGTCCATGCCCGCGTCGACGGACAGCGACACCGCCGGGTACGTCCCACACTCCGGAAGGTAGAACTCGTCGGCACCGGGCTTGAGAACCAGCAGGTCGATGCGGTCGTCGCCGTGCCACCGGGCCATCGCGCAGAGCGCCGGCCAGAACTCCCGGGTGAGGACTGCGTCGAACTCGCAGAACAGCGAATCCCCCGCGTCCTCCCGGAAAACCTGGCCGGGCAGTCCGGCGTCGAGGTCGAAGACGGACGCGCTGCGGGAGCGGACATCGAGGTAGGCGTCGCGATCGACCATGACCGAGTCTTCCGTTGCCGCCATTCGTCCCCCACCCTGATCCTGATATCCGCGTTCTTGGATTCCGCATTGTAGTAGTCGGCCGACGGAAATCAGGCCGCCCGCACCCCCAGCCGACGCCGTCCCCGTCGGTTCCGGCCGCGAACGGCGCCCTCGCCCACCGCGTTGACCGCCGGGTCAGCGCTCGCGCCCCCGGGCCTTGAGGGGGACGGTGGGGAGTTCCGGGGCGGGGAGGCGGGCGCCGGCGTAGCCGTGGACCTCGCCGAAGCGGGTGCCGGTCATCCAGTCGGCGCGGGCCTGGGCGATGTCGTCGGTGGTGCGGCCGATGAAGTTCCACCACATGACGATCTTCTCGTCGAAGGGCTCGCCGCCGAGGAGGAGGACGGCGGCGTCGGCGGCGGCGCGGAGGGGGAGGTCGGGGCGGCCGCAGCCGAGGTAGAGCATGGAGCCGGGCTCGACCGGGACGCCGTCGACGTCGACGCGGCCGGACATGGCGAGGACGGCGTACTCGAAGTCGGGGACGAGCGGGAGGCGGAGGTCCGCGCCGCCGGTGAGAGCGAGGTCGGCGCCGACCAGCGGGGTGTGGGTGGTGCCGGGCGAGGTGGCGGTGTCGAGGGTGCCGAGGATGACGGTGGCGCGCAGGCCCGGGGCGGTGACCACGGGCAGGTCGGGGTGGTGCTCGAAGGCGGGGGCGAGGTGCCGGCCGGCCTCCGGGAGGGCGACCCAGAGCTGGGCGCCGTGCAGGTAGCGGGCGTGCGGGCGGGGGGACTCCTCGGAGTGGGAGATCGCCCGGCCGGAGGTCATCAGGCCCAGCTCGTACGGCCGGACGGTCTGGAGGCTGCCCAGGCTGTCGCGGTGCAGCACCTCGCCCTGGTGGAGCCAGCTGACCGTCTGGAGGCCCATGTGCGGGTGCGGCGGGACCTGCATGCCGGGCTCGTCGGCGATGTCGTCGGGGCCGTAGTGGTCCACGAAGCACCAGGCTCCGACCATCCGGCGGCCGAGGTTGGGCAGCAGGCGGCGGACCACCGTGCCTGTGCCGAGCGGGAACTGACGGGCCGTCAGCAGGTCCTTCGCCGGGCCGGTGCCGGCCTCGCGGCCGCAGCTGGTCGGGGCCGGCTTGAGGTCGAGGTTGCTCATCGCGGTTCCACCACCGTACGGAGAGGGGCCGGGCGGGGTCCTCGGCTCCTCGGAGGACACCGTCACCGATCACGGAGGACACCGTCACCGATCATCCGCCACGGTGCGGGGTTCCTCCACCCCTGCCCGGCCATCCGGCGGCGCCGTCACCGGCGCCGGGCCGGCGAGGCGGCCAGGCGGTGCGCCGACGGCCCGGCGCACCAGCAGGCCGCCGGGCCGCCGCCCCCGGAGCCCTCAGTGCCCGCAGGCCCACCAGGCGTCGGCCGCCGCCTTCTCGGCGAGCCCCCGCAGGTTGCGGACCGCCTCGGCCGGGTCCTCGGCCCCGTACACCGCCGAACCGGCCACGAACACGTCCGCGCCCGCCTCCGAGCAGCGCTCGATCGTGCTCGCCGCGACGCCGCCGTCCACCTGGAGCCACAGCTCCAGGTCGTGCTTGGCGATCAGCTCCCGGGTGCGGCGGATCTTCGGCAGCATGATGTCCAGGAAGGCCTGGCCGCCGAAGCCGGGCTCGACGGTCATGATCAGCACCATGTCGAGCTCGGGCAGCAGGTCCTCGTACGGCTCGATCGGGGTGCCGGGCTTGAGCGCCATCGAGGCGCGGGCGCCCTTGGCGCGGATCTCGCGGGCGAGGCGGACGGGCGCGGCGGCGGCCTCGACGTGGAAGGTGACCGAGCCGGCGCCGGCCTCGACGTACTGCGGGGCCCAGCGGTCCGGGTCCTCGATCATCAGGTGGAGGTCGAGCGGGATGTCGGTGGCGCGGGCGAGCGACTCGACCACCGGGACGCCGAGGGTGAGGTTGGGCACGAAGTGGTTGTCCATGACGTCCACGTGCAGCCAGTCGGAACCCCGGACGGCCTCGGCCTCGTCGGCGAGCCGGGCGAAGTCCGCGGACAGGATGCTGGGGTTGATCTGGGCCATGACCGACTACCTTCGTACGAGGGCTTGCGAGGGCTCGGCGCCCCCGGAGCGGGCACCTCATCCCATCATCCCGTGACGTGCCGCCGCCGACCGCACGGCGTCGCCCCCGCGTGACCGTCATCACACCCCCTCGGGGGTTACTGGGGCCTTCCCCGTGGTCATCAGCCCTTGTACGGTCCACGCACCTGCCAGGTGAACGGTCCACGCTCCTGCCGCGTGAACGGTCCACGCATCCGCCGCGGCTCCCGCCGGGCCGTCGTCCCGACCAGCCGAGCGCCCCGGCCCGCCCGGGGCTCCGTCCGAGGAAGGTCCCTCGATGACCGATCTCGTCCACCCCGCCCGCGCGTTGTGGTGGCTCTTCGAGCCGGTGCACGCCGTCACCTACTTCCTGCCCGAGGGCCGATCCGCCTTCGAGGAGGCCGGTCTGCACGGCCGCCTGCACGGCTACTTCGCCACCCGCGCGGCCCCGCTCGGCGCGGTGGACGCCCCGCCGGTCACCGCCGCGTTCTTCAACTTCGCTCCGGCGATGGTCGAGCGGGCCCTGCCGGAGGTGTGGAACCACGCGAGCCCGGAGGAGGCGCTGGCCGTTCGACTGAAGGCCTCGGCGACGATCCTGGGCCGGCTGCTGGAGCACGTGGACAAGAACCAGGTGGAGCTGGTCGCCGAGACCCTGGAGCAGGCCGCCACCCGGCTGGACTGCGCCGGCCGGGTGCTGGCCGCCGCCAACGCCGCGCTGCCCCGCCCGAGCGGCCTCTACGAGCGGCTCTGGCAGGCCGCCACCGTGATGCGCGAGCACCGCGGCGACGGCCACGTGGCCGCCCTGGTGGCGGCCGGGCTGGACGGCTGCGAGGCGCTGGTGGTCCGCTGCGCGATGGACATGCGGCGCGAGATGATCCAGCCGCTGCGCGGGTGGACGGACGCCGAGTGGGAGGCGGCCGCCGAGCGCCTGGTCGAGCGCGGCTGGCTGACCGCCGAGGGGACGGTCACCGAACTCGGCCGGATCCGCCACCAGACCCTGGAGGCCGCCACCGACCTGGCCGCCGCCCGGGTCTGGGACGACTACCCGCGCGCCGAACTCGACCGGCTGGCGGCGGCGTTGAAGCCGATCTCGGCGCTCTGTCGCAGCGAGCTGCCGATCAACCCGATGGGGCTGCCGGACAACCAGTGACGGCCGGCCCACCCGGTCCGCCCGGTCCGCGACGTCGGGCCGAGGACGCCGCCAGGGCCCGCCTGCGGCCTCAGGCCGAGGACGCCGCCACGGCCCGTCCGCGGCCTCAGGACGAGAGCGCCCCGGGCGGGCCGAGCACGATCGCCCGCCCGGCGTAGAACCGCCCGAACGACCGCCACGGCACGCGCGCGAAGGCCTGCGACTCCCCCGGGAACCCGGAGGGGTTGTGCA
The DNA here is from genome assembly GCF_053598475.1 of Kitasatospora sp. NPDC001119. Lineage (NCBI taxonomy): Bacteria > Bacillati > Actinomycetota > Actinomycetes > Kitasatosporales > Streptomycetaceae > Kitasatospora > Kitasatospora sp. NPDC001119. Next base: position 166,000 of record NZ_JBSFKI010000003.1, read on the forward strand.
CCAGCAGCGCCGTGTCCGTGGCGCCCACCGCCAGCACCAGGTGCCCGCCGCGCCGCACCGGCTCCGGCCCGTACGGCTCCCGGATCGACGGGTGCACCGAGACCATCACCAGCCGGCCGCCGACCACCTCGGCCGACACCTCCTCGGGCGTCAACTCCCGGGCCCGCGCGGCCAGTCCCCAGCGCCGCTCGACGTACCCGGCGAACGGCGCGTGGATCAGTCCGCGCAGGCCGTCGCCGTCCCGCAGGTACGCGCCGGCCGCAAGGCACTCCTCCGCGAGCGCCATCGCCGCCGGGTTCACGCCCCACCAGTGCGCCAGTGCCATCCGCAGGCAGGCCACCCCGCACAGCCGCCAGGACCACCACGCGTACTCCTCCGCGCTGGCCGCTCCGGACTGCCCCCAGCGCGGGTCGGCGGACGCGTCCAGCCGCCCGTCGACGATCTCCCGCACCAGCTCCGCCGACTCCCACTGCGCGCGGTACGGCACCTCGTGCACCACCCGTACCGGCCGCGCCGGCGCCTCCGGCCGCGCGTCGCCCCGATCCACCATCCCCTGACGCTCTCACGGCGCGGCGGCCGGGCGGCTCACGACACTCCCTGCGCGGCCGTACTCAGGCGCCGGTCCCCGGCTCGGCCGGCTCCACCCCACCGGACTCCGGCTCCCGGTAGGCCAGCCGCTGCGACGCCCGCCGGCCGCGCGCCTCCAGCGGCAGCGAGCCGGTGGCACCGGCCAGGCCGAACGGCGGCATGTCGAAGTAGATCGCCTCGTACCCGCCCTGCGGCACGATGTACGTCTCGTGCCAGAGCCCGACGTGGCCGCGCGTCTTCCCCTGCCGCAGCTTGCGGTTGACGATGCCCCACACGGTGTGGTGGAAGCCGTCCGGCGCGCTCGCGTAGCCGTACAGCTTCTCCTTCGACTCCCAGTACTGGACGACGTAGTAGGTGCGCGGCGAGGCGGTCAGCAGGACGCGGCCGCGCAGGCCGCGCTCGGGGGCGCGGCCCAGCTCGTACAGCATCCGGAGCATCGAGAACATCACCGGGCCCCAGTGGTGCACGGCCCAGAAGCGGTTGATCCGCATGCCGATCAGCAGCACCACGGTGTCGCCGGTGGCGGCGGCCGTGGTGTAGCCCGGCTGCGGCTTGGCGAACAAGGACATCTCTGCCTCCCGTGCCCGTGCCGATGTAATCGGTGATTACATCAGCGCGGAATGGCCCGGTCAAGGCTCGTCCAGCGCACAATTCGGTTACGGCGAAGGGTGGTTGGCGATCCCCTGGCCGAAGGTGTCCATCACCTGGCAGGCCAGCTCCTCCGCCGCCGCGGCCGGCAGGTAGCCGTCCAGGATCATCTGCGCCAGCCCGTACACCAGTGCCTGCCCGGCCAGCCCGACCAGCGCCGGATCCCCGGGGCGCAGCAGGCCCGCCTCCTGGTCCGCGACGATCAGGTCCGTGAACACCCGGTCGATGCCGTCCAGCCGCTCGCTCAGCTCCGGATCCCGCGAGGCGGCGAACACCCGCGAGCGCACCAGCTCGAACCGCCGCGGATGGCGCAGCACGTACCGGACGACCCCCAGCCCGATCGCCCGCATCACCGACCTGCCGTCCGGCCCGGCGGCCGCCACCTGGGCCTCCTGCCAGCGCACGAAGTCCGCCAGCACCCGGTCCGCCAGCGCGGTCAACAGCGCCTGCCGGTCGGCGAAGTGACGGAACGGCGCCCCCGCCGACACCCCGGCCCGGCGCGCCACCTCCCGCACGCTGACCTTCTCCTGCCCCTGCTCGTCCAGCACCTCGAACGCCGCCGCCACCAACGCCTCCGGCAACGCCCCGTGGTGGTACGCCCCCCGGCCCCCGCCCCGCTTCCGCGCCCGCTCCCGTTCCTGCTCCCGCTCCCTCATGCCTGCCTTGCTACCACAGCCGCGCCCCCGGCCAGGCCGTCTTCCACGGCCGCCGGGGGCGCGACGGAGGCACCGGCTGAGGCCCGGGCCGAAGCCGGGGCGCGGGCGGGCTACCAGGCGTAGTCCTCCGGGGCGGGGCGGTGGCCCGGGAAGAGCTCGTCGAGGTGGTCGAGGGTCTTCTGGTCGAGCTTGAGGTCGAGCGCGCCGACGGCGGCGTCGAGGTGGGCCCGGGTGCGGGGGCCGATGATGGGGGCGGTGACGACGGGGCGGGAGAGGAGCCAGGCGAGGGCGAGGTCGGCGGGGTCGGCGCCGAGTTCGGCGGCGAGGTCCTCGTAGGCCTGGATGCGGTCGCGGTGCTTGGCGAGGAGTTCGCTCGCGAGGGCCATGCCGCTGCGGTCCCGGGTGCCCTCGCGCTCCTTGCGCAGGACGCCGCCGAGCAGGCCGCTGCGCAGCGGCGACCACGGGATCAGCCCGAGGCCGTAGTGCTGGAGGGCGGGGACGACCTCGAGTTCGACCGCCCGGTCGAGCAGGTTGTAGAGGGACTGCTCGCTGACCAGGCCGAGGAAGTGGCGGGCGCGGGCGGTCTCCTGGGCCTGGGCGATGTGCCAGCCGGCGAAGTTGCTGGAGCCCACGTAGACGATCTTGCCCTGGGCGACCAGGACCTCCATCGCCTGCCAGATCTCCTCCCAGGGCGTGGCCCGGTCGATGTGGTGCATCTGGTAGAGGTCGATGTGGTCGGTCTGGAGGCGGCGCAGGCTGGCCTCGACGGCCTTGCGGACGGCGACCGCGGAGAGCCTGCTCTCGTTGGGCCAGTCCCCCATGTCGCCGTAGACCTTGGTGGCGAGGACGGTGCGCTCGCGGCGGCCGCCGCCCTTGGCGAACCAGCGGCCGATGATCTCCTCGGTACGCCCGCGCAGCCGGCCCTCGCGGTCGCGGCCGTACGTGTTGGCGGTGTCGAAGAAGTTGATGCCGTGCTCGTGGGCGGCGTCCATGAGGCGGTGGGCCTCGGCCTCCTCGGTGTGGGGACCGAAGTTCATGGTGCCGAGGCAGAGGCGGGAGACGGTCAGGCCGGTGCGGCCGAGGTGGGTGTACTCCATGGCGCCCCACCCAAGACCACACCGGCCCCGCTGTCCAGCACATTAGGGGGGCGTGCCGCAAGCTGGCGGATCACCGCCCGTGGGTGGCGAACTTCCGTACGGCGAGCGGCATGCAGCCCGCGAGCAGCACGGCGCTCCAGAGCAGCGCGGCGAGCACGGCGTGCTGCGTCGGCCAGGCGGAACCGGCCGCCGAGGGGTTGCCGAACAGCTCCCGGCAGGCCTGGACGACGGAGCTGACCGGGTTCCAGTCGGCGAGGAACCGCAGCCAGCCGGGCATGCCGCCGGTCGGCACGTAGGCGTTGGTGACCATCGCCAACGGGATCACCGCGGCGGACAGTTGGCCGGCTGCCTCCTCCTTGCCGATGGTCAGGCCGAGCACGGTGCCGACCCAGGTCATCACGAAGCGGAAGAGCAGCAGCAGTGCGAACGCCCCTGCCGCGTCGGCGAGTCCGTGCCGGACGCGCCAGCCCGTGGCGAGCCCGACCAGCGCCAGCAGCGCCAGGACGACGACGCTGACCAGCAGGTCGGCGAGGGCCTGCCCGAGCAGCAGTCCGGTGCGGGAGACGGGCATGGAGCGCAGCCGGTCGGTGACCCCGCGCCCGACGTCGCGGGCGGCACCGACCATGGTGGGCATGACGCCGTTGGTGGCCACCATGGCGAACAGGCCGGGCATCAGGAACTCCCGGTAGCCGCCGCCCCCGGGGACCTGCATGGCGCTGCCGAAGACGTACCCGAAGACCACCACCATCACCACCGGCACGCCCAGCGAGGCGGCCAACAGGCCGGGCGAGTGGCGGTAGTTGAGCAGGACGCGGAGCATCGAGGTCCAGGTGCCGGAGGCGAGCCGCCGGGCGGTGGACGGGCGCGGGACGGCGGACGGGCGCGGGGGCGCGAGTGCGGCGGCGGTCATCAGGCGGCCCTCCCGGCGTCCGCGGACTCCTGGGTGAGCGCGAGGAACACGTCGTCCAGCGAGGGCGCCCGCACCGCGACGTCCTCGGCGACGACCCCCGCGCCGTCCAACTCCCGTACCAGCGAGGGCAGCAGGACGGACACGCCGGGCGTCGTCAGCACCGTGACGGTCCGCTCGACGACGTCCACCCGCGCGTCGCCGCCGGTCATCGAGGACAGCACCACGGCGGTGGCGGCGAGCTGCCCGGGGTCGGCCAGGGTGACGGAGACCTGGCTGCCGATCGCGGCCTTGAGCCGGTCCGGCGGGCCGGTGGCGATGGCGGCGCCGTGGTCGATCACCACGATGTCGTCGGCGAGCCGGTCGGCCTCCTCCAGGTACTGGGTGGTGAGCAGCACGGTGGTGCCGGCGTCCGCCAGCTCCTTGACGGTGTCCCAGATCGCCTGCCGGCTGCGCGGGTCGAGCCCGGTGGTGGGCTCGTCCAGGAAGAGCACCGGCGGGCTGGTGACCAGGCTGGCGATGAGGTCGAGGCGCCGGCGCATGCCGCCGGAGTAGGTGCGCACGAGCCGGTCGGCGGCCTCGGTGAGGTCGAAGCGGGTGAGCAGTTCGTCGGCGCGCTCCCGGGCCCGGCGGGCGCCGAGGTGGTGCAGCCGGCCGAACAGCCGGAGGTTGTCGCGGCCGGTGACGCCCTCGTCGACGGCGGCGTGCTGCCCGGCGAGGCCGATGGCGCGCCGGACGTCCTCGGCGGCGCGGACGACGTCGTGTCCGGCGACCCGGGCGGTGCCGCGGTCGGGGGCGACCAGGGTGGCGAGGACGCGGACGGCGGTGGTCTTGCCGGCGCCGTTGGGGCCGAGCAGGCCGCAGACGGTGCCGGCCGGGACGGTGAGGTCGAGGCCGCGCAGGGCCTCGGTGGCGCCGAAGCGTTTCCGCACGCCCGTCATCTCGATGGCGGGCGCCGCGCCGGCGGCGGGTCGGGCGGTGTCGGACATGGCTCTGCCCTTCTCTAGGTACAGCGTACGTAGAAGCGCGCTTGGGCGCCATCGTACTACGTACGCCGTACGTATCTAAGATGGGAGGGCGAGGTGATCTTCCAGTGCCGTCCAGCAAGTCCCCCACCGGCCCCGACCAGCCGGAACAGTCGGAACAGCCCGACAGGCCCACGCCCCCCGAGGCCCCCGAAGTGATCTGGCTGCGCCCCGAGCGCACCGGCCGCGGCCCGCGCCCGGCCCACAGCCGGGACTCGATCGCCGCCGCGGCCATCGCGATCGCCGACGCCGAGGGCCTGGACGCGGTCTCCATGCGCCGGGTCGCGGCGGCGCTCGGCGCGGGCACCATGTCGCTCTACAACTACGTGCCGAAGAAGGAGCACCTGCTCGACCTGATGCTCGACGCGGTCGCCGGCGAGTACCGCTTCCCGCCCGCGCCGAGCGGTGACGTCCGGGCCGACCTCGCCGACCTGGCCCACCAGCAGCTCGGCCTCTCCCGCCGCCACCCCTGGCTGCCCGCACTGGTGCTGGTCCGCCCCAGCATCGGCCCCAACGCCCTGCGCTACACCGACCACTTCCTCGCCGTCACCGCCCCCACCGGCCTCGGCGGGGGCGCCCGGATGGAGGCGATGGCGCTGTTCAACGGCTTCGTCGGCCAGTTCGCCCAGTACGAGCAGACGGCCGCGGCGGGCGCCAAGTGGCAGGCGGAGCTGGTCGGTTACCTCGGCCAGGCGGCGGCGAGCGGCGAATTCCCGCACCTGGCCCAGGCGTTCGCCACCACCGGTCCGCCCGCCGACCCGGACCGGGCCTTCGACCGCACCCTGAACCGGGTGATCTCGGCGATCCTGGCGCCCGCCGAAGGGGGCGCCCAGGAGACAGTCGAAGGGGGTTAGGCCACCGCCTCCCTCGGCAGCACCCCGGCCACCCGACCGTCCACCAGGACCATGACCGCCCGGTGCGTCCTCCCGAGCACCGTCCGCGCGTCGGCCGCCGACTGCCCGACGCCGACCGTCGGCAGCGCCGGCCCGATCAGCCCGCCCAGCGGGTCGCCCGGCTTGGCCGCGCCGTCCGCGAGCGCCGCCGCCAGCGCGGCCCGGGAGACCGAGCCGACCACCTCCGTCGCGGCCACCCCGTACGGGCGCGCCGCCCGCGCCAGCACCGCCGGGGCCACGCCGCCCGGCGCATCGCCCAGCACCTCCAGCGCCTCGCCCACGGTCGCGCCGGCGGCCACCGTCACCAGCGGCGCGGCGGCGTCGAGCAGCGGCCGCAGGCCGTCCGCCGCCTCCTCCAGGAAGCCCCACTCCCGCATCCACGCGTCGCTGTGCACCTTGGACAGGTAGGAGCGCCCCGAGTCCGGCAGCACCACCACGACCAGGTCGTCCGGCCCGAGCCGGCGCGCCACCCGCAGCGCCGCCGCCACCGCCGCGCCGGAGGACGGGCCGGCCAGCAGGCCCTCCTCGCGGGAGAGGCGACGCGCGGCCAGCAGCGCCTCGCGGTCCGGGATCCGCTCGTAGGAGTCGATCAGCTCCGTACGCAGGGCCTGCGGCATGCGGTCCTCGACGGTGTCGGGGTGGAGGTAGTGCCCGATGCTCTCGACGTACCACGGGCTGCCGTCGCCGCCCCCGTACGTGGAGGACTCCGGGTCCGCGCCGACCACGGTCACGGCGCCGCCGGAGGTCTCCTTGAGGTAGCCGCCGGTGCCGGTGATGGTGCCGCCGGTGCCGACGCCGGCGACGAAGTGGGTCACCCGGCCGCCGGTCTGCTCCCAGATCTCGGGGCCGGTGGTCCGGATGTGGGCGTCCGGATTGGCCAGGTTGTCGTACTGGTTGGCGAGCCAGGCGCCGGGGATCTCCTCGGCCAGCCGCTGCACGACGTTGAACAGGTGCCTCGGGTCCTCGGCGGGCACGGCGGTCGGCGCGAGGACGACCTCCGCCCCGTACGCCCGCAGGATGTCGGACTTCTCGGCCGACGACTTGTCGGCCACCCCGGCGATCACCCGGTACCCGCGCTGCCGCCCGACGATCGCCAGGCCGATGCCGGTGTTCCCGGAGGTCGCCTCGATGATCGTCCCGCCCGGCTTCAGCAGGCCGTCCCGCTCGGCGGCCAGCACCATCGAGAGCGCGGCGCGGTCCTTGACGCTGCCACCGATGTTGAGGAACTCGGCCTTGGCGTAGATCGGCGCGGCGATCCCGGCGCCGAGCCGGGCCAGGCGGATCAGCGGCGTCCCGCCGATCGCGTCGAGGACGGATTCGTGAACTGCGGCCATCGTCGGCCCCTTTCGCTAGCACTGTCAGCCCGAGCCTGCCCAGGCCACGGGCTCGGTAGACGGTAGCGACACCGTTCCTCATCCGGCCGAAACATTGTCCGACGGCCGGGATCGGGTACGGGCCGGTGCGAGCAGGGACGGGCGGGCACACGCGGGGACGGGCGGGCGCAAGCGGGGACGGGTCGTCGGTCAAGCGGGCAGCCGGCGGGGTCCCCCCGGGGTCCTCCCCCGGTTCCGGCGCCGCACCGCCTCCGCCGCGAGCAGCGCCGCCGGGACGGCCGCGGCCGGCACCGTCCACCACGGCAGGCCGGTCACGGACGCGAGCACCGCGGGCACTCCGCAGGCGAGCAGCGTCCACAGGACGAGCGACCGGGCGAGGTCGAGGGTGACGTCGCCGGGGCGGCCGGTGAACCGCAGCGCGCCCAGGACGGCGGCGAGCACCGCCAGCAGCGCGGCGAACGTGCCCACCCCGGCGGTGAACTGCCCCTCGTCGCGGGGCTCGTCGTACGAGGCCTGCGCGACACCGGCCCGTTCCAGGCGCATCACCCGGCCGCGCCACACCGTGCCGTCCACCCGGTCTCCGGGCTTCAGTCCGTCCAGCAGCGGCCCGCCGTCGGCGAACCCCACCTCGCCGCTCCAGAACGGCGCGCCGTCCAGCGTCGCCCGGAACTCGGAGCTCTTGCCCGCGTTGCGGACGACCGTGCCGCTGACGGTGAACGGCACGGCGCGCACGCACTCCTCGACCCCCGCGCCCGGGCTCCCGGCCGGGCAGGTCACGGCGGCCGTGTACGAGCGGTACCGCTCGGCGTCGTCCGGCAGCACGACGGTGAACACGTACCAGGCGGCCGCCGCCGGGGCCAGCGCCGCGACGGCGAGCAGCGCGCCGCCGGTGCGGGTCCATGGTGAGGGACGGTGGGTCATGACGGTTCTCCCCCCGGTCCGGTGCGCGGCCGGAACCCCCGGGTCGCCGTCGCCGGGGCGTGCCGCCCCGCCCCTTCCGGGGTCGGACGGTACCGGGCGGCCGAAACGCCGGACGGTGTCGCGGTTCTCGGAGTCTGTCCGGAGCTCGCCGAAGCCCCGTGAGCGCTGCGTACGGCCTGAGCGGGTCCGCGCGAGGAGCGGCGGCGCGCTGGCGGACCTCGCGTCGAGCGCCACGCACACCACCCCCGGACCGGCTCGCGGACACAGCTGTCCCTCGATCGCCGACCAGGCTTCCCGGCACTCCTTCGCGCACGCTACCGGACTCCGCCCCGGCCTGGCACGCCGGTTCGCCAAGGCGCCGGGCGAGCAACCCCCCTCCAGGGCCGGCGCGATCGACCGGGCAAGTCCTGGCACTCCGGCAGGACTTCTCCGTTCCCGCCGGTCGCCCGGCGGGCGCTCAGCCGGCGGCCTCCCGAACCGGCGGGCGGAGGAGGGCGAGGCGACTGGCGGTGCGGTCGAGGTCGCGCATGAGGGTGGAGCCGGTGGCGAGGCCGGCGAGCGGATCGGCGCCGATCAGGACCAGGCGGACGTCGCGGTCACAGCAGACGTCGACCAGGTTGGCGAAGCGCCGACGGCCGTCGGGGGACGCCTCGGCGAGCGGTGGGACGCCGTCGAGGACGACGGTGGGGAAGCGGTCGGCGAGTGCGAGGTAGTCGGCGACGGAGGTGAGGCCCTCGCACAGCTCCTGGAAGCCGAACCACACGTGGTCCTCGCGGACCGCCCGGGCCGACAGCTCACGGCGGTGGGCGGCCACCGGACCCGCTTCCTCGGGCCGGGGCGGGGTGAGACCGGCCGAGGGCTCGTCGCCGGGGCGGAGACGGGCGCCGAGGTCGAACCCGTGAGCGCGCTCCGACCGGGGCTGCCGCCGGAAGTCGACCGGCCCGGAGACGTCGAGCACGTCCATCCGCTCCTCGATCAGCCTGATCGTCGGCTCGAAGAGGTGGTGGTACAGCGGGTCGGGCATCAGCCCGGCGGGCGGGTAGTTGGACGTGGTGACAAGGGTGATCCGCCGGTCCAGCAGGGTGCGGAGGAGACGGGCGACCAGCATCGCGTCACCCGCGTCGTGGGCGTGGAACTCGTCGAAGACGAGGATCCGGCAGTTGCCGAGCAGCTCGTCCACGGCCCGGTCCACCGCCGCGCCGTCCGCGCTCCGGCTCTCGGAGTGGTGGGCGACACCCTCGTGCAGTCGGCGGAAGAAGTCGTGGAAGTGCAGCCGCCGCTTGCGCGGGGTCGGCAGCCCGTCGAGGAAGGTGTCCACCAGCCAGCTCTTGCCGCGGCCGACCGGGCCCCAGAGGTAGAGGTGCCGCGGACTGCGGCGCAGCCGCCAGGCCGGGTGGGCCAGCTCGCCGGCCAGTCGACTGAGTCGTTCGACCGGGAGCTCCTGGGCGGGGTCGAGCGTGAATCCGTGCTGCCCCGCGGCCCGGTGGAAGTGCCCGCGCATCGCCTCGTACTGGTTCCGCACCCCGTCCGTCACGGATCCGGACCATAGCAGGGCGTCAGAACCGTCGGGATCACCGGGAGTTGCCCGGTCCGTGGCACCGCCGAAACACCGGCGCTCCGGCGGTTCGACCACGGTATTCCGGCGCTCCACCGCCGGCCGGAACAGCCGGGGCGAATATGACGCCCAGTCATCGGAAAGTCACGCATTTCCGTGCCGGGCGCACACCCTCGATATTCGCGGCCCGATTCCCGCGGACGGATCTCCGTAGCCGCCTCGTCACGCCGCGCATTCGCTCCGTCCGGAATTCCGCGCGCGAAACGCGGCCCGCGCGGGCCTTCCGGCAGGGCCTCCGGGCAGGACGTCCGGACGGGGCGCGGACACCCGGGCGGCCGGCCCCGACCCCGGCTAGATGTCGAGAGCGGCCTCGATGCGCTTGAGACCGTGCCGGGCGAGCGCGAGGTTGGCCCGCGAGCGGTCCAGCGCCAGGTAGAGGAAGAGCGAGCCGTGACCGCGGGTCAGCGGGCGGATCAGGTGGTACTGGGTGCCGAGGGTGATCAGGACGTCCTCGATGACATCATCGATCGACAGCGCGGCCAGGGCGCGTATCTTCGCACGAACGACCTCGGTGTTGGCGGCGGCCGCAATCTCCAGGTCGAGCTGCTGCCCCCCGCCGAGGAACCCGAGTGACATACCGCTCTCGTGGTCGGCCACGGCCACTCCGATGGCCCCCTCGATGGCCATCGCGTCCTTGAGTGCCTCGTCAATGTTCATGCGCTGTTCGTCCTTTGCGTGACTTCCGGGCAGAACTCCCGTGTGCGGGAACAAAATAGCAAGAAGCCGCCGGTTGTGGTCGCCTCGTGAAAATGATGGAATAAAGTACGCTGCCGGGGTTCAGAACGTGAAGGGGTACTGGTGCGCGCACTCGACGCTTCCCTCTCCGATGTGCTCGGCTCCCCCGGAGTGGTCGGTGCCGCGCTCGTCGACGCCGTCACGGGTCTCAGCTACCAGTCCGCCGGGGACCACCGGCTGCTCGGGACCGGGGCCGAACTCGCCGAGCTGACCAACCTGATCGGCGAGCGGCTGTACGAGGCAGGGGCGGAGAGCGAGTTGGAGAGCCTGGTGGTCACCAGCACCCGCCATCACCAGGTCGTCCAGGTGGTGTCCCGGAAGGGCGACCCCCTGCTGCTGGCCACCGTGCTGGACCGGGAACGGACCAACCTGGCACTGGCCCTCCGCCAGACCGCCGACCGCGCGCAGGACTTGCTGGCATGACCGACCCGTCCCACGGCACGGCGCCGCCCGCCGTGCCCGCGACTCCCACGACGCCGGCTCCACCCACCGCGCGCAACGTGCCCGCGCTGCTGCTCGCGCTGCGCCGGACGGAGTTCACCGGCTCGGTCACCGTCTCCAGCGCACCGGGCGGCACGATCCACCTGGAGCAGGGTCTGGTCGCGGCGATCGAGACCCCCGGGGCCCCGACCGCCGCGACCCTGCTGCTGAAGTCCCGGCGCGTCGGCGAGGAGGAGTGGGCGTCCGCCGAGACGGCCGCGTCCATCGGCCGACCGACCGACGCTCCCCCGACCTGGGGCGGCGACCTCGGCGCGGCCCTGGTGGCTCAGGGGTCGATCGGCGCCGCCGAGCTCGAAGCCGTCTGCGCCGCCGCCGCCTTCGACGGGGCCTTCGCCCTGGTGCTGAGCCCGCCCGGCAGTTGGGAGACGGCCGAGGCGGCGCCGCCTGCCAGGATCGCGCTGCGCCCGGGCATCGAGCCGGAGCGGCTCTTCGAGGAGACCGCCCGGCGGACGGCCCTGCTGACCCGCCTCTGGGGACCGCCCGGCGAACTGGCCCGCATCCGGATCCGTCCTGCCGCCCGGGCCGAGTCCGGCGCGCTGCGGATCCCGGTCCGCTACCGGGAGATCCTGGCCGCCGCCACCGGCCGCCGCACCGCGCGCGACCTCGGCTTCGCCCTGGGACGCGGTGTGTTCGCCGTGCTCCTCGACGTCGTACGGATGGACGCCCGGCACCTGCTCCACCGGGAACCGGCTCACCCGGGGCCCCTGGCACCGAGCGTGGCCCCGCGCACGCCGACGAGCGAACCGCCGCCGGCCGACACCGGGCCGCTACCGCGCCGCGTCCGCAGCGGACGCGGCGCGGGTGGTCCGGGCGGCCCCGGCGGCCTGCCCGCCCGATCCGAGGGAGCGGCGGCCGCTTCCGACGGTCCACCGAACGCACACCGCGCCGAGCACACCGCGCGTACCGAGACGACCGAGCAGAGCGAGAAGAGCGCACCATGAGCAGCCAGACACCGACCGCCGTGCTGGTCGACGAGTTGAAGTCCCTCCGCGACCGGGTCATGGGCATCTCGGAGAGTGTCGTCTCCACCACCGACGGCCTGTTGGTGGCCGCCGACACGGCCGCCGTCCACCCCGAGTCGGCCGCCGCCCTGTCCGCCGCCATGCTCGGCCTCGGCCGGCGCACCGCGGCCGAGGTCGGCGTGGGCGGCCTGCGCGACGTGGTCACCCGCTGCACCAGCGGCTACGTCGTGGTGCTGGCGATCGGGGAGCAGGCGCTGCTGATGGTACTGGGAGACGAGGGCCTCGACATCGCCGGCCTGCACCGCGAGTCGCCCGCCACGGTCCGCCGTCTGAGCGAGCTCCTCGGGATGGTCCCCGCGGTCTAGGCCCTCTCGTTCGGATCATGCCGGGCGCGCGGCGTGATCCGGAAGAGAGCGCCTGGTCCCGACGCCGTCGGGTTACCGACCGCGGCGGCCCCGCTTCCCCAGTCCCTCGGTCAGGGTGGCCCAGAAGCCCCGGCGCTGCGGCCGCTCCTCGGCCGTGGCGCCGACCGGCGCCCGCAGCGCCGGGCCGTCCGGGACGATGCCCTGGGCCCGGGCGGCCACCAGCCAGCTCGGCAGCTCGGTGAGCAGCAGGTCGTACAGCTCGTCGTCGGAGACCGTCCGGGGGTCGCGCCCCAGGTGGACGAAGCCGGCGTTGTCGATCGGCCGCTTCTCCGGGACGGGCAGTTCGTCCAGCTTCCGCAGGAAGTCGAACTGCCGGCTGTCCGGGTCGCCGAAGCCGATGAACTGCCAGAAGATCGGCAGCGTCGCCGCCTCGCAGAGCTTCTTCTCCGCCGCGGGCTTGCTGATCGGGCCGCCGTCCGTCTGGAACAGCACGAAGGCCGGGTCCGTGGCTCCGCTCTCCCGGTAGTGCCGGATGACCGCGTCCATCGCCAGGTGGTAGCTGGTCCTGCCCATGTGGCCGAGGCCCGCGACGATCCGGTCGATCCAGCCCGCGTGGTCCTCCAGGGCGATCTCGGCCTGGGCGTCGACCTCGGTGGAGAAGAAGACGACCGGCACGGTCCCGTCGTCGTCCAGGTGGGCCGACAGCCCCAGGACCCGGTCCGCGAGCGCCTGGACGCTGCCGTCCTTGTAGTAGGGCCGCATCGAGCCGGAGTAGTCGACCACCAGGTACACCGCCACCCGCTGGCCGTTCAGCCCGCGCCGCTCCACCGAGGCGCCGGCCGTCTTGTAGAGGCTCACCAGCGCGGGCGCGCTCTGCTCGACCTTGCTCAGACTGACGGCCATGTGTCGCTCCCTCGCTCGCTGCGGCAGCCGGGCTGCCGGGGCGCGTGATCGTCAACGCGCTCCGGACACTGTGCGCGGCGGACGGCGGTGAGGGCAAGCCGTCCGCCCGGCGCGGCCGCTCACAGGCCGTTCGGGTGCCCCGACAGCCACCCGGCGTGCCGCTCCTTCAGCCGGTCCCGCTCCTCCGTCGACGCCAGGTAGACGTCCGCCCCGCCGTCGTACGGGTGGTAGAGCCGCCGCAGGCCGGGGCCGGCGAGTCTGCCACATCCGTCCCACCCGTCCCGGCCTGGTGAAATCCCCTCGTCAGGGGCGCCGGGCTCCCGTAGCGTGGTTCGGTCGATCTTGAGGGCGGAACTGGGCAGAACGGGGCACCACATCATGCAGCAGCACCAGGGCTGGGCCGACGAGCGCTTCGGCGCCGTCGCGGACGTCTTCGCCGCCAACTTCGCCGGGTTCCCCGAGCTGGGCGCCGCCGTCACGGTGTTCGCCGGGGGCCGGAAGGTGGTGGAGCTGTGGGGCGGCACGGCCGACGAGCGCACCGGGCGGGCCTGGGCGCAGGACACCCTCGTGCCCGTCTTCTCCTGTGCCAAGGGCCCGGTGAGCATCAGCGCCCACCTGCTCGCCGAGCGGGGCCGGCTCGACCTGGACGCGCCGGTCGCCCGCTACTGGCCGGAGTTCGCCCGCAACGGCAAGCAGGACGTCACCACCCGGATGATCCTCGGCCACCGGGCCGGCATCCCCGCCCTGGACGCGGTGCTCTCCTTCGAGGAGGTCGCCGCCTGGGATCCGGTGGTCCGGGCGATCGAGGCGCAGCAGCCGCTCTGGGAGCCGGGCACCGCGTACGAGTACCACGGCCATGTGCTCGGCTTCGCGGTCGGCGAGGTGATCCGCCGGATCACCGGGCTGACCCCGGGCGCGTTCCTGCGCAAGGAGATCGCCGAGCCGCTCGGCCTGCCGGTCTGGATCGGCCTGCCGGAGAGCGAACTCCCCCGCCTGGCCCGGCTGGTGGAGGCCGAGGGCCGCCGTCCGATGCCCGGCCCGGAGCACCTGCTGACCCGGATCGTCACCATGAACGGCGCCCTGGTCTTCCCCGGCCTGGACGTGCCGCACGGCTGGAACGACCCGGCGCTGCACGCGATCGAGCTGCCCGGCGCGGGCGCCGTCGCCTCCGCCACCGGCCTGGCGGGCCTCTACGCGGCGACGGCCACCGGACTGGACGGCGCGCCCCGCCTGCTCTCGCCCGACACCGTGACCGGCGCGGTGCGCGAAGTCTCCTCCGGGGCGGGCTTCCTGGGCTTCGACATGGGCGCCCGCTGGGGCTCCGGGCTGCTGCTCGACTCCCCGGCCTTCCGCCCGCTGCTCGGCGCGCGCAGCTTCGGCAACGACGGCGCCGGCGGCCAGTTCGCCTTCGGGGACGACGAGTTCGGCGTCGGCTTCGCCTACGTCGCCAACCGGATGATCGGCCACGGCGACGCCCGGGCGAACCGCCTGATCGAGGCGGTGCGCGAGTGCCTGGGCTGACCGGCTTCCTCCCGCTCGTCACCGTCCTGGCCACCACCGGCGGCCTCGGCGAGCTGCGCTACGGCGCCTCGCTGCCCGAACTCGCCGTCCACTACGGCGATCCGTGGGACGGCGGCGGCATCCACCGGGGCGACCGGTGGCCGCACGCCTTCTGCTGGGGCGACGTGCGGACGGTGTTCTGCCGCTGCCGCCGGCTCCACTCGCTCTCCCTGCCGGTCTGGCAGGGAGAGCTCGACCTCCCGCAGCCGGGCGGCGGTTCGGCGACGCTCGACACCCACGTCTCCGAGGCCGACCTGATGGCGGCGCTGACCGCCACCGGCCACAGCTGGCAGACGGTGACGTACGAGAACCTCCCGGACCAGCGGAACCTGCTGTTCTCGCCGGCCGAGGAGGTCCGGGTGGAGCTGGTCCTGACGAACCGGGCGTCCCAGGACGGGCCGCCGCTGGAGGCGTGGGCGCTGCACAAGGCGTTGCTGTGGGGCTACGAACACCTCGACTGCCCCGAGCCCGACCGCTCCCTGCCCGACGACGGCTGGGGCGCGGCCGGGCCGTAGCGCGGCGGCGAGCCGTTCCGTCCCCTGCTCGGAACGGCCCACCGCCGGCGGCGGTCCACCGTCGGCCGCAACCCGCCGACGGCCCCCGCTACTTGAGCAGGAAGTCGTACACCGCCTGCCGCCCGGCCGGGTCGGCCGCCCGGGTCTGCACCGAGTGCGCCGCACCCGGGACGATCACGACCTGCGGGTCGTGCGCCAGCTCCGCCTGCTGGTACAGCCACTCGTTCGGCGTGGACAGGTCCCGGTCGCCGCCGAGCAGCAGCACCGGCACGTTCGGCAGCCTGCGGTGCGCCGGCGGGATCGGCGGCACCTGCTCGCGCGGCCAGTCCAGGCAGACCAGCTGGCTGCCGAGCCCGGTCGCGGTCGCCGCGTCGTACGGCCAGGTCTGCTCGGCGGTCAGCCGCTGCCGGGTGCGCTCCAGCGCGGCCGCCCGGCCCGCGACCGGGGTGTCCGTGCTGCCCCACGGGAAGCGCGAGTCCGCGCAGACGGTGGCGGCGTGCAGGCCCTGGCTGAGCGCCTCGGCCGGGGCCGCGTCCTCCCGGTGGACGGTCTCGATGAAGGCCTGGAGCTTGGCGGGCTGCCCGGCGGCGGCCTCGTGCAGCGCCTCCGGGACCCCGCCGTAGTTCGGGTCGGTGAACTCGTAGCTGGTGAGGGCGTCCAGGACCTGCGCCCCGTTGCCGTACCGCCGGACGGTGGCGGCGAGGTCGGCGGCCGGGTCGGTGGTGCAGCCGGTGGCCTGGCAGGCGGCCCGCAGCACCCGGGCGCTGGCGGGCAGCGCGGCCAGGTCGAGCGGGTCGTAGCCCTGCTGCGGCACCACCGAGTCGAGCACCAGCCGGGCCACGTGCGCCGGGTGGGCGAGCGCGTACCGCTCGGCGACGAGGGTGCCGTACGAGACGCCGTCGAGGGTCAGCCGCCGGTCGCCGAGGGCACCGCGCAGCCGGTCGATGTCGGCGACGGTGTCCGCGGTGCTGTAGAAGCGGGCGTTGGGGCCCAGGGTGGCGGCGCAGTCCGCGACCGACTGCTTGCGCGGCACGGCGAGGTCGGAGGAGCCCATGTCCTCCTGGAGGCCGGGGCACTGGAGCGCACGGGCGCCGGTGCCGCGCTGGTCGTACATGACCAGACGGTAGTCCTTGAGGACGGGCGCCATCTTTCCGGCGATCCGCTTCATCAGCGGGACGCCGGGCTGGCCGGGGCCGCCGGTGAGGAACAGCAGGTCGCCCTTGGGGGCCGCGGTGTTCCCGGCGACGGCCACCGCGAGGTCGAGGGTGCCGGGGACGGCGCCGCTGTGGTCCAGCGGGACGGTGAGCGTCCCGCAGGTGAACTCGGGCGCGTCCGGGCAGGGCGCCTGCCCGGTGATCCCGCCGCCTGGCCTGTCCGTGGCGGGTGTGTCGGCCGTGGCGGCCGCGGGAGTGGCCAGCGTGGTGCCGGCGACCACCGCGACGGCGCCCAGCAGGGCGGCGATGCGGCCGCGCGTGCTCGTCATGTGAGTCCTTCCGCTCGCACCGCGTCCGTACTGACGCGGGCACGGAAGTAGCCTGCGCCCGGGACGACGGCGAAGGCGAGCGGTTATCCGGGGATTCGACCAGGGGCGAATCCCCGACGGAGCCAGCGACGGTGACGCACCGTCACATCAATCGCGGAAGCCGCGGCAGTCTCAGAGCAGCGCCCGCGGCAGCACCACCCGCACCCACTCCTCCGGCTGCGACAGGTGCGGGGCGTGCCCGGCGCCGCCGTACAGGTGGCGTTCCGCCTTGGGCAGGGTGAGGTCGATGAGGTCCAGCACCTCGCCGAACATCGGCGCGCTCTCGTCGCTCTGGGTGAGCAGCGCGGGCTCGCCGAAGCGGGCGAGCCCGATGAGGTCGAGGTCGAGCGCGTCCGGGTCGCGCAGCTCGTCCAGGTAGGTGGGCGCGTTGCGGATGTAGCTGTGCCGGACCGGCGCGGGCAGCTGCTCCCAGGCGCCGGGGCCGAAGGCGAGGCTGTCCACGTACAGTTCGGCGGCGGCCGCCGACTCGGCCTGTTCCAGCAGCTCCCGGACGGCGGCGATCCGGTCGGCGAAGCCGGTGCCGAGCGGTCGCAGGTCCGGGTCGGCGAGCAGGATGCCGGTGCCCGGCGGCTCGTGCACGGCGATCCCGCGCAGCAGGTCGGGCCGGGCGGCGGCGAGCCGGAGGACGACCAGGGCGCCGTAGGAGTCGCCGTAGGCGAAGGCGGGCGCGAGGCCCAGCTCGTGGATCAGCCCGGCCAGGTCGGCCGCGTCCTCGTGCACCGAACCCTGGGTGAGCGGGTCCTCGCTGCGGCTGTGCCCCCGGCGGTCGTAGGCGACCGCGGTGGTGGACTCCGCCAGGCCGGGCAGCACCCGCGCCCAGGAGTCCGCGTCGCTCCAGGAACCGTGCACCAGGACGACGCCGGGGCCCTCGCCACGGGCCTCGTAGTGCAGCGCCACCCCGTTCACCCTGATCTCGGCCATCACGAGTCTCCCGGTCTCGGCGGTGCTCCCCCACCAGACTGACACAACCACCCGAAAGGGTCAGGTCCGTCGGCGGCGGGCCCCGTCCCGGCCCCCGTCAGCTCATCGCCCGCACCGGCGGCTCGTCCCGCGTCCCGTCCTCCGCGACCACCGTGAACCGCTCCGCGTCCGACACCGACAGGTCCACCGGATAGAGCGACGCGGTGTCGTTGACGTCCAGCACGGCGCTCTGCCGCCCGGTCGCCGCCTCCACCCTGGTCACCCGGCCCCGGGTCATCGCCCACACCGAGCCGCCGTCCACCACCAGGCCGGTCACCTGGTCGTCCAGCCCCGCCGTCCACCGCTTGCCGCCGTCCGTCAGCGAGTACGCCAGCAGCCGGCCGGTGGCGGTGCGGCTCGGGTGCTTGCCGCCGCTGATGCCGATGTCGCCTGGCTTCTCCCCCGGTACGACGAACAGGTCCCCGACCACCACCCCGCCGAACAGCGGCCGGGCGCTGAACTCGTCGAAGGCGTGCAGCCCGCCCAGCATCACGTCCAGGTCGTACTCGTCCCCGGCGACCGGTATCACCGCCCGCTGCCGGCCGGTCCGGTCGTAGCTGAGCACCGCGTGGGTGCCGCGCTCGGCCTGGGCGTCCACCCACACCGCGAGCGGGTCGACCGACACCACCGCGAGGTTCTTCAGCCCGCCCGCCGCGGGCAGCGCGATCCGCCGCTGCTCCCGGCCGTCCGCCGGGGCCAGCGAGCGCAGCACGGGCGGCGCGGCGCCGCACTGCGCGACCGTGACGGCGTCCCCGGGCCCGCCCGCGACCTGCAGCGGGGTGCAGCCCGGGTCGGCCGCGCCGCGCCAGACGTCCCGGCCGTCGGCCAGCCGTACGGCGCGCCAGCCGGCCTTCTCCTGGAGGAGGGCCTGCTGCCCGGCCACCGCGACCACGTCCGGAGTCGCGTCGTCCCCGTCCCGGGCGGGCGCGTCCACGGCGGCGGTCCAGCCCTCCCTGCCGTCGGAGAGGTCGAGCGCGGTGACGGCGGAGCACGGCTTGTCGTGCGGCGCGTGGCCGATCAGGCCGAGGGCGCCGCCGCGGCCCGTGCCGTCAGGCCCGGTCGTCCGGCTCATCGCGCACACCGTGTCCTCCCCGGGCGGGGCCCAGTGCCAGGCGACGGCCCCGGTCGTCCGGCGGTACGCCACCACCAGGTCCGGCCGGGCCCGGACCACCAGGTCCCCGCTGGTCCAGCTGCCCACCGCGCGGATCGTCGACGGCCGGTCCAGCGGCGCCTTCCAGGAGTCGTTGAGGCCGTCCCCGGCGAAGCCGACGAAGATCCCGAGCCCCAGTACGGCCCCGACGGCTGCCGACGGGAACCCGGCCCTCGGGTGGATCAGCGCCCAGACGAAGCCCGCGCCGCAGGGCATCAGCCCCAGGATGCTGATGATCCCCATGTACGCAAGGCTGTCGCCGCCGAACCCGTTCGCCGGGCCGAACAGCACCGCCAGCCCCATGCTCGCGAACAGCGCCCCCAGCACCCCGCCGGAGACCACCATCCAGGTCTCCCGGTCCCAGGCGGACCACACTCCCCACTTCGCCCGGACGACACTGTCCTCGGGCCGAACGGCCATGCCGGTCTCTCCCCTGCGACGCGCCGCCCACCGCGTCGGGGCGACGATCATCGGATCGTCGCAGAGCGCGCCATGATCCGGAACAAAGAGCAGGGAAAACCCCGGCCATGACCCGCACATACCGGGCCCGGGGCGCCGGTGGCACCTGCTGTCCACGGCGCGCGCCGGGCGCGGAAATCGATTGCCCGCCCCTGGGCCGCTGACTAGCGTTGCCCGGCATGACCACGCCATCCACCACCCCCGACTGGCGCACCGCCAACCGCGCGAACTGGGACGAGCGCGTCCCCGTCCACGCCGCCGGCCCCTTCTACGACCTGCCCGGCTTCGTCGCGGGCCGTGACACCCTCCAGGACTACGAGCCCGCCGAGGTCGGCGACGTCACCGGCCGCACCCTGCTCCACCTCCAGTGCCACCTCGGGCTCGACACCCTCTCCTGGGCCCGCCGCGGCGCCGTCGTCACCGGGCTCGACTTCTCCGCCCCGGCCGTCGCGGCCGCCACCGACCTCGCCGCCCGGATCGGCGCCGCCGACGCCCGCTTCGTCACCTCCGACGTCTACGCCGCCGCCGAGGCGCTCGACGGCCGGACGTACGACATCGTCTACACCGGCTTCGGCGCGCTCTGCTGGCTCCCCGACCTCACCCGCTGGGCCCGGACGGTCGCCTCGCTCATCACCCCCGGCGGCTTCCTCTACCTCGCCGAGTACCACCCGGTGGCCGACGTCCTCGCCGACGACGGGCGCGGCTTCGCGGAGGACTACTTCGAGCGCACCCCGATCGTCGTCGACTACCCCGGCACCTACGCCGACCCGGACGCCCGGCTCGACTCCACCGTCACCGTCCAGTGGCAGCACGGCCTCGGCGAGGTCGTCACCGCCCTGGCCGACGCGGGCCTGCGCCTGGACTTCCTCCACGAGCACGCCCACGCCCACTTCCGCGTCCCCGCCGGCGCCCCCGCCCCGCAGACCTACTCCCTCCGCGCCACCCGGCCCCGATGACCCCGCCGGGGCGGCTCCGCCCCGGCTCCCAGGGCCTCCCCCTCGCCGCCCTCTCCACCCGCACCGCCCTCGCCGCCGTCGAGACCCCCGTCCCCTACGCCGACGCCCTCCCCCGCGGTGCCGCCGGGCGCGATCCCGCCCGTGCTCGCGGCGGGCACATTTTGGCCCCTCAGCTCCAGCCCGTGTCCCCGCCCCTGCCCGCGGTCCGGTCCCCGCCAGGCACCCTGTCCCCGCCCGGCACCCAGTTGCCGTGCAGGCCCAGGGGCACCCGCACCGGCAGGTGGATGCGGGCCAGGGGCTCGCCGGTGAAGTCCTGGGCGGCGAGGACCACCAGGTCCGCCGCTCCCCGCTCCGGGTCGTGGACGTACGCCATCAGGTACCCGTCGTCCTCCGCCGTCGGCGACTCGGCGGCGACGAACACCGCCTCGCCCACCGCCCCGTCCCGCCCGAACTCGTGGGCCTCGACGGTCCCCCGGCTCAGGTCGTGCTTGAGCAGGGCGTTGCTGAAGCCCTCGTCCGGGCGGTCGTCCCCAGGGCCGGTCGGCGGCGCGTAGAGCTCGACGGCGGCCGCGTAGCCGTAGCGGTAGGGGCGGCCGGTGTGCCGCGGGTTGAGGCGCGGGAACTCCTGCACCCGGTCGTCCAGCCGCTCCTCCCGGACCGTCCCCGCCGCCAGGTCGACCGTCCAGCGGTCGAGCGTGGGGCGGCTCGCGCCGATGTTCCGCAGGTCCATGCCCGGCGGGTGCCGCACGACGTCGACCACCAGCTCGTCCGCCGTCCGCTCGTACGCGTTGAGGGTGTGCCCGACCAGGTGCGGCGCGAGCTCGAACCACCGCACCGCGCCGCCCTCGCGCGGCATCACCCCGACCCGGGCGGCGCGCCGCCCGTCCCAGGTGAAGGGCACCCCGGTGGCCAGGTGCGCCGGGCTGAACACCACCTGGGTGTCGTACAGCAGCACGAACCGCTCGGTGAGCGCGAAGTCGTGCATGTACGGGTTCCCGGGCACCTCGATCAGCGTGCTGCGCCGGACGGTGCCGGCCGCGTCCATCACGATGTGCTGCACCTGCTCGGAGCCGTACCGGAAGGCCAGCGAGTGCAGTTCCCCGGTGTGCGGGTCGACGACCGAGTGGGCGTTGGCGCTGTACCCCTCCGGCGTGGCGCCCAGCCCGCACGGCCCCACCGTGTCCAGCTCGTAGGTGAGTTCGTACGGGCGGATGCCGCCTTCGAGCAGCGCGTAGGTGCGCCCGGCGAGGCCCGCGACCTGCACGTTGGGGGAGATGTCCATCCGCTCGTCGACGGGCGTGCCGCGCCGGGGCTCACCGAGGCGGTCGGCGACCGCGCCGGAGCGGACCCAGCGGTTGCGGTACCACTCGGCGCGCCCGTCCCGGATCCGCACGCCGTGCACCATGCCCGCGCCGAGGGTCCACAGGTGTGCGCCCGGGTCGTCGATGCCCAGCGGATTGGGGCCGTTGCGCAGGTAGCGGCCGTCGAGGTGGGCGGGGATCCGGCCGGTGACGGGCAGGTCGTAGGCCGTGACCTCCTCGGTCACCGGGGCGAAGTTCCCGGAGACGTAGCGGCTGCGCCTCGTACCGTTATTGCTGTTGCCGTTGCCGTTGCTGTTGCTGTTGCTGATCGCGCCGTTGCCGTTGCTCTTGCCGATCGTGCTGTTGCGGATCGGGTCGCCTGGGCTCATCGTCTCGGCCTCTCGTCAGGTGATGGGGTGTCCGGACTCGTTCACGAACCGGCGCCGAACGCCCGCCCCAGTGCGGCCATCAGCGCCTCGTAGCGCGCCCCGGCCTCGGCCGACGCGAAGTGGCCGGCGAGCTCCAGGCTCACCGCGCCGTGGGTGGCCGCCCAGAAGAGGTTGGAGACCTCCAGGGCGTCGCCGGGCCGGAAGACCCCGGCCGCCATGCAGGCCTCGACGGCGGCCACCGAGGCGCCGAACGCGCCGTCGGCCAGGGCCAACGCCTCGGCGCTGGGCCGGAATCCGGGCACCGGCTGCTCGAACATCACGCGGTAGTAGGCGGGTTCGGCAACCGCCCGCTCCCGGTAGGCGCGGCCGAGCTCGGTCAGGTACTCCAACGGGTCGCTCCCGCGCGGGACTTGCTCCTGCGCCCGGCGCAGTCGTGCGAAGCCCTCCCGGTACAGCGCGTCGAGCAGCCCCTCCTTCCCGCCGAACATCGTGTACAGCACCTTGGTCGAGGAGCCGATCTCGGCGGCGATCCGGCGCACGGTCAGCGCGGCGGGGCCTTCGGCGACGAGGAGGGAGATGGCGCGGTCGAGGATCACGGCGCGTACGGCATCCTGGCCGACCCGCTGCGCGTCCTGGTAGGGCGTGCTCATGGGTAACAACGTAACCGATGGGAAACAGTGTTACCAGCCTTTGCGGGCAAGGGATTTCACCACCCACCCGGCCGCCCCGACCGACCGCCCGACCACCCGCCCTCCCGACCACCCTGACTAGACTGGCGCGCTCCACAGCCGAGGGGAGTCAGCGATGAGTGGTGCCACCCGCTGCGACGAGGTCGCGGCCGAGGCGGGCCTGGGCGAACGGCGGCGGCTGTACCGGACGAGCCGCCGGATCGGCGACGGCGTGGGCAAGTGGGGCCTGGGACTGCCCGGCATCCTCGTCCTCGCCGCCTCCGGCTGGACCTGGTGGGGCGCCGTCCTCGCGGTCGCCGCCGTGGCAGCGGCCGCCGTGGCCTACAAGAAGGTCCCGCCGCGCTCCGGGCTGGTCGCCGTGGCGCGCTACCAGGGCGGCCTCGTCCTCCACCACGCCGGCGGCGACTTCCGCGCCCTCCCCTGGGACGCCATCGAGAGCTACGAGTACATACCCTCCCGGATGGAGTTCCGCGGCAACCTGAGCGTCGAGCACTTCGGCCGCGTCCTCATCCTGGCGCGCGGCCGCGAAACCCCCTTCGTGGTCTCGAAACTGGCGGGCCGCTACGAACCGGGGCTGGCCGAGGCCATCCGCGCGGGCCTGCTGCCGCGCTACACCGCGCCCCTGCACGAGCGGTTCGAGGAGGAGGGGCACGTCCTGTTCGGGACGGTGCTCGCCGTGCTGCCCGCGGGGCTCCTCCTCGACCCCGACGACGACCACCCCACGGCCCCGCTGCCGTGGAGCGACCTCCAGGACATCAGCGCCGAGGACACGCGTGAGCTGCGGATCACGGAGCGCACCGGACCGGGCCGGGGCGGACGGGTCGTCACCCGCGTGCTCGCCGACGCGGACGTCGTCGCGGCGTTCGTCCGGGAGACCCGGGCGAAGCTCCTGGCGGAGCAGCGCCCGGAGTGACCGCCCCCTGTGACCGCCCCTTGTGACCGGGCCGTGTGACCGCCCCGCCCGACCGGGCCGCACGACCGGCCCCGGCCGCACCCCGAGCCGCGGCCGACCGACTCGACGGCCGCCCGCCAGGGCGCGCCAACCCCGCGCTACGGCCGGACAGTTGACATGCGTCGGGCGCCCGCCGGCGCACCGGCGGCACCGGGTCCGCACGTCGTGCTGCGCCGACCGGGTCAACCTCGGCGCCGGACTGTACGCGCACGCCCGGTCGGCTCGTTCTGCTGTACATGCCTCCCCTGATCCCGACGCCACCACCGCTGCCCGTACGCGGCACCGCACGGAGGTCCCCGTGGCCGTGATCGGCCGTGCGGCGGCCACCGTGGTCGCGCTGGGCATCCTGCTGATCCCGACGGCCGTCACGGCGGGCACCGACCTGCCGCCCGAGCCCGGTGCGGGCTGGTGGGAGGTGTCGGCCAACGCCGCCAACGTCCGGGTCGACCACTTCGGCGAGGAGACCGTCATCGGACTCGCCCGTTCGGGTGACCGGGTCGAGGTCGTGGACACCTGGACCTCACCGCTCGGCGCCCGCTGGGCGAAGGTCATGGTGGAGCGCACCCGGGTCTCCGGCTGGGTCCTGTGGTCCCTGCTCGCGCACCGCGACCCCTCCTCGGAACCGTAGAATCCGCCTGTACACATCAGGAGGGAATTCGCGTGTTCCGAGCGCAGCGTCCGCGCACCGCAGAGCTGACCCCACGACGGGGCGAGGAGCCGGTCACCGGCGTCGCCCTGCTGCTGCCGGGCGGGTTCCTCCGCAGTCGGCGCGCACCGATGCGGGTCGCCGAGCTGGGCCTGCGGGACCTGGCCACCGAACTCACCGACCGCGGCCGGCCGCACGGCCTCGCGGTGCACCTGCTGCGCTACCGCCACGGCGGCTGGAACGACGCGGACGCCGACACCGCCGTCGACACCCGCTGGGCGCTCGACGAGCTGGCCCGGCTCTACCCGGGCGCACCCGTCGTGCTGATCGGCAACTCGCTGGGCGGGCGCGCCGCCTTCTGGTGCGCCGGGCACCCGTCGGTGGTCGGCGTGGCCGGGATCGCGCCGTGGCTGCCCAGCGGCGACCCGGTCGACCAGCTGGCCGGGCGGCGGGTGCTGATCGTCCACGGCACCGGGGACCACAGCTCGGCCAGCGCCACCCAGTCCCTGGAGTACGCGCTGCGCGCCCGGCGGGTCGCCCCGGACCTCGCGCGGTACGAGGCCCCGGGCGCCAACCACCTGCTGCTCCGCGAGTCCCGCGACATCAGCGCGCTGACCACCACCTTCACCCTCGGCGTCCTGGGCGCCGAGCCCGCTCCGCTGGTGGCGGGGGCGGTCTGCACCCGGCTGCCGGCGCGGGTGTAGCCGGCGCTCCCCCAATCGCTGTCGCGTCCCGCCTCCCGTGTGGTCCGCGTCCGCACCCCGGGCCTCCCCTGCCGATCGGCAGGGGAGGCCCGGCCGCTTTCCCGCCGGATTCCTGCCGAACGGCACATGCGCGAAGGGGCTTCCGGCGATCACTCTTGGGGGCATCGCGACGGTGGCCACCCGGGCCGCCGCGGAAGGGAGTCCCCACCGTGTTCCGTGCCCGCGCTCTCCGCCTTCGCACCGGTCGTGTGCAACTGAATGACCGTCAGCCGCGTGTTCTCCAGGGCAGATCGCTCCGCCCCACAGCCGTCCCACCCGCTTCGGAGGGCACATGGCCGTCAGCAAACCCGCCACCCTCGCGCGGGGCCTCGCCGCCCTGCTCCTCGCGGCGGCGTCCGCATCCACCGCACCCGCCTTCGCCGCCACGCCTGCTCCGGCCACTCTCGGTCCGGCTGCCCTCGATCCGGCCGCCCTCGACGCCGCGATCGCCGCCCGGCCGGGCGACCGGGTGGCGGGCGCGGTCGCCCGGGTGACGGCCGACGGCCTGGTCTGGCGCGGCAGCGCCGACGATCCGGTGAGCGGGCGGCCGGTGGCGCCGGACGCGGCGTTCCGGATCGGCAGCATCAACAAGACCTTCGTCGCCGCGGTGCTGCTCCAACTCGCCGCCGAGCAGCGGATCTCCCTGGACGGCACCGTCCAGCAGTACCTGCCCGGCACGCTGCCCGCGAGCTTCACGCTGCCGATCACCGTCCGTCAACTCCTCGACCACACCAGCGGACTTCCGCAGGCCGTCGAGGGCCCGGAACTCGAGGGCACCGAGCTGGAGAAGCGCGACGGCATGATCGCCAACCGCTTCGCGATCGAGACGCTCGACCTGGTCGTCCAGCGGACGCTCCGGCCCCACCCGGAGCGCGGCCTGCCCGAGGCCGGCCCGGCCTTCGATCCGGGCATCGAGCAGGAGTACAACAACTTCAACTACCGGGTGGCGGGCCGGATCATCGAGCAGGTGACGGGGCACACGATCAGGGAGGAGGTGACGGCCCGCATCCTGAAGCCGCTCGGCCTGCGGCACGCCGAGGTGACGGAGGGCAGGCCCGCGATGCCCGAGCCCCACCTGGCCGGCTACGTCCCCGACAGCGCCGACACCCCGACGGACGTCTCCGAGCAGGGCGGCAACCCGGAGTCGATGGTGTCCACCCCGGCCGACCTGGACAGGTTCCTGCGCGCCCTGCTCGACGGCGAACTCCTGCCTCCGCAGCAGCTGCACGACCTGCTCACCCTGCCGCGCGACGCCTCCGGCCGGCTGGTGCCCGTACGCGGAGCGGGCGAGTGCCCGTTCGGTCCGGACAAGGGTCGGGCCTGCTACAGCGCCGGACTGATGGCCGTCCCGCTGCAGGACGGCACGGTGCTCTGGGGCAAGACCGGGCACGACCTCGGGTACTCCGACGGCGTCTTCACCACCCCGGACCTGCGCAGGCGGCTGGTCTACTCCGTCGGCGCCGGGAGCGGCACCCCGGCACCGGCGCTCCGCCTCGCCGCCACGACCTTCGGCCCCTTCGCCCCCTGAGCCCGACCGGACCGGACCGAACCGGCAAGCCACACCAGCGCCCTCCCCCCACCGTCGAAAGGAAGCAGATGATCAGCATCCCCGGCGGGCTCGCCCGCACCACCATCGACCGTGAGGGAGCCCCCGGCGCGGCCTGGATCGCCGAACTCCCCGGCCTCGCCGCCGAGCTGCTGGAACGCTGGGGCTGCGTGCCGGACGGCGCCGCCACCCACGGCGGGGTCGGCCTGATCCTCCCGGTCCGGCAGGCGGCCGAGCGCGTGGCCGTACTGAAGGTCTCGTTCCCCCACCCCGGCAACGTGCACGAGCCGGACGCCTTCGCGGTGTGGGCGGGCCGGGGCGCCGTCCGGCTCTACGAACGGGACGACGAGCGCTTCGCGATGCTGCTCGAACGGGCGAGCCCGACCACTCTCGCGGAGGTCCGGGACGGCGACGAGGTGCCGACGGTCGCCGGGCGGCTCAGCCGGCGGCTCGCCGTCCCGGCGCCCCCGGGCCTGCCCCGGCTGAGCGAGCAGGCCGCGGAATGGGAGGCCGCCCTGCGCGCCGACGCGGCCTCCCTCTCCCACCCCCTGCCGGCCCGCACGGTCGGCGCCGCCCTCGCCACCGTCCGCGAACTCGCCCGCACCCAGCCGGACGTGCTCGTCCACGGGGACCTCCACCCCCGCAACATCCTGCGGGCGGAGCGCGAACCCTGGCTGGCCGTGGACCCCAAGGGGTACGTGGGAGACCGCGCCTACGACGGCGGTACGCTGCTCAAGGTCCACGCCCTGACGCTGCTCGACGCGCCGGACCGGCAGCGCGCTCTCCTCCGCGCGCTCGACGTCTTCGCCGAGGCCGCCGAGCTGGACCGCGAACGCCTCCGCCGCTGGACCCAACTCCACGCCGTCCAGGCCGCCTTCCACGGTCGGCGGCGCGGCTTCCGGCGCGCCCGAGGAGGCCCCGGGCTCGACCGGCTCACCCGGTACGCGGACGAGCTCGCCGAAGTACTCACCCCCGCCTGACCGGCGCCCACCACCACCGGCGACCACCCGACGACCACCTACGGGCACCCAAGGAGGCCCGCGACCACCGACCGTCACCGAGAAGCGCCCGGCCCAGGAATCACGTTGGCGGTCGGCGGCCCGCACTGCCTATGGTCGGGGGATGACCACTCGAACCTTCCGCATCATGGTGCGCGGCGTCTTCGACGGCCTCACCGCCGACCAGCGTGCCGAACTACTCGCCGCCGCCCCCGAGCACGACGTGCTGCGCGCCGCCTTCACCCGCGAGGGCCACCTCAGCTACGACCTCTCCGCCCGGGCCGCCTTCACCTTCCGCTTCCTCGACGAGGGCGAGGCCGAGGAGGACATCCTGGAGGCCACCGAGCGGGCCGAGCAGTCGGCGCGGGACTGGCTCACCGAACGCGGCTACGGCTACAAGAACCTCCGCTCCCAGGCCGAGGACCTCTCCCAGGCCCCGCTCGGCAAGCGTCAGCGCCGCGCCGCCAACACCGCGCACTGACCCACCCCTCCCCTCCCCCTCCGCCACCTCCTTGACGGCTCGCCCTAGCGCTATACTTGAGCAGTCAAGGAGGTGGCAATGACAGAGCGTCCAGACCATCAGCGTTCAGACCAGCAGCAGCCGGACCAGGTGGACCGGGCCGCGACCGCACCGGCCGCGACGAACCCGAGCCCCGATCCCCTCGACACCGCCCTGCGGCTGGTCCGCGCCCAGACCGCCGTGGTCAAGCGCTTCGACGCGGGCCTCAGCCGCCTGCACGGCGTCAGCCTGGCCGACTTCACCATGCTGCTCCACCTCTCCCAGGCCCCCGGCGGCCGGATGCGCCGGGTCGACCTCGCCGAGGCCCTCGGGCTCACAGCCTCCGGCGTGACCCGCGGCCTCGCACCGCTGGAGCGGATCGGCCTGGTCGCCCGCGAGGCCGCCGCCCGCGACGCCCGGGTCACCTACGCCGCCCTCACTCCGACCGGCCGCGAGCGGCTCGCCGAGATGCTGTACACCGCCCGCAAGGTCGCCGCCGAACACTTCGCGGCCGAGCAGTGGAGCGCCGAGGACCTCGGCCGGCTGTCCACCCTGCTCACCCGCCTCGGCGGCACCGCCCCGGGCCGGCACCTCGGCTGATCCGCCCGCCTCACCGCCCCCGCGCACGACCTTCCGTACCCCGCCACACCCTCCACCCGAGCCCACGTCCTAGGCTGGCCCCGCACCATGGGGCACCTCCCGTGCCATCCGCAACAACCGGCGCTACCCGCACCACCCCACCCCGCGAAGGGCCGCACCATGACCGACACCCCCGACACCGGGCCCGGCCCGGAGCGCGCCCTCGCGGACGCCCAACGCGCGCACTGGCAGCAGACCTACACCGCCAACCCGGGGATGTACGGCGAGCGGCCTTCCGCCCCCGCCGAGTACGCCGCCGGAGTGTTCGCCGCCGCCGGGGCCCGGGAGGTGCTGGAACTCGGCGCCGGTCACGGACGCGACGCGCTGCACTTCGCCCGGGCGGGTTTCCGCGTGCTGGCCGCCGACTTCAGCCCGACCGGCCTGGAGCAGCTGCGCGCCACCGCGGCGGACCAGGGCCTGGCCGACCGGCTCTCGGTCCTCACCCACGACGTCCGCGACCCGCTGCCCCTCCCCGACGCCTCCGTCGACGCGGTCTTCGCCCACATGCTGCTCTGCATGGCGCTCTCCACCGGGGAGATCGAGGCGCTCGTCGCCGAGGTCCGCCGGGTCCTGCGCCCGGGCGGCACCCTCGTCCACACCGTCCGCCACACCGGCGACGCCCACTACGGCGCCGGCACCGGCCACGGGGACGACATCTGGGAGCACGGCGGCTTCGCCGTCCACTTCTTCCCCCGCGAGCTGGTGGACAGGCTCGCCGAAGGCTGGCACCTGACCGACGTCCACCCCTTCGAGGAGGGCGAACTGCCCCGCCGCCTCTGGCGCATCACCCAGGAGACGCCCCGATGACCGCCCCCGAAACCGTCGCCCCCGACGCCCCGAACGCCCCCGACCTCACCATCGACGGTACCGGCCTGCTCTGCGTCCAGCTCCTGCTCCGGCTGCGCGCCCGGATCGCGCACCTCCCCGCCGGCGCGGTGGTCCACATCCACACCACCGACCCCGCCGCCCCGCTCGACCTCCCCGCCTGGTGCCACCTGACCGGCCACGAGTACCTCGGCCAGGTCCCGTACGAGGCCACCGACCGCGAGGTGTACGCGCTGCGCCTCACCTCCGCCCCGGTCCAGACCCGCCCCGACCGCCCCTGGCACCCGGCCCCCGCCGCCGACTGACCGGCTGACCGACCCGCCCCGCAGGGCGCACCCGGAGCGGGCCACGGCTGCCGCACGCTCCAGGAAGCCTGGCAACGGGCCCGAGGACGGCTCGCGGCCGAAGCCCCCGCAGCGACCGGTGTGCCACCATGATGAGGTACGAACGATCCAGCGCCACAGGGAGGTTGACCGCCGTGGACCCGATCATCAGCTGCCGCTGGCAGGACCCGAGCGGCGAGTGGGCCCTGACCGTCGGCCACAACGGCGACGCCTGGGAACTGCTCGCCTCGGCCCCCTCCTCGTCGGAGTCGATCCCCTTCGCGAACCCGGACGAGGTCCGCCGGCTCGCCCAGGCCCTGCTGGACCTGCCCGCCGAACCCGAGCCGTACGAGTTCGAGTGGCAGCTCTCCCGCAGCGGGCCGGCCCCCGCCCCGGGCGGGCCGCAGCCCCACTTCGCGACCTTCGCCGTCGGCCTCGACCCCACCGACGACCACCGCCCGTACCTCGCCTACCAGTCCTACTACGACCTGGGCCGGGCGACCGGGCTCGGCCTGGAGGTGATCTGCGAGGACCCGCCGGTCGACCACCTCCGCGCCCAGGCCCACGCCTTCCTCACCACCTTCTCCGGCCCCACCCGCCGGTAGCCGTACAGACCCACCGCCCCACGGCCCCACCGCCTCACCTCCTCGCCACCCCGCCGCCGAGCAGCCCCGACTCACGCCACCGCGCGCACCGCCCAGTCCACCTCGGCCGCCCAACTCTCGGGCGCGGCCCAACCGTTGACCACCGCCAGCAGCTCCAGGTACCGCTCCCGCCGCGGATCGGCCATCGCCCCCAGCCGCTCCGTCAACCGGTCGCGCACCGCCCCGGCATCCCCCGGCACCGCCCCCGCGCAGCACCGCCCGTACCGCTCCACCAGCACCGCGACGACCGCCGCCGCCTCCGCCGACCCGGGCTCCACCCCGGCCGCGACCGCCGGCCCGGCCAACTCCCGCACCGCCACCGCCAGTCCGGGCCTCGGCAGCCCCGTGCCGGCCGCCTCCGCGGCCTCCGCCTCGGCGAGCCCGCGCAGCAGCGCCCGGAACCCGGCGTCCCCCGCCAGCTGCGCCAACTCCACCCAGGCCTCGACCTGTTCGACCGACGGCTCCTCCGGCAGCTCCGGCGTCAACGAGCGCGCCACCGCGGCGAACCGCCCGCCGCCCCCGCCCCCGCCGCCCCCGACCCCGCCGTCTTCGATCCCGCCGAACACCCCCGTCAGGAACTCCCCGATCAGGCGTCCCCGTTCATCCTCCGTGAGCCGGGCCAACCGGTGCACGAGCGTCAACTCCTCAGGTGTGGAACCGAGCCGGGCCACCGCCCCGAGCACCGCCCGCCGCAGCCGCAGCACCCGGATCTGGAGGTCGATCGCCTCCGCCTGCGCGGCGGCGACGTCGGCCGGCGTCAGTTCACGCTCCACCACCCGTCGGATCGCGGGCAGTCCGAGCCCGAGTTCCCGCAGGGTGCGGACCAGTTCGAGGCGCGCGACGGCCTCGGGGCCGTACCGCCGGTGGCCGGCCGGGTTGCGGTCGGCCGGCGACACGATCCCCTGGTCCGAGTAGAAGCGGACGGTCTTGACCGTCAGCCCCGTGCGCCGGGCCAGCTCACCGATCGTCCAGAGCGCGTCGCCGTTCATGGCCACCACCCTGCTACCTCCCCCTACGGGAGATGCAAGCCGCCCACGGCCGCGGCCGCCCCCGTCTCACCCACGGGGCCCGCGCCGACGCCCCTCCTCCCGCCCGGAGCGCCGCGGTGTCCGCCAGGCGGCGAACAGGATGCCCGCCGCGCCGATGACCGCCTGGAGCGCCCCCGTACCGGCCAGCAGGCAGATCAGGGTGCACACCGCCAGGATCGACATCAGGGCGATCAGATCGAGCGCGCGGCCGTCCGTCCCGGCACCACCGTCACCCCGCGAACCGGCAGGCTCCCCCGTCGAACGTCGAATCTCCGATGACACTGCCGCCTCCCACAGCCGGGGAGGGCAGCGCCGAGGATCCGACTCCACACAACGAAACAGCCGCATCGCGCCGCATGTCTTGTGGGGTTGCTTCCCCGGCTTCCGCCGCTCGACGCGACGAAGCCTGCCCCCCAAAGATCATGCAGCCGAGCGGCTACACAGCAGCCATGGAAGCCGACATCCGACGCCGCGTCAACCCCGCCCGGACAGGCGGCGGTTCACCTGCCGGAGCCGACCGGCCGGCCTCCCCACCGAAGCGACGACCCCGACCGAAGCGACGACCCCGACCGGGGATGCGACCCCGACCGGGGAGGCGGCATCGGTACCCCGCCGTCAGGCGGTATGCCGCAGCAGCGCCAGGTACATCGCGTCCGTCCCGTGCAGGTGCGGCCACAGCTGCACGTCCGGGCCGTCGCCGAGCGCCGGGACGCCGGGCAGCAGCGGGCGCGCGTCGATCCACTCGACCCGGCCGCCCTCGGCCCGCAGCACGTCGTCCACGACCGCCCGGGTCTCCGCGAGGTGCGGTGAGCAGGTCGCGTAGCCGACCACGCCGCCGACCCGGGTGGCCTCGATGGCCGAACGCAGCAGGTCCCGCTGGAGCGGGCCGAAGGCCGCGATGTCCGCCGGCCGGCGCCGCCAGCGCGCCTCCGGGCGACGGCGCAGCGCGCCGAGGCCGGAGCACGGCACGTCGACCAGCACCCGGTCGAAGCCTTCGGACCGCCAGGCCGGGCGCGTCCCGTCGGCCGCGATCACGGTGTACGGGCCGGGGTTGCCCGCCAGCGCCCGTGCCACCAGCCGGGCCCGGTGCGGCTGCTTCTCGCTCGCGACCAGCGCCGCGCCCCGCTCGGCGGCCAGCGCGCCGAGCAGCGCGGCCTTGCCGCCGGGGCCCGCGCAGCCGTCCAGCCAGAGCCGGTCCGGCCCGTCCAGCGGCGCCGCGGCCAGTGCCAGCGCGACCAGCTGGCTGCCCTCGTCCTGCACGCCCGCCCGGTTCTCCTGGACCGCCGCGACCGCACCCGGGTCGCCGCCCTCGGCGAGCCGCAGGGCGAACGGGGACCAGCGGCCCGGTTCGGCCTCGGGGAGCGCGTCGGCCAGCTCGTCGACGGTGGCCCGGCCGGGGCGGGCGACCAGGGTGACCTCGGGCCGCTCGTTGTCGGCCCGCAGCAGCTCCTCCATCGCGGCGCGCCCGGAGGCGTCCGGCTGCCAGCGGCCGAGCGAGTCCCAGAGCGCGGAGACCACCCAGCGCGGGTGCGAGTGCACGACCGCCAGGTGGTCCTCGGCGTCCTTGTCGTACGGCGGGGCGACCTTCTCGATCCAGGCGTCCAGGTCGTGGGCGCTGATCCGGCGCAGCACGGCGTTGACGAACTTGGCCTTGCCGTCGCCGAGCACCACCCGGGCCAGCTCGACGGTCGCCGAGACGGCCGCGTGGCTGGGGATGCGGGTGGTGAGCAGCTGGTGGGCGCCGAGCGAGAGCACGTCCAGCACCGGCGGATCGACCTTGCCGAGCGGCCGGTCGATGCAGGCGGCGATGACCGCGTCGTAGGTGCCCTGCAGGCGCAGGGTGCCGTAGACCAGCTCGGTGGCGAGGGCGGCGTCGCGCCGGTCCATGCCCTTCTGCTCGGCCTCGCGGAGCAGCGAGGGCAGGATCAGGTTGGCGTACGCGTCGCGCTCGTCGACGGCACGCAGCGCGCGGAACGCGACGATCCGGGCCGGGTCCTTCTTCGGGCGGCGGTGCGGGCGGGGGGCGCGCTTGGCGCTGGGGGTGGTCACAGGTGCCTCAAGGTGCTGCGGTGGTTATCAACGAACGGTGGTTAGCAACGAACTCGGACGACAACGCAATCGGACGACAACGAAGTCGAACGAACACGGACGATCTCAAACGAACAGTAGCGCCAAACCGGAGCGTCAGCCCCCGAAGCGCTCCCCCGCCTCCAGGCGCGCGCCCCGGGCCCAGTCGGCGGCCCGCATCTCCTTCTTCCCCTGCGGACGCACCTCCCCGAGCTCGATGTCGTGGCTGCCGGTCCCGACCCGGACGCTGTTCTTGCCCGCCATCGCGACCTCGCCCGGCGCCAGCTCGGTGGAGTCCGGCAGCAGCCTGACCGGCCCGGTGACCTTCACCCGCTCGCCCCGGAACTCCGTCCAGGCCCCCGGCGCCGGCGCGCAGCCGCGCACCACCCGGTCGATCCGCAGCGCGGGGTGGCTCCAGTCGATCCGCGCGTCCTCGACGCTGATCTTCGGCGCGAGCGTGACGCCCTCGGCGGGCTGCGGCACGGCGTGCAGGGAGCCGTCCTCGATGCCGTCCATGGTGGCCGCGAGCAGCCGCGCACCGGAGAGGGAGAGCCGGGTGAGCAGCTCGCCGCTGGTGTCGGTCGGGCGGATCTCCTCGGTGATCACGCCATAGACCGGGCCGGAGTCCAGGCCCTGCTCGATCAGGAAGGTGGACGCGCCGGTGACCTCGTCGCCGGCCAGCACCGCGTGCTGGACCGGGGCCGCGCCGCGCCAGGCGGGCAACAGCGAGAAGTGCAGGTTGACCCAGCCGTGCTTGGGGATCTCCAGGGTGCCGGGGCGCAGCAGCGCGCCGTAGGCGACCACCGGGCAGCAGTCGGGGGCGAGTTCGGTGAGCCGGGCGACGAAGTCCGGGTCGCTGGGCTTCGCCGGCTTGAGGACCTCGATCCCGGCCTCCTCGGCGCGCTGGGCGACGGGGCTGGCGACCAGCTTGCGCCCGCGCCCGGCCGGGGCGTCGGGGCGGGTGACCACGGCGACGACCTCGTGCCGGTCCGAGGCGAGCAGGGCGTCCAGGGCGGGAACGGCGACCTCGGGGGTGCCGGCGAAGACGAGACGCATCAAGTGCCTTTCTGCAAACGGAAGTTCAAGAAACCAACGAAGACCGACAACGACCGGGGAAGACCGCCGGAACCGACCGGACTCAGCGGGCGGAACCGAAGGTGCTGTGCGGCGAGACCTTGACCACCGGGGCCGGCCCGGCGCCCCAGTCCGCCTCCCGGATCGCCTTCAGCGCGGCCTTGCGCTGCTCGCGGTCCAGCCGGTCGATGAAGATGATGCCGTCCAGGTGGTCGGTCTCGTGCTGGATGCACCGGGCGAGCAACCGCGTGCCCTCCACCGTCACCGGATCGCCGTACATGTTGAAGCCCTTGGCCACCACGCCGTACGCGCGCGTGGTGTCGTAGCGCAGGCCCGGCAGCGACAGGCAGCCCTCGGGGCCGTCCTGCTCCTCCTCGCTCAGCGACAGGTCCGGGTTGATCAGGTGCCCGGTGACGCCGTCCACGTGGTACGTGAACACCCGCAGCGAGACGCCGAGTTGCGGCGCGGCGAGGCCGGCGCCGGGGGCGTCCAGCATGGTGTCGGTGAGGTCGCCGACCAGCTTGCGCAGTTCCTTGTCGAAGGTGGTCACCGGCTGGGCGGTGGACCGCAGGACGGGGTCTCCGAAGAGACGGATCGGCTGGATCGCCACGGGGTACGGGCTCCTGTCCGTAGGGGCGCGGGCTGCGGTCGGCGGCTGGTTCACCCGCCAGTCTATGCAACCCGCGCGGCCGCCCGCCGAGGGCTTCCCCGGAGTCCGGACCGGCACCGGACCGGCACCGCCTCAGGGCCCGGACCGGCGCCGGATCAGCACCGGATCGCCGCCGGATCGCCGCCCGGCACGCCCCGACTGTGCCGAGCCGCGTTACCCCGGCCCCCGCTTCGGCGTTGGTCAAGAGAGATTGACCGGGGCCGGGCGCAACGGGACACCGCGTCCCGGCCGAGCTGAACCGTACGGAAGGTGGCACGTAGGCCATGGCCGAGCAGATCAACCACGACGCCCGGGCGCGGGCGAGCCTGCACCTGCTGGTGCGGGACATCGAGCGGGTGAGGCGGCAGGTCGACGCGCTGCGGACGCTCACCGCTCAACTGGGCAACGTTTACCGTCCGCGCCGACCGAGCACCTCGGCCGGCTTCGTGGTGTACGGGCGGGCGCCGGCGCCGACCGTGCGCCTGGCACAGGAGCTGCGGGAGAGCGTGGAGACCCTGGTGGCGGCGGCGGTCGAGTTCGACCGGGCGCTGGGGTTCTCCTGGGACTCGGTGGGCTCCGCCCTCGGGGTCACCAAGCAGGCGGTGCACCGGCGCTACGGGATGCGCCGGCCGACCAGCGAACTCCTCGCCGCGAGCGGCGCCGTCCCGGGCCAGGCCCGTCCGGACCGCTCCGAGGACCTGCCCACGGGCACCGAGCGCACCGGACTGGCCACGACCGTCCCGGCGGCCCGCCAGGGCGGCCTGGACGGTCGCGCCCTGGAGCGCGCCACGATCGACCGCACCGGCATCGACCGCACGCCGATGGACCGCACCACGATCGACCGCACGCCCATCGACCGAACCAGCATCGACCGCGCCGGCATCGACCGGGGCGCGCTGGACCGGGGCCCGCTGGACCGCACCGGCATCGACCGCAGCACGATCGACCGCACCCCCGTCGACCGCACCACGACCGACCGCAGCACCCCCGTCGACCGCCCCCAGGCGGACCGACCCGGCATCCCGCTGCGCGGCTGACCGAGCCACGCACCCGGGCCGTCCGGGGCGGGGTGGCCCACTCACCCCGCCCCGCCGGGCCGCCGGTCCCCAAGCCCCCGAACGCGACGCACCCACCCGCGAGCCCCCGAAGCCCCCGACCCCCGCCCCTCAGCCGATGTCCGTCTCAGCCGATGTCCGTCGGATCCACCCGCACCCGCACCGGCTCCGCCGTCCGCAGCGCGATCCGCGCGATCTGCGCCGCCTTGAGCGCCGCCGCCAGCGCGGCCCCCTGCCCGGGCGGCACCCGCAGCAGCGCCCGCTCCTGCTCCTCCCCCCGCAGCGCCGGCGAGGGCACCGGCCCGAGCACGTCCGCCTCCTCCGGCAGCCGGATCAGGTTCAGCAGGTCCGCGACCGCCGAGGGGCTGCCGCTCACCGAGGCCATCCGGGACACCGGCGGGAAGTGCAGCTGCGCCCGTTCGTCCCGTTCCAGCCCGGCGTGCCCCAGCGGGTCCCACCGGACCAGTGCCTGCACCGGACGGGCCGAGGGCTCGGCGACCACGACCACCGTCCCGCCCTCCGTCGAGGGCCGCGCCAGCGCGGCCGCCGTGAGCCAGAGCCGCAGCGTCTCCTCCCCCGCCCGCAGGTCCGGCCGGCCGAGCAGCGCCCAGCCGTCCAGCAGCAGCACGGCCCCGTACCCGCCGCCGCCCTCGACCACCGGTTCCGCTCCGGGCGTGGAGATCACCAGGGAGGGTTCGTCCGGCACGGTGGCCAGCACCGCATCCCGGCCCGAGGTCCGCACCGGGATGCGCGGGAACGCCTTGCCCAGCTCCTCCGCCGTCCGCCGGGCCCCGACCACCTGGGCCCGCAGCCGGAAGGACCCGCACTCGGGGCAGTGCCAGTCGTTCTCCGGCTCCCCGCACCAGGCGCAGCACAGCGTGGCGTCCGCCGAGGGCGCCTCCAGCGGCCCCTCGCAGCGCCGGCAGCGGGCGGGGGTCCGGCAGCGCCCGCAGGCCAGCCGGGGCACGTAGCCGCGCCGGGGCACCTGGATGAGCACCGGGTGCCCGGCGGCCAGCGACTCCC
Source organism: Kitasatospora sp. NPDC001119 (assembly GCF_053598475.1). Taxonomy (NCBI): domain Bacteria; kingdom Bacillati; phylum Actinomycetota; class Actinomycetes; order Kitasatosporales; family Streptomycetaceae; genus Kitasatospora; species Kitasatospora sp. NPDC001119. The sequence continues at coordinate 203,383 of NZ_JBSFKI010000003.1, forward strand.
GAGCGGCCTCCCAGGCCACCGAGGGCAGCCGGGCGGCCTGGGCGGCGGCGTCCCGGTGCTGGTCCTGGTCGGTGACGGTCCGCACCCGGGGCGCGGCCTGCCGCACCGTCTCGCGGTCCGCGACCAGCGGGCGCGCCCAGCCGGTGCTGACCAGCTGCGCGCCCTCCACCGTCACCGCGTGCCCGCCGAGCAGCACCGCGGCGCCCTCGTCGGCGGCCCGCAGCAGCGCCACCTCGCGCACGTGCGGGTGCGGGGCGCGCGGGTCGCTGTGGCTGCCGTCGCCGTCCGACCAGACGACGACCAGCCCGAGGTCCCGGACCGGCGCGAACATGGTGGCCCTGGTCCCGATCACGGCGCGCACCGAGCCCCGGCTCACCGCGAGCCAGCGCTTGTACCGCTCGCGCGGGCCGAGGTCGGCCTCCAGCGCCACGTGCGCCCCGGGGCCGAGCAGTTCGGTCAGCGCCTGGTCGACCCGGGCCACCGAGCGCCCCTCCGGGAGCACGACCAGCGCCCCGCGCCCGCCCGCCAGGGTCGCGGCCACGGCGCGTGCGATCTCGTACGGCCAGCCGGGCCCGGGCAGCGCCGCCCAGACCGCGCGCGGCGAGCCGCCGGCGGTGAGCGAGGCGAGGAAGTCGGGCCCGGCGGGGTAGCGCTGCCAGCCGCCGGGGGCCGGGGCGGCCGGGCGCGGCAGCGGCGGGGGCGAGGGTTCGGCCTCGGCCTTGGCGTGCCGGGGCGGGACGGCCAGCTGGAGCACGTCGGCCAGCGTCCCGGCGTACCGGTCGGCGACGGTCCGGCACAGCCGCAGCAGCTGCGGGGTGAGCACCGGCTCGGGCGAGAGCACCTGGGCCAGCGGGGCGAGCGGGCCGGCGAAGTCGCTCTTCTCCAGCCGGGCGACGATGAACCCGTCGTGCAGTTCCCCGCCCTCGCGCTGGCCCTTCACCACCCGCGCCCCGAACCGCACCCGCACCCGCACCCCGGGCTGGGCCTCCTCGGCCATGGCGGCCGGCACCGCGTAGTCGAAGAACTTGTCGATGGTGAGCACGCCCTTGTCCACCACGACCCGGGCCACCGGCAGGTGCTCGGCCCGCTTGGCCCCGTGCCAGGTGCGCGGCTTGGCCCGCTTGACCGTCTCCCGGATGAACGCCAGCTGCTCCGGCTCGGCGGCCCCGTTCTCCCCTGTGCTGCTCATCGCCACCAAGTACTACCAGGTCACACCGACAATGCACGAAGCGGCGCCCACCCCCGAACGGGGACGGGCGCCGCTTCCGGGCGCTACGGGCCGAGCGTCAGAACGCTACGGGCCGGCGCTCGGGCACCGGGCGCAGGACGTCAGTCCTGGACGGCGGCCTTCAGCTGCTCCACGCGGTCGGTGCGCTCCCAGGTGAAGTCCGGCAGCTCACGGCCGAAGTGGCCGTACGCGGCGGTCTGGGAGTAGATCGGGCGCAGCAGGTCCAGGTCGCGGATGATCGCGGCCGGGCGGAGGTCGAAGACCTCGGAGACGGCCTTCTGGATCGCCAGGACCGGCACCGACTCGGTGCCGAAGGTCTCCACGAACAGGCCGACCGGCTCGGCCTTGCCGATCGCGTACGCGACCTGCACCTCGGCGCGGCGGGCGAGGCCGGCGGCGACGATGTTCTTCGCCACCCAGCGCATCGCGTACGCGGCCGAGCGGTCCACCTTGGACGGGTCCTTGCCGGAGAAGGCGCCGCCACCGTGGCGGGCCATGCCGCCGTAGGTGTCGATGATGATCTTGCGGCCGGTGAGGCCGGCGTCGCCCATCGGGCCGCCGATCTCGAAGCGGCCGGTCGGGTTGACCAGCAGGCGGTAGCCCTCGGTGGTCAGCTTGATGCCCTGCTCGGCCAGCGCCTTCAGCTCCGGCTCGACGACGAACTCGCGGATGTCCGGGGTGAGCAGCGACTCCAGGTCGATGTCACTGGCGTGCTGGGTGGAGACGACCACGGTGTCGAGGCGGACGGCCTTGTCGCCGTCGTATTCGATGGTGACCTGGGTCTTGCCGTCGGGGCGCAGGTAGGGGATGGTCCCGTTCTTGCGCACCTCGGTCAGGCGGCGGGAGAGGCGGTGCGCCAGGGTGATCGGCAGCGGCATGAGCTCGGGCGTCTCGTCGGACGCGTAGCCGAACATCAGGCCCTGGTCACCGGCGCCCTGCTTGTCCAGGTCGTCAGCGCCGTCCCCCTGGGTGGAACCCTCGACCCGTGCCTCGTACGCGGTGTCGACGCCCTGCGCGATGTCGGGCGACTGGGCACCGATGGACACCGACACGCCGCAGGAGGCGCCGTCGAAGCCCTTCTTGGAGCTGTCGTAGCCGATCTCCAGGATCTTGTCCCGGACGAGCTGGGCGATCGGCGCGTACGCCTTGGTGGTCACCTCGCCGGCCACGTGCACCTGGCCGGTAGTGATGAGCGTCTCCACGGCGACCCGGGACGTCGGGTCCTCCCGCAGGAGAGCGTCAAGGATGGTGTCGCTGATCTGGTCAGCGATCTTGTCGGGGTGTCCCTCGGTCACGGACTCCGAGGTGAACAGGCGGCGAGACACAGCGCTCCCTGGGGTTGCAGCGGCTGCTGACTGAAGTTCCCCGGCTCGTACCGGGGAACTCCGGAAAGACTTGATTCCTGGAGTCTAACGGTCTGGTTCCGCCGAACGTCACCCGCTTCAGGATTTCTCGACCGCCGCGCGAGCGAATCCGATCAGTTGCCGCCTGTTTCCAGCCGCTTTGCGACCAGGTCCCAGACCACGTCCGCGAGCGCCTCCTTCGGGCCCACCGGAACGGCCGTCTCGCTGCCGTCCGAGCCCAGCACCACGGCCTCGTTGACGTCCGTGCCGAAGGCCTTGCCGTTGCCGACCTCGTTCACGACCAGCAGGTCACAGCCCTTGCGCGCGAGCTTGGCGCGGCCGTTGGCGAGCACGTCGTCCGTCTCCGCCGCGAAACCCACCACCAGTTGGCCCGAACGGGCCCGGTGGGCCGAGAGCTCGGCCAGGATGTCCGGATTGCGGACCAGCGCGACCGCGGCCGGTTCGACCCCCTCGACCTTCTTGATCTTGCCGGTGGCGTACTCGGCGGGCCGGAAGTCCGCCACCGCCGCGGCCATCACCACGGCGTCCGCGTCCTTGACCGCCTCCAGCGCCGCCTCGCGCAGCTCCAGCGCGGTCGAGACGTGCACCACGTCCACCCCGGCCGGGTCCGGCAGCTCGGCGTTGGCCGAGAGCAGCGTCACCCGGGCCCCGCGCGCCGCGGCCGTCACGGCGAGCGCGTAGCCCTGCTTGCCGGAGGAGCGGTTGCCGAGGTAGCGCACCGGGTCCAGCGGCTCCCGGGTGCCGCCGGCCGAGACCACCACGTGCCGGCCGGCCAGGTCGGTCGGCACCGGCCCGCCGCGGCGCAGCACGGCCTTGCACGCCTCGAAGATCGCGGAGGGCTCGGGCAGCCGGCCCTTGCCGGTGTCCTTGCCGGTCAGCCGCCCGACGGCCGGCTCCAGCACGATCACGCCCCGGCGGCGCAGCGTGGCGACGTTGTCCCGGGTGGCCGGGTGCTCCCACATCTCGGTGTGCATGGCGGGCGCCAGCACCACCGGGCAGCGGGCGGTGAGCAGGGTGTTGGTCAGCAGGTCGTCGGCGAGGCCGTGGGCGGCCTTGGCGATCAGGTCGGCGGTGGCCGGGGCGACCACGACCAGGTCGGCCTGCTGCCCGATCCGCACGTGCGGCACCTCGTGCACGCGCTCCCAGGTCTCGGTGGCGGCCGGGCGGCCGGACAGCGCGGCCCAGGTCGCCTCGCCGACGAAGTGCAGCGCGGCCGCGGTCGGCACCACGGTGACCTGGTGGCCGGACTCGGTGAAGCGGCGCAGCAGCTCGCACGCCTTGTACGCGGCGATCCCGCCGCTCACGCCGAGGACCACGCGGGGGGCGTCCGCACTCAGAGTCATCTACCGGCCTTTCTCCGCATCGGGCTCCGCATCGGGAACGCGCCCACCCTACGGCCCCCCGGCCCCGCCCCGCACAGCGCCCCGGCCCGACCCCGTACGGCGCTCCGCACCGCGCTCCGGCGCCGGGAACGCCGGAGGGCCCGGCGGAAACGATTCCGCCGGGCCCTCCCGGAAATTCAGCGACCGCCTCAGGCAGCCTCGACCGCCTCGGCGGTCAGCATGCCCGCGTTGATCTCGCGCAGCGCGATCGACAGCGGCTTCTCGTGCACGTGGGTGTCGACCAGCGGGCCGACGTACTCCAGCAGGCCCTCGCCGAGCTGGGAGTAGTAAGCGTTGATCTGGCGCGCGCGCTTGGCGGCGTAGATCACGAGGCTGTACTTGGAGTCGGTGGCCTCGAGCAGCTCGTCGATCGGCGGGTTGATGATGCCCTCGGGCGCGGTCATGGAAGAGGACACGCTAAAACCTTCCGAAAGGGTGGAAAAGACAGACAGGTCAGGCTACACCGAGCAAGGCTAGCAGTTCGGCCGCTACCTGCTCGACCGAGGTGTTGACAAGGGTCGTGTCGAACTCGGGCTCGGCCGCGAGCTCGATCTTGGCCGCCGCCAGCCGCTTCTCGATCACGTCCTGCGACTCGGTGCCCCGGCCGGTCAGCCGGCGGACCAGCTCGTCCCAGCTCGGCGGGGCCAGGAAGACCAGCTGCGCCTCGGGCATCGACTCGCGCACCTGCCGGGCGCCCTGGAGGTCGATCTCCAGCAGCACCGGCTCGCCGCGCTCCAGCTTCTCCTGCACGGCCGCACGCGGGGTCCCGTAACGGTTCCCGGCGAACTCGGCCCACTCCAGCAGCTCGCCGTTGGCGACCAGCTTGTCGAACTCGTCGTTGTCGACGAAGTGGTACTGGACCCCGTTCTTCTCGCCGGGCCTCGGGTGCCGGGTCGTCGCCGACACCGAGAGCCAGACCTCGGGGTGCATCTTCCTCATATGAGCGACGACCGTGCTCTTGCCGACCCCCGAAGGGCCGGAGAGCACGGTCAGCCGCGGACGCTCACTCATGCACCGATTATCCCGGATCGCGGGGGATCCTGGGACCACGGGGGCACGGTCAGGCGGCGCCACCGCCGAACTCCCGCTCCAGGGAAGCGATCTGGTTCGTACCGAGGCCGCGGACACGCCGGCTCTCACTGATGCCGAGGCGCTCCATGATCTGCTTGGCGCGGACCTTGCCGACGCCGGGAAGGGACTCGAGCAGAGCCGAGACCTTCATCTTGCCGATCACGTCGTTGTCGGCCTTGCCGGCCTTGATCACCTCGTGCAGGGAGGCGCCGGAGTGCTTGAGCCGGTTCTTGACCTCGGCGCGCTCCCGGCGAGCCTCGGCGGCCTTGGCGAGCGCGGCGGTGCGCTGTTCAGGGGTAAGGGGCGGAAGGGCCACGCCGTTCACCTCAGGGTGTGGATGGATGGATTGAGCTAGGACTGGTTTCGGTACCGAGGACACCGTCCGCAAGGGGAACCACAAGGCCCTGACCTGCGGGAGCCACGGAAATCGCGGCTCGCCGATGACCTATCGCCGGACACTACCCGGATTGCGGCGCCACGTCAGGAAAAGAACACGAAAAGTCCTGGTCAGCCAAGGCCGACCAGGACTTTCCAGGGCAAAATGACCGCGATTGCGAGACTTTGGCGGGGCCGATGTGACGGCGCTCACGTCAACTCGGCGGCCACCGCGCGGTCCTGCGGACACTCCGCAGGGTCACCACCCCGCTACCTGAAGGACGGGTTCCGCTACCAGGACCCGTCTTGCCGATCACTCCCGGGTCCGCGACGCCGGGGCACGCACCTCGCCGCGTTGTCGTCGGTCGCCGATGCTCCGCATGGACTCCCTTCTCCGCCTTGCGATGCACGCACCCCAACGCCGCGCCCTGATCCGGGCTGACCGGCAGGACGGGCCCTACACGGCCCCCGCGAACTCCCCGACGAAGCGCTCCGCCGCCGCGCGCAGCGCCGGCACCGAGGGGCCGTGCTTGAGCACGTCGCGGCTGACGCTCGGCACCACGTTCATCACCGAGGCGCCGAAGACCCGCGGCAGGTCCGCCATGGTCGCGCCCTGGGCGCCGATCCCGGGGGCCAGCAGCGGGCCGTTGATGGCCAGGTCCACGCCCGCGTCGGCCAGCGTCGCACCGACCACCGCGCCGAAGGAGCCGAGCGGCGCGGCGCCCTCGTTCTCGGCCGCCAGCTGCCGCAGCACCGAGGCCGCGACCGGCTCGCCGTCCGCGCCCACCGCGCGCTGCACCTCGGCGCCCTCGGGGTTGGAGGTGAGCGCCAGCGCGAACACGCCGCAGCCCTGCTCCCGGGCCAGGTCCAGGGCCGGGCGCAGCGAGCCGAAGCCCAGGTACGGGCTGACCGTCACCGCGTCCGAGAACAGCGGGCTGCCCGGCGACAGGAAGGCCTCGGCGTACGCGGCCATGGTGGAGCCGATGTCGCCGCGCTTGGCGTCCATCAGGACCAGCGCGCCGGCCGCCCGGGCCTCCTCGACGGTGCGCTCCAGCACCGCGACGCCCTTGCTGCCGAAGCGCTCGAAGAAGGCGGCCTGCGGCTTCAGCACGGCCACCCGGTCGGCCAGCGCCTCGACCACGGTGCGGCTGAAGGACTCCAGCCCGGCGAGGTCGTCGCCGAGCCCCCAGGCGGCGAGCAGGGAGGCGTGCGGGTCGATGCCGACGCAGAGCTGGCCGCGGGTGTCGAGGGCCTGGCGCAGCCGGGCGCCGAACGGGGCGAGGGTCATGTCGTCCTTTCCAGGACCGGTGGGTCCAGAACCGATGGGGGTGTTCACGAGCCGCGGACGGCGCTGCCGACGGCGTCGGCCAGGCTGCGGAAGCCGCCCGCGCGGACCTTGGCGGACAGGCCCTTGTGGATCCGCCAGCACCAGAACGGGCCCTCGTAGATGAAGGCGCTGTAGCCCTGGACCAGGTCGGCGCCGTGGACGATCCGCTGCCAGGCGTCCTCGGCGGTCTCGATGCCGCCGACCGAGACGAGGGTCAGCCGGCCCCCGGTGCGGGCGCGCAGCCGCTGGAGGACCTCCAGGGCGCGGGCCTTGAGCGGGGCGCCGGACAGGCCGCCCATGCCGATCTCCTCGACCCGCGCGGCGTCGGCGCGCAGGCCCTCGCGGCCGATCGTGGTGTTGGTGGCGATGATGCCGTCCAGGCCCAGCTCCAGGGCGAGGTCGGCGACCGCGTCGACGTCCTCGTCGGCCAGGTCGGGGGCGATCTTGACCAGCAGCGGCACGTGGTGCGCGGTGGTGCGGTCGGCGGCCTCGCGGACGGCGGAGAGCAGCGGCCGCAGGTGGTCCACGGCCTGGAGGTTGCGCAGCCCGGGGGTGTTCGGCGAACTGACGTTGACCACCAGGTAGTCGGCGTACTGGGCGAGCCGCTCGGTGGACTTCACGTAGTCGGCGACGGCGTCGGCCTCCTCGACCACCTTGGTCTTGCCGATGTTGACGCCGAGCACCGGGGTGGAGCTGGTGTGCGGGCGGGCGGCCAGCCGGGCGGCGACCCGGGCCGAGCCCTGGTTGTTGAAGCCCATCCGGTTGATCAGCGCGCGGTCCTCGACCAGGCGGAAGAGCCGGGGCGCCGGGTTGCCGGGCTGGGCCTCGCCGGTGACGGTGCCGATCTCGACGTAGTCGAAGCCGAGCATCGACAGGCCGTCGATGCCGACGCCGTTCTTGTCGAAGCCGGCCGCCAGGCCGAACGGGCCGGGCAGGTCGAGGCCGAGGGCGCGGGTGCGCAGGGCCCGGTCGCGCGGGGCGAGCACCAGCCGCACCAGGGTGCGCAGGCCGGGCACCGAGGAGGCGAGGCGGATCCAGAAGAAGGCGAGGTGGTGGGCCTTCTCGGGGTCCATCCTCTTGAAGAGCAGGTCGAACAGAAGCTTGTACAAGGGTGGTTCAACTCCCGGAGCGGATAACGGGCTTGCTCATGGAAGTGGGGGGCACCCGGCTGGCTCCGGTGCCCCCCACTGCGGTGGTGCTACTTGCGGCCGGCGTTGATCAGCTCGGCGTGCTCCTGGAGCGACATCACCCCGACCTCGTCGCGCAGCAGCGCGTCCATGCCCTGCACGGCCGCGCCCATCGCCTGGACGGTGGTCAGGCAGGGCACCGCGCGGGCCACGGCCGCGGTGCGGATCTCGTAGCCGTCGAGGCGGCCGCCGGTGCCGTACGGCGTGTTGATGATGAGGTCGACCTCACCGTCGTGGATCAGCTGGACGATGGTCCGCTCGCCGTTCGGGCCCTCGCCCTCGCTGTGCTTGCGCACCAGCGTGGACGGGATGCCGCCGCGGTGGAGCACCTCGGCGGTGCCGGCGGTGGCGAGCACCTCGAAGCCGAGGTTGACCAGCGCCCGGGCCGGGAAGACCAGGTTGCGCTTGTCCCGGTTGGCCACCGAGACGAAGACCTTGCCCTTGGTCGGCAGCGCGCCGTACGCGCCGGACTGCGCCTTCGCGTAGGCGGTGCCGAACACCTTGTCGATGCCCATGACCTCACCGGTCGAGCGCATCTCCGGGCCGAGCACGGTGTCCACGCCGCGGCCGTGGATGTCGCGGAAGCGGCTCCACGGCATCACGGCCTCCTTGACCGCGATCGGCGCGTCGGCGGGCAGCGTGCCGCCGTCGCCCTCGGCCGGGAGCAGGCCCTCGGCGCGCAGCTCGGCGATGGTGGCGCCGAGCGAGATCCGGGCGGCGGCCTTGGCCAGCGGCACGGCGGTCGCCTTGGAGGTGAACGGGACGGTCCGGGAGGCGCGCGGGTTGGCCTCCAGCACGTAGAGGATGTCCCCGGCCATGGCGAACTGGATGTTGATCAGGCCGCGGACGCCGACACCGCGCGCGATGGCCTCGGTGGAGGTGCGCAGGCGCTTGATGTCGTAGCCGCCGAGGGTGATCGGGGGCAGCGCGCAGGCGGAGTCGCCGGAGTGGATGCCGGCCTCCTCGATGTGCTCCATGACGCCGCCGAGGTAGAGCTCGGTGCCGTCGTAGAGGGCGTCGACGTCGATCTCCACCGCGTCGTCGAGGAAGCGGTCGATGAGCACCGGGTGCTCGGAGATCAGGCCCGCGTGGCGCTCCAGGTAGGAGGCGAGCGAGGCCTCGTCGTAGACGATCTCCATGCCGCGGCCGCCGAGCACGTAGGACGGGCGGGCGAGCACGGGGTAGCCGATCTCGTCGGCGATCGCCTTGGCCTCCTCGAAGGAGAAGGCGGTGCCGTGCTTGGGGGCCGGCAGGCCGGCGTCGCGCAGGACGCGGCCGAAGGCGCCGCGCTCCTCGGCGAGGTCGATCGCCTCGGGCTGGGTGCCGGCGATCGGCACGCCGTTGTCCTTGAGCGCCTGGGCCAGGCCGAGCGGGGTCTGGCCGCCGAGCTGGACGATCACGCCGGCGAGCGGGCCGGCCTGCTGCTCGGCGTGGACGATCTCCAGCACGTCCTCCAGGGTGAGCGGCTCGAAGTAGAGCCGGTCGGAGGTGTCGTAGTCGGTGGAGACGGTCTCCGGGTTGCAGTTGACCATGACGGTCTCGTACCCGGCGTCGGCGAGCGCGAAGGAGGCGTGCACGCAGGAGTAGTCGAACTCGATGCCCTGGCCGATGCGGTTCGGGCCGGAGCCCAGGATGATCACGGCGGGCTTGGTGCGCGGGGCGACCTCGTTCTCCTCGTCGTAGGACGAGTAGAAGTACGGGGTCTTGGCGGCGAACTCGGCGGCGCAGGTGTCGACGGTCTTGAACACCGGGCGGATGCCGAGGGCGTGGCGCACCTCGCGGACGACGTCCGGCTTCAGGCCGCGGATCTCGCCGATCTGCTGGTCGGAGAAGCCGTGCCGCTTGGCGTGGCGCAGCAGCTCGGGGGTGAGCTCCTCGGCCTCGGCCAGCTCGCCGGCGATCTCGTCCAGCAGGAAGAGCTGGTCGACGAACCACGGGTCGATCTTCGTGTACTCGAAGACCTCCTCCGGGGTGGCGCCGGCCCGGATGGCGTCCATCACGGTGTTGATCCGGCCGTCGGTCGGCACGGTGGCCTTGACCAGCAGCTCGGTCTTCTCCCCGAGCGGGCCGGTCCAGTTGAACTGGGAGCCCTTCTTCTCCAGCGAGCGCAGCGCCTTCTGCAGGGCCTCGGGGAAGTTGCGGCCCATGGCCATCGCCTCGCCGACCGACTTCATGGTGGTGGTCAGCGTGGCGTCGGCGCTCGGGAACTTCTCGAACGCGAACCGCGGCACCTTGACGACGACGTAGTCGAGGGTCGGCTCGAAGGAGGCCGGGGTCTGCTCGGTGATGTCGTTGGGGATCTCGTCCAGGGTGTAGCCGACGGCCAGCTTGGCGGCGATCTTGGCGATCGGGAAGCCGGTGGCCTTGGAGGCGAGCGCCGAGGAGCGGGAGACGCGCGGGTTCATCTCGATGACGATGACCCGGCCGTCCTCGGGGTTGACGGCGAACTGGATGTTGCAGCCGCCGGTGTCCACGCCGACCTCGCGGATGACGGCGATGCCGATGTCGCGCAGGATCTGGTACTCGCGGTCGGTGAGCGTCATCGCCGGGGCGACGGTGATCGAGTCACCGGTGTGGACGCCCATCGGGTCGAAGTTCTCGATGGAGCAGACGACCACGACGTTGTCGTTCTTGTCGCGCATCAGCTCCAGCTCGTACTCCTTCCAGCCGAGGATGGACTCCTCCAGGAGCACCTCGGTGGTCGGCGAGAGGGTCAGGCCCTGGCCGGCGATGCGGCGCAGGTCCTCCTCGTTGTGGGCGAAGCCGGAGCCGGCGCCGCCCATGGTGAAGGAGGGGCGGACGACGACCGGGTAGCCGCCGAGCGTGTCGACGCCGGCCAGCACCTCGTCCATGGTGTGGCAGATGACCGAGCGGGCGGACTCGCCGTGGCCGATCTTGGCGTTGACGGCCTCGACGACGCCCTTGAAGAGCTCGCGGTCCTCGCCCTTGTTGATCGCCTCGACGTCGGCGCCGATCAGCTCGACGCCGTACTTCTCCAGCGTGCCCGCCGCGTGCAGCGAGATCGCGGTGTTGAGCGCGGTCTGGCCGCCCAGGGTCGGCAGCAGCGCGTCGGGGCGCTCCTTGGCGATGATCTTCTCGACGAACTCCGGGGTGATCGGCTCGACGTAGGTGGCGTCGGCGATCTCCGGGTCGGTCATGATCGTGGCCGGGTTGGAGTTGACCAGCACGACCCGCAGGCCCTCGGCCTTGAGGACCCGGCAGGCCTGCGTACCCGAGTAGTCGAACTCGGCGGCCTGGCCGATCACGATCGGACCGGAGCCGATCACCAGGACGGACTTGATGTCAGAGCGCTTAGGCACGCTGGCCCTCCATGAGCTTCACGAAGCGGTCGAACAGGTAGGCGGCGTCGTGCGGACCGGCGGCCGCTTCGGGGTGGTACTGCACGCTGAAGGCGGGGACGTCGAGTGCCTGGAGGCCCTCGACCACGTCGTCGTTGAGGCAGACGTGGGAGACCTCGACCCGCCCGTAGGGGGTGTCGCTCACCTTGTCCAGCGGGGCGTTCACGGCGAAGCCGTGGTTGTGGGCGGTCACCTCGACCGTGCCGGTGGTGCGGTCCTGCACCGGCTGGTTGATGCCGCGGTGGCCGTACTTGAGCTTGTAGGTGCCGAAGCCCAGGGCGCGGCCGAGGATCTGGTTGCCGAAGCAGATCCCGAAGAACGGGGTCTTGCGCTCCAGCACGCCCTGCGCCACGGCGACCTGGTGGTCGGCGGTGGCCGGGTCGCCCGGGCCGTTGGAGAAGAACACGCCGTCCGGGTTGACGGCGTAGAGGTCCTCCAGGGTGGAGTTCGCCGGCAGCACGTGCACCTCGATGCCGCGCTCGGCCATCCGCTGCGGGGTCATCGCCTTGATGCCGAGGTCCAGCGCGGCGACGGTGAACTTCTTCTCACCGATCGCGGGTACCACGTACGCCTCGGTGGTGGCGACCTCGGCGCACAGGTCGGCGCCCTTCATCTCGGGCGACTGCTGCACCCGGGCCAGCAGGGCGGCCTGGTCGGCCAGCGCCTCGCCGGAGAAGATGCCGCAGCGCATCGCGCCGCGCTCGCGCAGGTGGCGGGTCAGCGCGCGGGTGTCGATGCCGCTGATGCCGACGACACCCTGGTTGACCAGTTCCTCGTCGAGCGAGCGGCGGGAGCGCCAGTTGGAGGCGACCCGGGCGGGGTCGCGCACCACGTAGCCGGCGACCCAGATCTGCTTGGACTCGTCGTCCTCGTCGTTCCAGCCGGTGTTGCCGATCTGCGGGGCGGTCATCACGACCACCTGGCGGTGGTACGACGGGTCGGTGAGGGTCTCCTGGTAGCCGGACATGCCGGTGTTGAAGACCGCCTCGCCGAAGGTCTCGCCGATGGCGCCGTAGGCCTGTCCGCGGAACGTCCGGCCGTCCTCCAGGACGAGCACGGCAGGCACTCGTTCCCGCCGTTGGCGCTGCGTGGTGGGGGCAGGTGCGGTCATTGCGCGGCCTCTTCCGTCTTCGTCTTCGTACGTGTTGCGAGTTGGGCGACCGCCTCGACCCAGGCGGCGTGCTCATCGGGGTGGTCGGCCCGGAAACCGGAGTCCAGCTCGGCGCCCTCGTGCGTCCAGGTGACGACGAGCAGCCCGGAGGGGACGACCTTGCCGGCGATCCCGGAGTCCGTACGGGCACCGGTCAGGTGCTCGGCCGGGATCCAGAAGTCGACGTCGCCCGGGCGCTGCACCAGCAGGCCGTCCTCGCCGAGGGTGAGGTCGGCGCGGCTGCGGGTGCCCAGGCCGTGGGCGACGACCCGGTCCAGCCAGTTCCCGGCGGTGGTCGTGCCGTGGTACCGGCCGCTGGTCTCCAGGATGGTGCGCCCGGCGCGGGACGGCACGGCCGGCAGCGGCGGGATCCCGGACTGCAGGGTGCGCCGCCAGTTCCAGCCCTGGCGCATCAGCCAGTAGACGAGGCCGATCACGATCAGCAGGCCGATGGACCAGCCGATGTACCCGGGCCAGTCGGTGACCTTCGCCTGCTCCTGGGCGAGCGCGGCGCGGTCCATCACGCCTCGCCCCGCTCGGCGAGCTCGCCGGCCAGCACGGTGGCGCGCCCGCGCAGGAAGGTGGCGTGCACCCGTCCGGGCAGGTCCAGGCCCTTGTAGGGGGTGTTGCGGCTGCGGGTGGCGAAGCTGTCCGGGTTCACGGCACCACGGTACGCGGGATCGAACAGCACCAGGTTGGCGGGCTCACCCACCGAGATCGGCCGGCCGTGACCGGTGAGACGGCCGATCCGGGCCGGGCGGTGCGACATCCGGTCCGCGACGCCCTCCCAGTTCAGCAGGCCGGTGTCGACCATGGTCTGCTGCACGACCGACAGGGCGGTCTCCAGGCCGACCATGCCCATCGCGGCCACGGCCCACTCGCAGTCCTTGTCCTCGGCCGGGTGCGGCGCGTGGTCGGTGGCGACGGCGTCGATGGTGCCGTCGGCCAGCGCCTCGCGCAGTGCCCGGACGTCCTCGGCGGTGCGCAGCGGCGGGTTCACCTTGTAGACCGGGTCGTAGGTGCGGACCAGCTCGTCGGTGAGCAGCAGGTGGTGCGGGGTCACCTCGGCGGTGACGTCCCAGCCCTTGGACTTGGCCCAGCGGACGATCTCGACCGAGCCGGCCGTGGAGAGGTGGCAGACGTGCAGCCGGGAGCCGACGTGCGCGGCGAGCAGCACGTCGCGGGCGATGATCGACTCCTCGGCGACGGCCGGCCAGCCGCCGAGCCCGAGCTCGCCGGAGACCTGGCCCTCGTTCATCTGGGCGCCCTCGGTGAGCCGCGGCTCCTGGGCGTGCTGGGCGACGACGCCGTCGAAGGCCTTGACGTACTCCAGGGCGCGGCGCATCAGCACCGCGTCGTCCACGCACTTGCCGTCGTCGGAGAAGACCCGGACGTCGGCGGCGGACTCGTGCATCGCGCCGAGCTCGGCGAGCTGCTTGCCCTCCAGGCCGACGGTGACGGCGCCGACCGGCTGCACGTCGCAGTAGCCGGCCTCCTGGCCGAGCCGCCAGACCTGCTCGACCACGCCGGCGGTGTCGGCCACCGGGGTGGTGTTGGCCATCGCGTGCACGGCGGTGAAGCCGCCCATCGCGGCGGCCCGGGTGCCGGTGAGCACGGTCTCGGCGTCCTCGCGGCCGGGCTCGCGCAGGTGGGTGTGCAGGTCGACCAGGCCGGGCAGGGCGATCAGCCCGGTGGCGTCGATCTCGATGTCCGCCTCGACCGTCAGGCCGGTGCCGATCGCCTGGACGACGCCGTCGGCGAGGTGGAGGTCCTGCGGGGCGCCGCCCAGGATCTTGGCGTTGCGGATCAGGTAGCTGGTCACTGGGCGGTCTCCACGGAGTCGGTACGGGGGGTGTCGGTGGGCGCGTCGGCGAAGACGGCGCCGCCGAGCAGCAGGTAGAGGACGGCCATCCGGACGGAGACGCCGTTGGCGACCTGCTCGATCGCGGTGCAGCGCGGCGAGTCGGCGACCTCGGCGGTGATCTCCATGCCGCGGACCATCGGACCGGGGTGCATCACGATCGCGTGGTCCGGCAGCTGGGCCATCCGGCGGCCGTTCATGCCGTAGCGGCGGCTGTACTCGCGCTCGGTCGGGAAGAACGCGGCGTTCATCCGCTCGCGCTGCACCCGCAGCATCATCAGCGAGTCCGTCTTGGGCAGCACGCTGTCCAGGTCGTAGCTGACCTCGCAGGGCCAGTTCTCGATCCCGATCGGCAGCAGGGTCGGCGGGGCGACGAAGGTCACCTGCGCGCCGAGGGTGTTCAGCAGGTGGACGTTGGAGCGGGCGACCCGGCTGTGCAGGACGTCGCCGACGATGGTCACCCGGCGGCCCGCGAGGTCCTGGCCGGCGCCCGGGTTGAGGTGGCGGCGCATGGTGAAGGCGTCGAGCAGCGCCTGGGTGGGGTGCTCGTGGGTGCCGTCACCGGCGTTGATCACACTGCCGTGCAGCCAGTCGGACTGGGCCAGCCGGGCCGGGGCGCCGGAGGCGTGGTGGCGGATGACCACCGCGTCGGCGCCCATCGCCTGGAGGGTCAGCGCGGTGTCCTTGAGGCTCTCGCCCTTGGAGACCGAGGAGCCCTTGGCGGAGAAGTTGATGACGTCGGCCGAGAGCCGCTTCTCGGCGACCTCGAAGGAGGTCTTCGTCCGGGTGGAGTCCTCGAAGAAGAGGTTGACGACGGTGCGGCCGCGCAGCGTGGGCAGCTTCTTGACGGCCCGGCCGGAGAGCTGGGCGAGCTCCTCGGCGGTGTCCAGGATCAGCAGCGCGTCGTCGCGGCTGAGGTCGGCGGCGGAGACGAGGTGGCGCTTCACGCGGGCTACTCCGGGAGGTGCGGTTCGGAAGACTGGGGGGCCAGGGCCTGCGAGGAGCGCTGGGCGAAGTCGCGGTCGCCGACCAGGACGGCGTCCACGCCGTCGCGGTCGGCGAGGCGCACCTGCACGGCCTCGCGCAGCGAGGTGGGGAGGTTCTTGCCCACGTAGTCGGCGCGGATCGGCAGCTCGCGGTGGCCGCGGTCGACCAGGACGGCGAGCTGGACGGCGCGCGGGCGGCCGATGTCGCTCAGCGCGTCGAGCGCGGCGCGGATGGTGCGGCCGGAGAAGAGCACGTCGTCGACCAGGATGACGAGCTTGCCGTCGATGCCGCCGGGCGGGATCTCGGTGTGCTCCAGGGCCCGGGCGGGCTTCAGCCGCAGGTCGTCCCGGTACATGGTGATGTCCAGGGAGCCCAGCGGGATCTCGCGCCCGGTGATCTGGGCCAGCCGGTCGTGCAGGCGGCGGGCGAGGTGGACGCCCCTGGTGTGGATGCCGAGCAGCACGACGTCCTCCGCGCCCTTGGCGCGCTCGACGATCTCGTGCGCTATCCGGGTGACGACCCGGGCGATGTCCGTGCCGTCGAGCACCTGGTGCGGCGGCCGCGGCGTGGGTTCGTGGTGTGTGGTCATGCCGAAGCGGACCTCCTTCCCCGCCTCACTGGACGGGCCTTAAAGGATGTCTGGGATGGCCCCCGCCGACCGGGCGCGGGCTTCGGTCATCCTACCAGCGCGCCGGACGGCAAACAGACGTCCACCATTCCGCTTCCCCGGGTTAACACTCCGGACGCGCCGCCGATGCGGGCCATTCGCACGACTGCCCCATTCGGCTTGACGCAACTACCTTACTCTACGTAACCTCACAGTGAGTTACGAGACGGACGTCGGACCCACCGGTAACGGCGTCGGCAATCGCCCGTGACCCACCACTGAACGCGAAGCAATCTCGTCCGGGGAGATCAATGTCCAGCGACTACGCGAAGCAACTCGGAGGCAAGCTCCGAGCGATCCGCACTCAGCAGGGTCTCTCCCTGCACGGTGTCGAGGAGAAGTCCCAGGGGCGCTGGAAGGCAGTCGTCGTCGGTTCGTACGAGCGTGGTGACCGTGCGGTCACCGTGCAGCGACTGGCCGAACTGGCGGAGTTCTACGGCGTCCCGGTCCAGGAGCTGCTGCCCGGCGGTACGCCCGGCGGCGCGGCCGAGCCGCCGCCGCGCCTGGTCCTCGACCTGGAGAGACTGACCCAGGTCCCCTCCGAGAAGGCCGGCCCGCTGCAGCGCTACGCGGCGACCATCCAGAGCCAGCGCGGCGACTACAACGGCAAGGTGCTGTCGATCCGCCAGGACGACCTGCGCACCCTGGCCGTGATCTACGACCAGTCCCCGTCGATCCTCACCGAGCAGCTGATCTCCTGGGGCGTGCTGAACCCCGACGCGCGCCGTGCGGTGCGCGAGGAGGATGCGAGCTGAGGCTCACCGCACCGGCTCCCGCCAGCGGATCCAGGCACAACCCAGCACTCCCGCCACTAGTGCTGGCAAGCAGAAACGTCACGGCGCGGCTCCCCAGACCGGGGGCCGCGCCGCGGTGTAGCCACACCACCCCGGGGCGGCGGAGGCGTCAGCAGACCGTCCCCAGGCTGTAGCCGGGCTGCGCCGCCACGCCGTCCAGCCGGACCGGCCGGTCGGCCGGGGCCCACTCCTGCCCGCCGCTCGACCAGGCCCAGGAGGCCGGCAGGTACTCCCCGCAGGAGGCCGCCGAGCCCTGCGAGCCGTGCAGCACCGCGACGCCCGGCAGCTCCAGGGCCAGCCCGGTGCAGAGCACCGCGCAGACCAGCTCCAGGTCCTCGTCGTTGATCCGGACCACGCCGTCCTCCCACTGGAGCACCCGGGCCGCGGCGGTCAGCCCGCCGCCGGGCGCGTCCACCCGCAGGCGCAGCTCGTACACCCCGGCGCCCGCGCCGACCAGCATCCGCCGGAACACCTCGCCCCCGCGCTCGTAGGCGGCGCGCACCCAGGCGGCGTGCTCCTCGTCGGACGCGCCCGCGCCCCCGTACAGGCCCCCGTCGAGCAGCAGGTCGGCGTGGCAGAGCGTCAGCCCGTTCTCCCGGGCGCGCACCAGGCGCGGCACGAAGTCCCCGGCCAGCTCCTCGCCCTGATAGGCCAGCAGCTGGGTCTGCAGGGCCGGGTTGACCAGGTAGCGGTCGCGGGCCGCGGGCTCGGCCGGGTCCAGCCCGTTCAGCAGGCAGAACTCCTCGAAGTCCTGCGGGTGGAACGTCCGGGCCCGGACGGTGTCGAACCGCTCCAGCGCCTCGGCCAGCAGGTCGGCGGTGTCGGCCAGGTAGCGCTCGTGGTCGGGGGCGTCGGAGATCCCCCAGGCGCGGGCCCGGGCGAAGTCCGCGGCGTTGGTGAGCACTCCGATGACGAACGCCTGCTCGGCGCCCTCGACCCGCCGCGGCCGGTGCGACCGCACCACGGGCCGCGAGCCGCCGGCGGTGCAGTCGGAGTTACGGCGGGCGCGCCCCAAATGACTCATCGGTGGCTCCTGGCTTCAGGGGAGGACGGTCGGCGGCAGGCGTGCCGCTGACCGTCTTCCTCCCCATCCGCGCGCGTCGCACACGTACGGCGTGTCACAGGAATGTAACCACCGGTAATGCGGGTCGCGCGGGCGTCAGGCGGAGCGGGGCGCGCGGGCCAGCTGGCGGGACTGCGCGACCAGGCGGCCGGACTCGTCCCAGACCTCCGCGTCCTCCTCGAAGTAGCCGCCGGCCAGGTTGCGGGTCGCGTGGGTGACCCGCAGCCAGCCGGGCACCGGCCTGGCGCGCAGGTGGACGGTCAGCTCGACGGTGGGGGCCCAGCCCGGCAGGCCGAGGTCGAAGGTGACCGGCGGCAGCGCGTCGGCGACCAGCAGGAGCAGCAGCGGGTCGGGCTCGCGGCCGTCGGCGAGCCGGAACCAGCCCTGGATCCGCCCGTTGCCGGAGGGCTGCCCGAGCGCCCAGCCGATGGTGGCCGGGTCCAGCCGCAGGTCGAACCGCTCCAGCAGGGCGGCCTGGGCGATCAGCTCCTTGGGCGCGTGCTCGACGCCGATGCACTGGTCCGGCGGCGGCAGCTGCGGCGGCAGCGCGCTGGTGCGCACCTCGCCGTCGGCGGTGGCGAGGTCGCCGTGGCTGGCCACCACGCGCAGCCGCTCGACGCCGTCCTGGCTGAGCGAGGCGGTGCCGGTGGACAGGCCGCGGCCGGTGCGCAGCACCTCGGTGCGGACGGTGGCCGGGCCGGGCGTGGAGGCGGACAGGTAGTAACCGCTGATCGACACCGGGTCCGGGTGGGTGCCGTGCTCCAGCGACAGCGCGTGTCCGGCCACCGCGAGCAGCAGTCCGCCGTTCACCCCGCCGCCGATCTGCCAGCCGGCGCCGAGCTCGGCCTCGTACCGGCCGGCCTCCTCGGGGTGCCTGGTCAGGGCGATGCCCTGGTCGAACTCGCTGCGGATCGCCGTGGTCATGTGGGGGGACCTGCCCTTCACGCGTGCTTCCGGACGTCAAGTTACTGACAAGTAGGCCCTCACCCTACGCCGCCCGGATGAAACGCGGAACGGCCGCCGGACACCTGTTCGGGTCCGACGGCCGTTCACGGGATTCGACCACTCAGCGGCGGATGCTCGGCTTCAGCTCGAGGAAGCGGGCGAGCAGGCCGTTGACGAAGGCCGGGGAGTCGTCCGTGGAGAACTCCTTGGCGATCTCGACGGCCTCGTCCAGGACGACGGCGTCCGGGACGCCGTCCTCCCAGATCAGCTCGTACGCACCGAGCCGCAGGACGTTGCGGTCCACGATCGGCATCCGGTCGAGCGTCCAGCCCACGGCGTACTGCTCGATCAGGTCGTCGATGCGACGAGCGTGCTGGACGTACCCCTCGATGAGCTCCATGGTGTACTCACCGACCTGCGGGGTGCCCTCGTCGGGCTTGGGCTCGCGGGCGCGGGCCACCCAGTCGGCGAGGACCTGCTGCGGGTCTACCCCACGGTGGTCGGCCTCGAAGAGGATCTGGAAGGCCCGCGTGCGGGCCTTGCTGCGTGCGGCCGACACGGACTTACTTCACCCGGCCGAGGTAGCTGCCGTCGCGGGTGTCGACCTTGACCTTCTCACCGGTGGTGACGAAGAGCGGCACCTGGATCTCGGCGCCCGTCTCCAGGGTGGCCGGCTTGGTGCCACCGGTCGAGCGGTCGCCCTGGACGCCCGGCTCGGTCTCGGCGATGGTCAGCTCGACCGCGGCCGGGAGCTCGATGTAGAGGACCGAGCCCTCGTTCTGCGCGACGAGGGCCTCGAAGCCCTCCAGCAGGTACTTGGCGGCGTCGCCGACGACCGACGGCTCGATGGTCAGCTGGTCGTAGGTGTCCATGTCCATGAACACGAAGTTCTCGCCGTCCTTGTACGAGAACTGCATGCCGCGCTTGTCGACGTTGGCGGTCTCGACCTTGGTGCCCGCGTTGAAGGTCTTGTCGACGACCTTGCCGGTCAGGACCTCCTTGAGCTTGGTACGCACGAAGGCCGGGCCCTTGCCGGGCTTGACGTGCTGGAACTCGACGACGGACCAGAGCTTGCCGCCCTCCAGCTTGAGGACCATGCCGTTCTTGAGATCGTTCGTGGAAGCCACGGGCGCACTTACTCCTGTATAGCTGTCAAGGAACCAAGGGATTGCGTCCTGCCGCCCACGGCCCCGGGGGCCGCGGTCACAGGGCGAGGAGCTCCTTGGTGGTGATGGTGAGCAGCTCGGGCCCGCCCTCCTCAAGGGGGCGCACGACGAGCGTGTCCTCGATCCGGACGCCGCCCCTGCCCGGGAGGTGAACCCCCGGACCGACGGTGACCGGCACGCGGCTGTCCAGTTTACCCATGTCCGCCGGACCGAGGCGCGGCGCCTCCCGGATCTCCAGCCCGATGCCGTGGCCCACCGGGTGCGGGGAGGGCTCGGTGTGGCCGGCCGCCTCCAGGACCTGCCGGGCGGCCCGGTCGGGTACGCACTGCTCCACGCCTGGTCCGAGCGCCTCCCGCCCGGCCCGCTGGGCCCGGAAGACCAGCCGGTGCAGCTCCACCTGCCAGGGCGCGGGGGCGGCGCCGATCACGAAGGTGCGGGCGGTGGAGACGCCGTAGCCGCGGTACTGGGCGCCCATCACCACGGTCAGGAAGTCGCCCTCCTCCACCCGGCGGTCGGTCGGCTGGTGGGCGGCCTGGCCGGAGTGGCTGCCGGTGCCGACCGAGACCGGGAAGGCCGCCCGGTCGGCGCCGTGGTCGATCATCCGGCGCTCCAGCTCCATCGCCAGGTGCCGCTCGGTGCGGCCGACCAGGATCGACTCCAGCAGCTCGCCCAGCGCCTGGTCGGCGATCTCGGCGGCGATCCGCAGGTCCGCGATCTCGTGCTCGTCCTTGACCACCCGCAGTCGCTCGACCGTCCGGCCGAGGTCCACCAGCCGGGTCCCCGCTATCAGGTCGCCCACCGCCCGGTGCCGGCTGACGGTCAGGTCGTGCTCCTCCACCGCCAGGCCCGACACCCCGGAGCGGGTGGCCGCGGCCGCGGCGGCCAGCGCGGTGTCCGAGCCGGCCGCCACCGGCAGCCGGGTGACGTCCGGGGCGATCAGGTGCTCCCCGGTGTCGTCCGGCGGCAGGTCGTCCGGCAGCGCCAGCAGCGCCCGCTCCCTGGTCAGCAACAGGCTCGCCCCGCAGGGCGCGCAGCCCGTCAGGTACCGCACGTTCGCCGCACGGGTGATCAGCGCCGCATCGGCCCCGGCCGCGCTGCAGTGCTCCCTCACCCGCTCCCGCCGCCCCGCGTACGCATCCGCCATGCGTCGAGCCTACGAACCCCCGGCCCGAAGCGCCCGCCGAGCACCCCCGCCAGAACCCCCGGTGCCCCTTGCGCGCCCCCCGCGCGACCGCGCCGTCGCCCTCCGGCCCGCGCCGGGGCCCCGCTCCCCCACCCGCCGCTCGGACGCGCGCCGCCGCCGAGGGGCCCACCTCCCCTCGGCGGCGGCTTCCTCCCGTCGCGCCTACTGCCCGTCCGGGTCGAGCAGACCCCGCCGGTACGCCGGGACGAGGTTCTGCGGGACGAGCATCTCCCGGCCGTTCAGGGTGATCGCGACCAGCTTCGGGGGCGTCGCCCGCCACTGGGCCCGGCGGTGCCGGGTGTTGCTGCGGGAGGTCTTGCGCTTGGGTACGGCCATCGCGGGCTCCTTCTCGGGTGGTGTGGTCGAACGCGTCGTCGGGCGGCGCTAGCGGGTGGCGCCCGAGGCGTACGGCAGGAGGGCCGTCTCCCGGGCGTTCTTGATCGCCCGGGCCACCGCCCGCTGCTGCTCGGCGGTGAGCCGGGTGACCCGGCGGCCGCGGATCTTGCCGCGGTCGGAGACGAAGCGGCGCAGCAGGTCGGTGTCCTTGTAGTCGATGTACTCGATGCCCGCCGCGAGCAGCGGGTTGGGCCGGGGCTTCGGCGGGGCGGATCGTTTGCGCACGGGAGGGCGCTCCTTCAGTGGACGGGGTCGAGCAGGTCCTGGAAGGCGTCCGGCAGGGCCTTCCAGCCGGGTTCGCCGGCGGCGAGTTCGGCGTCGGTGAGCAGGCAGGAGTCGAGCAGGTCGGTGATGCCGTCGACGTCCAGCCCCTCGGCGGTGAAGCTGAGCTGCTGCACCCGGTCGCCGTGCCGGGGGTGCCAGTCGAGGGCGGCGGCGGCCCGGCGCGCGGGCGGGTAGAGCTCCCAGGCCGCGTCGGGCAGGGAGGTGAGCCAGGGCCCGCACTCCTCGACCGCGAGGTTCGCCCCGGCGGCGTCCCAGGCGAGTATCAGATCGGGCCGGTTGGCCAGCCAGAACCGGCCGCGGCTGCGCTGCGCCGCCGGGACGAGCAGTTCCAGCGCCCGGTGCAGCCGCTCGGGGTGGAGCGGTCGGCGGCGCTCCCACAGCAGGGTGGCGACGCCCGCCTCGTCCCGCTCCTGCGGCAGCAGCGCGAGCGCCGGGTTGACCCGGTCGCGGGCGGCGGCCACGTCGAAGCCGCCGAGCGCGGCCCGGGTGAGCGCGCCGGTGCCGAGCCGGACGGTCCGGGCGGTGGCGTGCAGCTGGCGCAGGAGGGCGAGCCCCGGCGCGTGCGCCGCGGCGCGCGGCACGGCGAGCGTGCCGGCGTACTCGATCTGGTGGGCGAGCGCCTCGGCGCGGGTCCGATCGTCGCGCGAGGCGGTCTGCTCGCCGTGCTCCACCAGGTCGTCGGGGACGGAGAGCTCGCCGACCAGCCGGTCCGGGTCGACGGCGGTGACCACGCCCGCCAGTTCGACGACGTCGTCGAGCCGCCGCCCGTCCACCTCTCCCCCGGCGATCACCTCGACCGCGGGGTGCGGGTCGCTGCCGCCCCACAGTTCGACGATCGCCAGTCCGTACCGGCCGCCGTCGGCGATCTCCAGCAGCCGGGGCAGCAGGTCCTCGCGCAGGGCGCAGCACGGGCAGTCGTTCGCCAGCGGGACGTCGGCCACGTCGAAGGCCCCGGCGGCGTCGCGCAGCTCGCGGCGGACGGTGCCGAGCGCGGCGTCCCGCAGGTCGTGGTGCAGGACCACGGCGTCCACCGCGGCCGCCGCCAGTTCCTCGACGGCGGCCCGGCGCTGCTCCGCGTGCAGGCCGGCGACGACCACCACCGGCAGCCTGGTCCCGTCCACGGCGCTCACCAGCTCGCCTTGCGGACGCCGGGCAGGTGCCCGGCGTGGGCGTGCGCGCGCAGGTTGACCCGGGAGAGGCCGAAGGCCCGCAGGTAGCCGCGGGGCCGGCCGTCCACGGCGTCCCGGTTGCGGACCCGGGTGGCGCTGGCGTCGCGCGGCTGGCGGGCGAGCTCGGCCTGGGCGGCGGCGCGCTCGGCGGGGCCGGTGCCGGGGTGGGCGATGGTCCGCTTGAGCTCGGCCCGGCGCTCGGCGTGGCGGGCGACGACGGCGCGCCGCCGCTCGTTCTTGGCGATCTTGCTCTGCTTGGCCATCAGACCTTCTCCCCCCGGGCGCGGATGCGGGCGACGGCGGCCTCGACGCCGATCGCGTCGACGGTGCGGATGCCCTTGGCGCTCAGCGTCAGCCGGACGTACCGGCCCTCGCCGGGCAGCCAGTAGCGCTTGCGCTGGATGTTGGGGTCGAAGCGGCGGCCGGTGCGGCGGTGCGAGTGCGAGATCGCGTTGCCGAAGCCGGGCCGGCGGCCGGTGAGTTGGCAGCGGGCGGACATGGGTGCTCCCTGGCGTCCGGGAATGGGCAGGACCGGGCTCACGTTACACCAGATGAAAATGACTTCCATTTCGATGTACGGTTCGAGCCAACCCCTCGGACCGGACCCCGAGACCCCGACCCCCAGACCCCAGGAGGACGTCCCATGGCCCGCAGCGAACTGCGCCCGGTGATCAGGCTCCGCTCCACCGCCGGCACCGGCTTCACCTACGTGACCCGCAAGAACCGCCGCAACGACCCGGACCGGATGGTCCTGCGCAAGTACGACCCGGCCGCGGGCCGGCACGTCGACTTCCGCGAGGAGCGCTGACCCCGGACGCGCGAACGGCGCCTCCCCGGACTCGGGGAGGCGCCGTTCGCGGCCTGGCCGCTCGGCTCAGGAGCCCTCGGGCGTCCAGCGCTGCTCGACCCGGGCGAGCTTCCAGTACCCGATCGCGATCGCCCAGACGACCACGAACAGCCCGGCGATGGCGTAGCCCACGTTGTCCAGCGAGATGTCCGCGACGAACCCGGTGACCGGGTCGGTCAGGTCGAGCTTCTCGTGCAGCACCCCGACCAGCTCGATGGTGCCGATGATGAAGGCCACCGCGATCGACAGACCCGTGATGGTCAGGTTGTAGTACACCTTCCGGACCGGGTTGGCGAAGGCCCACTGGTACGCGAAGTTCATGAACGTCCCGTCCAGGGTGTCGAACAGGCTCATCCCCGCCGCGAACAGCAGCGGCAGGCAGACGATCGCGTACCAGGGCAGCCCGGAGGCCGCGCCCGAGCCGGCCATCACCATCAGGGTGACCTCGGTCGCCGTGTCGAAGCCCAGGCCCAGCACCATGCCCACCGGGAACATCTGCCCCGGCCGGGTGATCGAACGGGTCGCCCGGTTCAGCACCCGGGCCATGAAGCCGCGCGAGTCGAGGTGCGCCTCCAGCTCCTTCTCGTCGAACTTCCCGGCCCGCATCGAGCGGAACACCCTGAGGATGCCGAGCAGCGCCGCCAGGTTGAGCGCACCGATCAGGTAGAGGAACACGCCGGAGGTGGTCGTCCCGATCACGCCCAGCCACTTGTGGGTGGCCGACTCGTCGTCCATCAGTGTGTTCGCCAGCTGCGCGCCGCCCGCCACCAGGGCGGCCATCAGCACCACCATCGAGGAGTGCCCGAGGGCGAACCAGAAGCCCACCGAGACCGGCCGCTTGCCGTCCGCCATCAGTTTGCGGGTGGTGTTGTCGATCACCGCGATGTGGTCGGCGTCGAAGGCGTGCCGCATCCCGAGGGTGTACGCGGTGATGCCGAGGCCCACCCCGAAGACCTGGGTACCGACCGCGTACCGCTCGGGCGCGACCAGGAAGATCAGCGTGCCGAAGGCCACCACGTGCATGGCCACGATCACCGCCATCAGCCCGGCCGTACGGACGGTGTCCTCGCGCCGCCATCTGAAGCTGGGCAGCACGGAAGGGGCCGGCTTCGCGCCGGCGGCAACGGTTTCGGGCAGGGTCATCTGCGGATCACGCTCCAGCACCTCGTGGAAAACCTCGTGAGATGCCGTGGCCGGTCTCCTGGCTGACGGGATACCCGTGCCCGCCTTCCCAGGTGCGCGAGGCACCCAGTGGCTCCGTGGGCACGGACGACGTTCCTCCGCGGGCGGAGGAACGACCCGATCACAGTGGCGAGGGCCGCTCCGGGCTGGGACCCCTGAGGGTCCGTCACCGGTCTTCCCGAGCACCACGGCGGGGAACACCGTAGGGGCCGCGCCCCGACCCGTGCAAGGCTGCGCACCTGCGCAGGTGTCCAGGATCACAGGCGACCGCCTGCAAGAATGTCCGCATGCATCTCGTACCGGCCGACCGCGCGGGCCACCGCACCATCGACGGGCACCGGGTCTGCGAGGCCATCGCCGCGATCGGCGACCCCGCACACGTCCGGTCCTGGGCCGAGCGGTTCTCCCTGCTCGCCGACCCCGGACGGCTCGCCCTGCTGCTCGCCCTCCACCGGGCCGGCCCGCTCGCCGTCAGCGACCTCGCGGTGGCCACCGGCATGCGCGACCCCGCCGTCTCCCAGGCCCTGCGGCTGCTCCGCACGGCCGGCGTGGTCACCGGCGACCGGGACGGACGAGTGGTGCGCTACCGGCTCGTGGACGAGGCCATGCGCCCCCTCCTCGACGAGTGCGCCGCCGCCGAGCACCACGAGCCCAGCGCGGCAGTGGGCTGACCCCTCCCGCCGACGCCTGCCCGATCTGCCGACTCCCGCTCGGTCCGCCGACTCCTGCCCGGTCCGCCGACTCCCGCTCGGGCCGCTGACTCCCGCTCGGGAAGGCGCGCCGTGAACGGCCCCGGCCAGTACGATCATGATGTGCCGTCCCACCCCCATGCCTGGCCCGCCGACCGCTGGAACACCGACCCGGTCAAGGCCCGCGTGCTGGCGGTCGCCCGCACCCTCACCTCGGCCACCCGGGTGCTGGACGTCCTCTCCCTGCTGAGCCCGCACGGCATCGAGTGGTACTTCACCGTCAACCCCGGTTCCGTCTTCGCCGACCGCGCCCTGGACGAGTACCTGCACGGCCTGTCCGGCTTCACCGTGCTGGACTGGGACGACGCCGTCCGCCACCGCTTCGACCTGGCCGTCGCCTGCGCCGTCCACTCCTCCATGCACCGCCTGGACGCCCGCCTCGTCGTCCTGCCGCACGGCGCCGGCTACAACCGCCTGGTCACCGAGTCCACCGGCGACACGGTCAGCGCCGCCGGCCTGTCCCGCAACGAACTCACCCACCGCGGGCGGGTGTTCGTGGACGTCCTCGGGCTCTCCCACCCCGAACAGCTGGACCGGCTGCGGACCTCCTGCCCCGAGGCCCTGGACGTCGCCCGGGTGGTCGGCGACCCGTGCTTCGACCGGATGCTCGCCAGCCGGCGCTCCCGGGACGGCTACCGCGCCGCGCTCGGCGCCGTCGGCGGCCGACGGCTCGTCGTCGTCAGCTCCACCTGGAGCGAGCACTCGTTATTCGGCCGCCACCCCGACCTGCCCCGGCGGCTCGTCCGCCAACTGCCCGCCGACGAGTACACGGTGGCCGTCGTGCTGCACCCCAACGTGTGGAGCCGCCACGCCCCCGGGGCGCTGCTCGACGACGCCCGCCGGATGGGCCTGCGCCTGATCCCGCCCCACCAGGGCTGGCAGGCCGCGCTCGTCGCCGCCGACTGCGTGATCGGCGACCACGGCTCGGTCACCGTCTACGGCGCCGCCCTGGAACACCGCACCATGCTCGTCGCCACCGGCGCCGCCGAACTCGACCCGCGCTCCCCCAGCTACGCCTTCGGCCAGGCCGCCCCCGTCCTCGACCCGGACGGGGACCTCGCCGCCCAGCTCGAACGGGCCCTCGCCGAGGCCCCGGCCGGCCTGCGCGAGATCACCGACCGCTCGCTCGCCCACCGCGGCGAATCCGCCCGGCTGCTGCGCCCGCTGCTCTACTCCTTCCTGGACGGCCTGGACGAGCCCGGGGACGAACCGGCCCTGCCGCCCTACCCCAGGCCCGCCCCCTGCCCCGGGGCCGCCGAGTGGCCCACCGCGTACGACGTCGAGGGCAGCACCGAGGGGACCGAGGTGAGCCTGCGGCGCTACCCCTTCCACCCGGACGACCACACCCCGCGCGGCTTCCACGCCCTCACCGACGAGCACCCGGGCGACGCCCTGCGCTACACGGCCGAGGTGATCGCCCGCACCGAGGCGCACGCCGAACGCCCCGCCACCCGCTGGCTCGCCGACACCGCCGCCGAACTGCCCGGCCTCGCCGTCGCGGTGGCCGCCCTCGGCCCGGCCCGCCACCTGCTCCGGCTGCACGGCGGCCGGCTGCTGGAGGCCCGCGCCGAACCGGACTGGGGCCGCCCCGACCCCGCCGTCGACCCGCTGCTGCTCGGCTCGGCCGTGGCCTGCTGGCTCGCCGACGGCGGCGACCCGGCCGGCCTCCCCGAGCACGGACTCACCGTCCGCACCGGCGGGGACCGCACCCGGGTGTCCTTCCGCACCGGGCCCTGACCCCGCCCGCCCGCTACGGACCGCCCCTCGGCCCGGACCGCCCCTCAGCCCGCCAGCTGCCGCAGCCGCTCGCGGCTGCGCTCCGCCAGCTCCGCGTCGTCCAGCTCCTCGGCGAGGGTGACGAGCAGGGTGTGGGCCTGCGCCTCCTTCGCGTACTGGTTCCGCTCCTTGGCCCGCCGGGCGCAGTCGTCCGCGTGGGCGACGGCGAGGTCCAGCTGCCCGAGCGCCCGGTGGGCCCGGGCCCGGACCAGCGGCAGCTTCATCAGCATGTCGTTGTCCCGCGTCCGCCCGGCCCGGGCGGTGGCCTCGGCCAGCAGGGTCAGCGCCTCCTCCGGACGGCCGTCGGCGATCAGCGCCTGCGCCAGGTTGTAGCTCTGGACGATCTCGCCGTGGTCGTCGCCCCGGTTCTCCGCCAGGGCCAGGGTGAAGCGCTCCACCGCGTCGCCCGGGCGGCCGTCGGCCAGGCAGAGCAGGCCGTCGGTCTCGTAGAGCACCCCGACCACCCGGCGGTTCGTCACCAGCGGGACCAGCTCCGTGGCGAGCGCCAGCTGCTCGGCGGCGAGCCGGTACTCCTCGCGCTCCTGGTGGGCGCGGGCGAGCTGGTTGCGCATCTTGACCACGGCGGCCGGCTGGTTGTCCCACTGGGCCGACTCGATGCCGAGCCGGTGGGTGGCGATCCAGTCGTCGTAGAGCTTGCGGCCGTGGTACAGCGGCCAGAGCGACTCGCAGAGCCGCCACACCTCGCCGTGCCACCCCTGCGCGGCCGCCTCCTCCACCACCGCGCGGAAGTCGGCGCGTTCGGCGTACAGCCACTCCAGGGCCGCGGCGTCGGAGGCGAAACCGGGCAGGTCGTCGCCGCTCGGGTCCTGCAGCCGGAGCCGGTCCCTGCCCATCGTCCGGTCGGCGAGCGACGCACGGCCCCGGAAGTACGCCACGACGTCGGCGAGGAGCCCGGCGCGGTCGGGCAGCTCCCGCGTCCGGCCGTAGGCGTGCAGCCGCACCACGTCGTGGGCCCGGAATCGGTCCTCGCCGTCGTCGTCCACCACCTCGTCGAGCACGTGGACGCCACGCAGCTCCCTGACCGCCTGCTCGGCGCGCTCGACGCCGACCGCCCGCGCCAGTTCGGCGGACACGAAGGGGCCGGGGTGCACGCCGATCAGGTGGTAGAGCGCCCGGCCCGGCGCCGACAGCCGCTCGTGGACCAGGTCGTACGTCGCGCCGAGATCGCTCTCCTCGTCCTCCAGCATCGCCAACCTGCCCTCCCGGTCGTGCAGTTCGGCCACCACCCGGCCGACCGGCAGGCTGTCCCGGTCCAGCAGCTGGCTCCCGACCGCGTTCAGCGCGAGCGGCAACCCGCCGCACAGCTCGACCAGTTCGGCCAGTTCCCCGTCGGTTCCCCGCCCGGAGCCCACCCAGCCCCGCACCAGTTCGGCGCCCGCCGCCGCGCTCAGCGGCCCGAGTCGGCGCACCTCGGCGCCGTCCATCCGCAGCGCGGGCAGCCGCCGCCGGCTCGCGACCACCACCAGCCCGCAGGCGGGGAGCAGCGCCCGGACCTCCGCGGCGTGCTCGACGTTGTCCAGGAAGAACAGGCACCGGCGCCCGGCGGTGGCGGTGCGGAAGGCCGTGAACCGCTCGGCCTCCACGGCCGGGGGCTCGGCGCCCAGGGCGCGCAGGAAGCCGGCCAGCAGCCCGGGGAGGTCCACCCCGCCCTGGTGCCGGTAGGCCTTCAGGTCGGCGTAGAGGTCCCCGCCGGGGAAGCGCTCCCGGTGGCGCTCGGTGAACTTGGCGATCAGCTCGGTCTTCCCGACCCCGCCGAGGCCGGTGAACACCACGACCCCGAGTCCGCCCTCCTCGACCCGGTCCAGCGCGCCGGCCAGTGCGGCGAACTCCGGTTCACGGTTGACGAACGGGCCGTGCGGCGCGCGCACCTGACGGGGCGTCGGCACCGTCGGCGGCTGGTGGAGGTGCACCGACCCGATGCTCCCGGCCTGCACCACATGGCCGCCCACCGTGGCGCCTGACACGGTGTTGGCCACCTCGTGCCGCTCCATCCGCCTGCTCCCTCCGGCCGCCCGGGCCCCAGCCTACGGGCTGGGCACCCGGCCGGAGGGGCGCTCCGGTGTCACCGGGGGGTGATCTCGCCCATCTCGCCCCAGCCGTCCATGCCGGGGATCTCGATCGAGACGATCTGCGGCTTGGCGGCCACGGCGTACGACATCTCGTCCATGGCCTTGGTGAAGTGCGCGGACTCCACGTGCTCCTTGCCGGCGTCGCCGTCGCGGAACGCCTCGACCAGGACGAACTCGTTGGCGTTGTCGACGCTGCGGGACCACTCGAAGAAGAGGTTGCCGGGCTCGCTGCGGGTGGCCTGGGTGAAACCGTCGACCAGGTCGAGCCACTCGTCGGCGCGCTCGGGGCGGACCGCGAACTTGACCGTAATGAAGATCATGGGACTTCCTTCCCTTCCACGTTCACACGTGGCCGTGCGGACAGGTGCCCGCCGCTCGGCGGGCACCCGTCCATCGTCGCAGGTCAGAAGGGCTCTCCACGACACGGGGGCGTTGCGCGTCCCGGCCGGGGCCGGTCACGCCGCCTGGCAGGCGGGGCACCAGAAGAGGTTGCGGGCGGCGTGCTCCTCCGTCCGCACGTCGGTGCCGCAGACCAGGCAGGGCATGGCGGCCCGCCGGTAGACGTACACCTCGCCGCCGTGGTCGTCCACCCGGGGCGGGCGGCCCATCGCCTCGGGGGTGTGCTCGGGGCGGACGGTGTCGATCCGGCCCGCGGTGACGCCATCGCGCATCAGGGCGACCAGGTCGGCCCAGATCGCGTCCCACTCCCGGCGGGTGAGGTCGCGCCCGGCCCGGTGCGGGTCGATGCCGTGGCGGAACAGCACCTCGGCCCGGTAGACGTTGCCCACCCCGGCCAGCACCTTCTGGTCCATCAGCAGCGCCGCGACGGTCGTCCGGCTGCCCGATATCCGGCGCCAGGCGGCCTCCGGGTCGGCGTCGGCGCGCAGCGGGTCGGGGCCGAGCCGGGCGGCGACGGCGGCCTTCTGGTCGTCCGTGACGAGCGCGCAGGTGTTGGGCCCGCGCAGGTCGGCGTAGCCGTCCTCGTTCTCCAGCCGCAGCCGGACCAGCCCGACCGGCGCGGGCGCCGGGCCGGTGCCGAAGGTGAAGCCGCCGTAGAGGCCGAGGTGGACGTGCACCCAGGCGCCCTCCTCGAAGCCGAGGAAGAGGTGCTTGCCGGTGGCCTCCGCGCCGGTGAGCAGCTGCCCGTCGATCACCTTGGCCTCGTCGGCGAACCGGCCCTGCGGGCTGGAGACCCGCACCGGGCGGCCGCCGAAGGCCTCGCGGTTCTCGGTGGCGAGGCGGTGGATGATGTGGCCTTCGGGCACGGGCGTCGGCTCCTCCGGGCTCGGCGACTGGACCCGTCCATCATCGCAGCCGGCACCGACAGCCCCGTGCCGCCGCGGGTCAGCGGACCGGGACGCCCATCAGCCGGGCCAGGATGACGCGGTCCAGCTCGGCGGCCGTCCCGGCGACGTCCAGGGCGGAGTTGTCGATGATCGGCAGCCCGGAGTTGTACCAGCCGGCCATCCGCCCGTGGATGCGGGCCACCTCCTCGTCCCCGAGCCGGCGGTTGCCGCTGCGCCGGGCGTTGCGGTGCAGCACCGAGTCCAGGCTGGGCAGCAGCACGACCGGGATCATGCCGGGGCCGATGTGCCGCTTCCAGCCGCCGAGGCCGATCGCCGGGCGGTCCGGGAAGACGGCGTCGTCGATGATGCAGGAGATGCCGTTGGCCAGGTAGTTGCGGCAGGCGAAGCCGCAGGTGCGGCGGGCCAGCCGGTACTGCGCCTCGGAGGCGTTGTTCCAGCCGGACTGCGGGTTGGCGAAGCCCGCCTGCACCCACTCGCGGACGTCGTCCAGGCTGATGTGCGCGGTCGGGGTGGGCCGCCGCTCGGCCCAGTGGCGGGCGACGGTGGTCTTGCCGGCCCCGGCCGGTCCGATCAGCAGGACGGCTATCGGCCCGGTGGCCGCGTGCTGCCGCGGCGGGTGGGCCGGCAGTTGGACGGGTGCGCCGGACGGCAGCACGAAGTGCCCGGTGCCCCCGGCGGGCACGGGCGGCGCGCTCGGCACGGGTACGGCCGCGGGGGCCGGGGCCGGGTGGGCGGGAACGGGGTGGGCGGCGGGCCCGGGGCCGGTCGGCCCGGGAGTGACGGGCGCCGCCGGCGCCGGCCGGCCCGGCGGCGGGGACGGCGGAGGCTGCGGGGAGAGCGGCTGCGCCCCCGACGACGTCCCCCGCGTTCCGCCCCCCGGCGCCACCGGCGGGGCGACGGGACGCGGCGGGACCTGCCCGCCTCCGGTGTACTGCGTCACGGCACCTCCCGACACTTCTCAGCGGGGACACTACACGGCGGCCCGGCAGCGGGCACAGTCCGCCGCCGGGCCACCGCCCGTACCCTCAGCGGGTGGTGAGCCGCTCGGCCAGCGCGCGCAGCGCCAGCTCGTAGGAGCCGAGCCCGAAACCGGCGATGGTGCCGGAGGCCACCGCGGCGATCACCGAGGTGTGCCGGAAGATCTCCCGGGCGTACGGGTTGGAGATGTGCACCTCGATCAGCGGCGCGGTGCGCTGGGCCGCGGCGTCCCGCATCGCGTACGAGTAGTGGGTGAACGCACCGGGGTTGATCACCACCGGCACCTGCCCGTCGGCCGCCTCGTGCAGCCACTCCACCATCTGCTGCTCGGAGTTGGTCTCGTGCACCTCGACCTCGAAGCCGAACTCCTTGCCCAGCGCGGTGCAGCGCTCGACCAGCCCGGCGTACGAGGTGGCGCCGTAGACGTCCGGCTCGCGGCTGCCCAGCCGGCCCAGGTTGGGGCCGTTGAGCACCATCACCCTGGTCACGCCGAGACCTCCGCGTACGCGGCGACCAGCAGCGACGGGTCGGGGCCCTCCAGTACGGAGGTCTTGCCGAGGCCGTCCAGCACGATGAAGCGGATCAGGTCGCCGCGCGACTTCTTGTCGATCTTCATCGCGTCCAGCAGCTTCGGCCAGGCGTCCGCCCGGTAGCTCAGCGGCAGGCCGACCGAGGCCAGCACGGTGCGGTGCCGGTCGGCCGTCTCGTCGTCCAACCGCCCGGCCAGGCGGCCGAGTTCGGCGGCGAAGACCATGCCGATGGAGATCGCGGCGCCGTGCCGCCACTTGTACCGCTCGTTGCGCTCGATGGCGTGGCCGAGGGTGTGGCCGTAGTTGAGGATCTCGCGGCGGCCGGACTCCTTGAGGTCCCCGGAGACCACGTCGGCCTTGACCTGGATGGCGCGGCGGATCAGCTCGACGGTGTGCGGGCCGGACGGGGTCTTGGCGCCCTCGGGGTCGGCCTCGATCAGGTCGAGGATGGCCGGGTCGGCGATGAAGCCGCACTTGATGACCTCGGCGAGGCCGGAGACGTAGTCGTGCCTGGGCACCGTCTCCAGGGTGTCGAGGTCGGCCAGCACGCCCACCGGCGGGTGGAAGGCTCCGACCATGTTCTTGCCCTCGGCGATGTTGATGCCGGTCTTGCCGCCGACGGCCGCGTCGACCATGCCGAGCAGCGTGGTGGGCATGGAGATCCAGCGCACCCCGCGCAGCCAGGTCGCGGCGACGAAGCCGGCCAGGTCGGTGGTGGCACCGCCGCCGAGGCCGACGATGACGTCGCTGCGGGTGAAGCCGGTCTGCCCGAGCACCGACCAGCAGTACGCGGCGACCTCGACGCTCTTGGCGTCCTCGGCGTTGGGCACCTGGAGCACGATGGCCTCGTAGCCCTCGCCGAGCAGGTCCTCGCGGATCGCGTCGGCGGTGGCGGCGAGCGCCTCCGGGTGGATGAGCGCCACCCGCTTGGCGCGGGTCCCGATCAGCGGAGACAGCTCACCGAGCAGCTGGTGCCCGATCAGCACGTCGTACGGGTCGTGGCCGGCGCTGCCGCCGACGTGGATCCTGACGGTGGTGTCAGTCATGGGGGGTCTTCAGCTCCAGTGCTTCCAGTACGGCGTCCGCGACCTGTTCCGGGGTGCGCCCGGCGGTGTCGACCACGGCGGTGGCCACCTCCAGGTAGAGGGGGCGGCGGGCCTCCATCAGCTCGCGCCAGCGGGCCCGCGGGTTGACGGCCAGCAGCGGGCGCGGGGCGTCCAGGCCGACCCGCTTGACCGCGTCGGCGAGCGGGACCTCCAGGAAGACCACCGGCAGCTCGTGCAGCAGCGCACGGGTGGCCTCGGCCATCACCGCGCCGCCGCCGAGCGCCAGGACCCCGTCGTGCCCCTCGGCGGCCGCGCGCACGGCGGCCGCCTCCAGCGCGCGGAAGTGCGGCTCGCCCTCGTCGATGAAGATCTCCGGGATGGGCTTGCCGGCCGTCGCCTCGACGTCGGCGTCGGTGTCCCGGAAGCCGACGCCCAGGCGCTCGGCCAGCATCCGCCCGACGGTGGACTTGCCACTGCCGGGCGGGCCGACCAGCACGACAACGGGGTTCGTCATCGGATGATCAGGTTGTCGAGGTAGCCCTGCACGTTGCGGCGGGTCTCGGAGACGTTGTCGCCGCCGAACTTCTCGTTCACCGCGTCCGCCAGCACCAGCGCGACCATCGCCTCGGCGACGATGCCCGCGGCCGGGACCGCGCAGACGTCCGAGCGCTGGTGGTGCGCCTTGGCCGGCTCGCCGGTGCGCACGTCCAGGGTCTGGAGCGCCCGCGGCACGGTGGCGATCGGCTTCATCGCGGCGCGCACCCGCAGCACCTCGCCGGTGGACAGGCCGCCCTCGGTGCCGCCGGAGCGGCCGGAGGTGCGCTTGACGCCCTCGGCGGTCGGGACGATCTCGTCGTGGGCCTGGGAGCCCGGCACCCGGGCCAGGTCGAAGCCGTCGCCGACCTCGACGCCCTTGATCGCCTGGATGCCCATCAGCGCGGCGGCCAGCCGCGCGTCCAGCCGGCGGTCCCAGTGCACGTGCGAGCCGAGGCCCACCGGCACGCCGTACGCCAGCACCTCGACCACGCCGCCGAGGGTGTCGCCGTCCTTGTGGGCCTGGTCGATCTCGGCGACCATCGCCTTCGAGGCGTCGGCGTCCAGGCAGCGCACCGGGTCGGCGTCCAGCTTGGCCTCGTCCGAGGGCAGCGGCACCACGCCGGCCGGCGCCTTGGCGGCGGCCAGCTCGACCACGTGGCTGACGATCTCGATCCCGGCCACCTCGCGGAGGTAGGCGCGGGCGACGGCGCCCAGCGCGACCCGGGCGGCCGTCTCGCGGGCGCTGGCGCGCTCCAGGATCGGCCGGGCCTCGTCGATCGAGTACTTCTGCATGCCGGCCAGGTCGGCGTGGCCGGGCCGGGGGCGGGTGAGCGCCTCGTTGCGGGCCAGGCCCGCCAGGACCTCGGGGTCGACCGGGTCGGCCGACATGACCTGCTCCCACTTCGGCCACTCGGTGTTGCCGACCATGATCGCGACCGGGCTGCCCATGGTCAGACCGTGCCGGACGCCGCCGAGGAAGGTCACCTCGTCCTGCTCGAACTTCATCCGCGCCCCGCGGCCGTAACCGAGCCGGCGGCGCGCCAGCGCGTCGGCCACCACATCGGTGGTGACCGGTACACCGGCGGGCAGGCCTTCCAGCGTCGCGACGAGTGCGGGGCCGTGCGACTCCCCCGCCGTCAGCCAGCGCAACGTACCCAACGGAGCTCCTTCATCAGCGGACCGGACCACGGCACCGCCGGGGCCCGCCCCGGGCGTGCCTTTTGTACCTGAATCCTTTCATGCCCCAGCGGCACCCGGGGGCACAGTCCGCGTGACGGACAGCAACCGGCCACGATCCGGCCGGGAACCACCCGGGAAACCGGACGGAGGGCGGGCGGGCACCCGGCCGTGGGGCCGGGCCCGCCCGAGTCCGCCGGGGCCGGGCTCAGTGCCCGGCGAGCGCCTTCTCCCCCGCCTCGCGCATCGCCGCCAGCGGCCCGGGCGTCCGCCCGGTGAAGGCCTCGTTCTGCAGCACCGCCTGGTGCACCAGCAGGTCCAGCCCGCCCAGGACGGTCGCCCCGCGCCCGGCGCAGGCGGCGGCCAGCGCCGTCGGCCACGGGTGGTACAGCACGTCGAACAGCGCGCCCGGCTCGGCGGGCAGCGCCTCGGCGAAGACGTCGGTCGCGCCGACCGGCGTGGTGGAGATCGTCAGCGGCCGGGCCAGCGCCTGCGCCCCGAGCTCCCAGTCGGCGGTGCGGACGGCCACGCCCAGCCGTTCGCCCAGCTCGGCCATCTCCCGGGCCCGCTCGGCGCTGCGCACGTAGACCGTCACCTCGCCGGTGCAGATCTGGGCGAGCGCGGCCAGTGCCGAGGAGGCGGTGGCCCCGGCGCCCAGGACGGCCGCCTCGGGCACCTCGGTGATCCCGCGCTCGCGCAGCGCGTTGACCAGCCCGGGGACGTCGGTGTTGTCCCCGGTGCGCCGGCCGTCGGCGGTGAACACCACGGTGTTCACCGCGTCCACCGAGCGGGCCGTCGCGCTGACCTCGTCGAGCAGCGGGATGACCGCCCGCTTCAGCGGCATGGTGAGCGACAGCCCGGCCCACTCGGCCCCGTCCAGCGCGGCGACGAACCCGGGCAGCCCGGCCTCGTCGACCTCGAAGCCGTCGTAGCGCCAGCCGTCCAGCCCGAGCGCCGCGAAGGCGGCCCGGTGCAGGTCCGGCGAGAGCGAGTGGGCGATCGGCGAGCCGAGAACGGCCGCCCGGTGCTTGCTGGTCAACGCTTCTCTCCGCGAACTGGCGAACTGTCGTCCGGCCGCGGCTGCTTCCTGGTGCCGCGGCCACTTCCTGGTGGTGCGGCTACTTCTTGGTGGTGCAGTGGCCGCGCGCCTCGTCGAAGCCCTGCCCGGCCGACTGGCAGTACTCCTTGACGTTGGCGTAGTGCTCCTTGCTCGTCTCGGCGAACCGGGTCTGGGTCGGGGACATCGCGATGAAGTACAGCCACTTTCCGTCCGCCGGGTGCAGCGTGGCGTTGAGCGCCTCGTCGCCGGGGTTGGAGATCGGACCGGGCGGCAGGCCCTGGTTCACGTAGGTGTTGTACTTGTTGTTCGCGTCGTCCATGTCCTTCTTGTCGAGGTCCTTGCGGCCCAGCGAGTACTGGAGCGTGGTGTCCATGCCGAGCCGGTGGTTGATCTCGCCGCCGGCGGCCAGCCGGTTCTGGATGGTCTTGGCCATCTTGGCGAAGTCTTCCGGGTTGTTGCCCTCGCGCTGGAGGATGCTCGCCTCGATGAGCACCTCGTAGCCGGTCTTCAGCCCCACCGAAGCGGCCTGGGCGTCCAGGCCGGCGTACTTCTCGGTGGCGTTCTTCACCATCTGCTTGAGCAGGTCCTCGGGCTTCATGCCCTCGGCGATGTTGTAGCGGGTCGGCCAGAGGAAGCCCTCGATGTTGCCGTTCGCGTACGGCGGCAGGCCGAGGTCGTTGACCTGCGCCTTGGCGACGCCCGCCGTGGTGCCCGGCGGCAGCTTCAGCTTGGTGTCGATGAGGGTGTAGATCTCGGTGGAGTTCTTGCCCTCCGGTACGACGATCGCCGCGCCGCCCGCCTGGGCGAGCAGCTCCTTGAGCGCGGCCGCGGCCGGCATCTCCTTCTTCATCTCGTAGAAGCCGTACTGGATGGTGCCGCACTTGGGCTCGGCCTTGCAGGCCGTGTTGAACGCGTCGACGCTCTTGACCACGCCGGCGTTCTTCAGCGCCAGGCCGATCTGCCCGCCGACCGCGCCCTTCTTGACCTCGACCTGGACGGAGCCGGTGCCCTCGCCGGTGAAGTCCGGTGCCGGGCCGAAGTGGTCCTGGTAGAAGCCGTAGCCCCACCAGCCGGCCCCGCCGACGGCGCCGAGCAGCACCGCGGCGACCAGCAGGCAGGCGCCGCCGTTGCGGCGGCCCGACTTCTTGCCCTTCTCCTTGCGCTTCTTCTGGGCCTCGCGGGAGTCGTCCTGCTCGCCGAGGAAGCCGGCCTCCCCGGCCTCGGCGTGCTCGTCGGGGTACCCGTCCTCCTCGTGGCGGCCGCCGTCCGCGTGGCCGTCCCACTCGTCCGTCCCGACCTCGCGCGCGGCGCCGACCGGGTCGGCACCGGCCTCCAGTGCGGCGGCCTCGGCCTCCCAGTCGATCCCGTCCGGGCCGGGGCCGGAGGCCGGCACCGGCTCCGGGGCCGGCTGCGGCTTGGCCCGGCGTCTCGGCACCTGCCGCTGCGGAGCCTGCTGCTCGGGGGCCGGCTGCTGCGGGGGCTGCTGCTGGAGGGGCTGCTGCGCCTGGACCTGCTGGGGCTGGACCTGCTGCTGGTAACCCTGCTGCTGCACCGGCGCCTGCTGCTGGGGCAGCTGCTGCTGCGCGTACCCCTGCTGCATCGGCTGCTGCGGTTGCGGCTGCTGCGGCACGTACCCCTGCTGGGGGTAGCCCTGCTGCTGCACCGGCGCCTGCTGCTGCGCCATCTGCTGCTGGTAGCCCTGCTGACCGCCCGGGTAGCCCTGCTGCGGCATCTGCTGCTGGGGGGCCTGCTGCTGGTAGCCCTGCTGCGCCATCATCTGCTGCTGCATCTGCGGCGCCATCTGCTGCTGCGCGTACCCCTGCTGCACGTCCCCGTACTGCTGCTGGACCTGCTGGCCCTGCTGCGGGTACTGCTGCTGCCACTGGCCGTCCTGCTGGCCGGGGACCGGCTGCCGGCCGTCGTACCCGGGATCACCGGGGTGCCACGGCTCGCCCTGGGGGTTGTAGCCCCCGCCCAGATCGGTCATTGATCCCCTTAACCGACGGTGACGACCGGAGGATCAAACCGGCCGTCCGGGACGACGCGGTCCCGGCTGATTCTCGAACCGGCGTGCTAGCGCAGCGCCTGGAGGGAGACGTTACCGTACCGCAGCCTTACCCCCGGCCGGGCGGACGCACCGTCAGTGAGCGATCTCACCGACGGCACACAACTCCGTTACGGCGTCCCCGCACCGGGAGCGGAAGGCGCACCGGCCCCGCCCGAGGCCCCCGGGGCCGTCGCCGCCGGGTCGGAGGGCGCGCCCGACGCCGGTCCGCTCGGCTTGGCCGCCGCCCGGTTGGCGTTGAACTCCGCCACGTTGCGTTGCTGGACGTCGAAGCTGTCGGTGAAGCGGGTGTCCCCCGGCTTCACGGTGACGAAGTACAGCCAGTCCCCCGGCGTCGGGTCCAGCGCGGCCATGATCGCCTGCCGCCCGGGGTTGGAGATCGGGCTCGGCGGCAGTCCGGCGTGCAGGTAGGTGTTGTACGGGGAGTCCAGCCTGGTGTCGGTCACCGAGGTGTTCAGGGTCGAGCGGCCGAGCGCGTAGTTGATGGTGGAGTCCAGCTGCAGGGGCATGCCCTTGGCCAGCCGGTTGTAGATCACCCGGGCCACCTTGCCCATGTCCTCGGTGTTGTCGGCCTCGCCCTGGACCATGCTGGCCACGGTGATCAGCCCGTACACGCTCTGCCCGAGGTTCTGCGCGACCACGGTGGCGTCGTCCCGGCCGAACTCCCGGCCGGCCCGGTCCACCATCTGCTTCAGCAGGTCGAAGGCGGTGGTGCCCTCGGTGACGCTGTACGTCGCCGGGAACAGGTAGCCCTCCGGGCTGCCGTTGGCGAAGTCCGGCAGGCCGAGTTCGGCGCCCTGTTCCTGGGCGGTCTTCTGGGCGGTGCCCGCGGGCAGGTTCAGCTTCTTGTCGATGGCCGCGTAGATCTGGTAGCCGCGCCAGCCCTCGGGGATGGTCAGGCCGTTGGCGTTGGCCGGGTCGATCAGGACCGCCAGCGCCGCCGCGGCCGACATCCGCTGCTTCAGCGTGTACGTCCCGGGCTGGATCCGCCCGGCCGCCGCCGCGCTGCCCTTAGCGGCCCGGGTGAAGGCGAGCGAGCTGGCCACCACGCCGTTGCGGACCAGCGCGGAGGCGATCTGGGAGAGGCCGGCGCCCTCCGGCACCGAGACCTGCACGCTGCCGGTGCCCTGCCCGGCGAAGTCGGCGGCGGCCGGGGGTTTGCGCTGCGCCTGGATCCAGGTGTACCCGGTCAGCCCGACCCCGCCGAACACCGCGATCAGTGCGAGCGCGGTGAGCCCGCAGGCCAGCCCGTTGCGCCGTCGGTGCGGATCGGGCGCATCGAAGCGCGGACGGGGCGCACCCGGCGGACGGCCCTCCGGTTCCAGCACCGGTGCGCCCAGATGCCCGGGCGTGAGACCCGGGTGGAAGTCCTGGTCGGTCATGGCTCGCGCCCCCTTCGGCGGTCCCAGATCGATCCGGATCGACATGAATCGATCCAAAACAGACAAGGAAGCGAACGAAAAAGGGGTCCGTGCGGACGCGTCCGCACGGACCCCTCAACGGGACGTTAGATCAGACCGGTCAGCCGACCGCCTCGACGCTCTCACCGGGCGGGCGTCCGCTCACCCGTTCGGACTCAAGGGCGGTCTGCAGGATCACCACCGCGGCGGCCTGGTCGACCACCGAGCGGCCCTTCTTCGCCTTGACCCCCGAGGCGCGCAGCCCGTGGGTCGCGGTGACGGTCGACATCCGCTCGTCCACCAGCCGCACCGGCACCGGGTAGAGCCGGTTCGCCAGCCGGGTCGCGTACGCCCGGACCTTCTCCGCCGCCGGGCCCTCCTTGCCGCTGAGCGAACGCGGCAGCCCGACGATCACCTCCATCGCGTCGTACTCCTCGACGATGGCGGCGATCCTGGCCTGCGACTTCACCCCGGCCGGGACGGTCTCCACGGGCGTGGCGAGCACCCCGTCGGGGTCGCAGGACGCGACCCCGATCCGGGCGTCCCCGACGTCGACGGCGATCCGCCGACCCCGTCGGAAGGGCCTCTCCTCGAGCTCCATCAGCTGGCGCGCTCCGCGACCAGGCCGAGCACCGCGGCGATGGCCTCGCCGACCGCGGCCGGGTTGGAGCCGCCGCCCTGGGCGACGTCGTCCTTGCCGCCACCGCCGCCGCCGAGGGTCTTGGCGGCGGTCCGGACCAGCTCGCCGGCCTTGATGCCGCGGCCGCGGGCGTCCTCGTTGGTGGCGATCACGGTCAGCGGGCGGTCGTTCGCCACGGTGAACGCGGCGACCACGGCCGGGCGCGAGCCGAGGCGGCCGCGCACGTCCAGGACCAGCTTGCGCAGCTCGTCCGCGCCCACGCCGTCGGCGACCTGCGCGGCGACCACGGCGATGCCGTGCACGTCCTCGGCCGAGTCGGCCAGGCCCGCCGCGGCGGCCAGCACCTTCTCGGCGCGGAAGCGCTCGATCTCCTTCTCGGCGTCCTTGAGCTTGGCGAGCATGCCCGAGATCTTCTCCGGCAGCTCCTCCGGGCGGCCCTTGACCAGCTCGGTGAGCTGGGCGACCACGGTGTGCTCACGGGCCAGGAACCGGTAGGCGTCGCTGCCGACCAGCGCCTCGACGCGGCGCACGCCGGAGCCGATCGAGGACTCGCCGAGCAGCTTCACCAGGCCCAGCTGGGCGGTGTTGCCGACGTGGGTGCCGCCGCACAGCTCCTTGGAGAAGTCGCCGATGGTGACGACCCGGACCTCGTCGCCGTACTTCTCGCCGAACATCGCGATGGCGCCGGCCTTGCGGGCCTGGTCCATCGTCATGACCTCGGCGGTGACCTCCAGCTCGCGGGTCAGCACGTCGTTGATCTTCTGCTCGACGTCGACCAGCACGCTGCCGGGAACGGCGGCGGGCGAGCCGAAGTCGAAGCGGAAGCGGCCGGGGGCGTTCTCGGAGCCGGCCTGGGCGGCCGTCGGGCCGAGCGCGTCGCGCAGCGCCTGGTGGGTCAGGTGGGTGGCCGAGTGGGCGCGGGCGATCGCCCGGCGGCGCTCGGTGTCGATCGTGGCGTACGCCGAGGCGCCCAGCACGACCTCGCCGAACAGCACCCCGCCGGAGTGCACGATGACGCCCGGGACGGGCTGCTGCACGTCGCGGATCTCCACCACCGCGCCGGACTCCAGCCGGATCCGGCCCTGGTCGGCGAGCTGGCCGCCGCCCTCGGCGTAGAACGGGGTGCGGTCGAGGATGATCTCGACCTCGTCGCCCTCGGAGGCGGCCGGCGCCGGGACGCCGTCCACCAGCAGGCCGACCACGGTGGCCTCGCCCTCGGTGAGCGAGTAGCCGGTGAAGACGCTGGCGCCGGACGTGTCGGCGACCTCGCGGTACGCGGCGACGTCGGCGTGGCCCATCTTCTTGGCCTTGGCGTCGGCCTTGGCGCGGTCCCGCTGCTCCTGCATCAGGCGGCGGAAGCCGGCCTCGTCCACCTGGAGGCCCTGCTCCTCGGCCATCTCCAGGGTCAGGTCGATCGGGAAGCCGTAGGTGTCGTGCAGCTTGAACGCCTGGTCGCCGGAGAGCACCGCGCCGCCGGACTGCTTGGTCTCGGTGACCGCGGCGTCCAGCAGGTTGGTACCGGCCTTCAGGGTCTGGAGGAAGGCCGCCTCCTCGCCGACGACGACCGTCTCGATGCGCTTGCGGTCGCTCTCCAGCTCCGGGTACTGCGGGGCCATCGCCTTGATGGCGATGTCGGTGAGGTCCTTGGCCACCACGCCGGTGGCGCCCAGCAGGCGCATGTTGCGGATGGCGCGGCGCAGGATGCGGCGCAGCACGTAGCCGCGGCCCTCGTTGCCGGGGGTGACGCCGTCGCCGATCAGCATCAGCGCGGTGCGGATGTGGTCGGTGACCACGCGCAGCGAGACGTCCGCCTTGTGGTCGGCGCCGTAGGTGTGGCCGGTGAGCTCGGCGGCGCGGTCGAGGATCATCCGGCTGGTGTCGATCTCGAAGAGGTTGTCGACGCCCTGCAGGATGGCGGCGAGGCGCTCCAGGCCGAGGCCGGTGTCGATGTTCCGGCTCGGCAGGTCGCCGAGGATCTCGAAACCGTCCTTGCCGTCGCCGTGGCCGCGCTCGTACTGCATGAAGACCAGGTTCCAGATCTCCAGGTAGCGCTCGCCGTTGACGGCCGGGCCGCCCTCCTCGCCGTACGCGGGGCCGCGGTCGTAGTTGATCTCCGAGCACGGGCCGCACGGGCCGGGGACGCCCATCGACCAGAAGTTGTCCTTCATGCCCAGGCGCTGGATGCGCTCCGAGGGCACGCCGATGACGTCACGCCAGATCTGCTCGGCCTCGTCGTCGGCCTTGTAGACGGTGATCCAGAGCTTCTCCTTCTCCAGGCCGTAGCCACCGTCCGCGACGGGAGTGGTGAGCAGCTCCCAGGCGAACTTGATGGCTCCTTCCTTGAAGTAGTCGCCGAAGGAGAAGTTGCCGCACATCTGGAAGAAGGAGCCGTGCCGGGTGGTCTTCCCGACCTCCTCGATGTCCAGGGTGCGCACGCACTTCTGGACGCTGGTGGCGCGCGAGAACTGCGGCTTGACCTCGCCCAGGAAGTAGGGCTTGAACGGCACCATGCCGGCGTTGACGAGCAGCAGGGTGGGGTCGTCGGCGACCAGGGACGCCGACGGAACGACGGTGTGGCCGCGCTCCTCGAAGAAGCGCAGCCAGCGGCGGCGGATCTCAGCCGACTCCATTAGTGGTCCTTCCGGTTCGGGGTGCCGCCCCGCGGCGGCAGGGCGCGGCGGGGCGTTTCTTCAGTGGTCTGGGGGGTGGTACGGGCGCTGCGGGACGGAGGCAGGGCGGCGGCCGGGCTACCGGGCGCCGCCGAGATAGCTCGGTACTGCGGCTCGCCGCGCAGGACCCGGCGGTCGCCGCGGGGCTCCACCACGGCGGTGCCGTGCAGCCCGAGGTCGTCCTTCAGCTGCTCCTCGCGCTCGGCCATGCCGGCCTTCACGTCCTGGGCGAACTGCTTGGCCAGGTCGCCCAGGTGCAGCGCACCGCGGGCGGCGGTGCCGGAGAGGCTGTCCGGGGTCAGCCGGTGCACGGCCTCGTTGGCCTTGTTCATGGCCCAGACGGTGGCGCCGGCGCCGACCGCCATCCAGAAGATGCGTCGCACCATGCCGTCAGCCCCTCACCGCGCGCCGGACCCGGGAGAACAGTCCGTTCCTGGGTGCCGTCGCGGCGCGGACCTCGGCCCGGATCAGCCGGGCCAGCTCCTCGCGCTCGCCGGCCTGCGAGGGCGCCGGCGGCACGCCGCCCTGCTGCCGGGCGACGGCCTTGCGCACGCCGTAGCTGAACGCCGCGACCTTCACCAGCGGTCCGCCCAGGGTGGCGGCCACGGTGGAGGAGAGCGCGTTGGCGTTGGCGGCGGCGTCCTGCACGTTGGCGGTGATCTCGTCCACCCGCTCCAGCTGCTCGTTGGCGCTGCGCACCGCGGCGCCCGCGTCGGTCAGCAGCGGGACGGCCTGCTCGGTGACGGCGGAGACCAGGACGGCGGCCTCCTTGAG
This sequence comes from Kitasatospora sp. NPDC001119, assembly GCF_053598475.1. Taxonomy (NCBI): domain Bacteria; kingdom Bacillati; phylum Actinomycetota; class Actinomycetes; order Kitasatosporales; family Streptomycetaceae; genus Kitasatospora; species Kitasatospora sp. NPDC001119. The sequence continues at coordinate 247,168 of NZ_JBSFKI010000003.1, forward strand.
GACCCGGGAGAGGCGGACCAGCACCACGGCGAGCAGGGTGACCAGGACCGCCCAGAAGACGGCGACGAGCAATCCGGCCAGCTCTCCCACGGACACCTTTGCGCGCTCCCTCGCCTTGCAGCTCTTCAGAGGGAACCCTATCGCGCCGACGCCCGGTTTCCGGACCGGGTTCTCTCCCCGGCGATCCGGTCGGGTGTGCGATCGGCGCGCGTAACCTACCGGCCGGTCACCTCGTTCTGCCTGGCAGGCCGTCGCCCGTACGGCCCGACGCACGTCCGGACCGCGACGGTCCGGCCTGGAGCACGGGGAGCAGCCCTTGGCCGGGGACTGGAGAGCGGAGCCCGGGGAGCCCGAGGCGGGGCCGCCCGAGCCGGAGCCCGGCCGGCTGCCGGCCGAGCTGACCGGCTTCGTCGGGCGGCGGGGCGAGCTGGCCGAGCTGGCCGGCCTGCTGGCCACGGCCCGGCTGGTGACGGTCACCGGGCCGGGCGGCGTGGGCAAGAGCCGGCTGGCCCTGCGCGCGGCGGCCCGGGCGGCCGACGCGTTCCCGGACGGCACCTGGCTGGTGGACGTGGCCCCCGTGCAGGACCGGCTGCTGCTCGGCCACGCCGTCCTGGAGGCGCTGCGGCTCACCGACGGCGGCGCCCGTCCGCCGCTGGACGTCCTGACCGACCGGCTGGACGGCCGGCGCCTGCTGCTGGTGCTGGACGGCTGCGAGCACCTGGTGGAGGCCTGCGCCGAGCTGGCCAACGCGCTGCTGCGGGCGCTGCCGGAGCTGCGGCTGCTGACCACCAGCCGCACCGCGCTGCGGGCCTCGGGCGAGCACCTGCTGACCCTCGCGCCGCTGCCGGTCGGCCCGGCGCCCGCCGGCCCGGTGCGGTCGGGCGCGCTGCCGGACGCGGTGCGGCTGTTCGCCGCCCGGGCCCGGGCGGTGCTGCCGTCCTTCGAGGTGACGGAGGACAACGCGGAGGCGGTCGGGCTGCTCTGCCGCCGGCTGGACGGCATCCCGCTGGCCGTGGAGCTGGCCGCCGGCCGGCTCCGCGCGCTGTCGGTGGAGCAGGTCACCGCCCGGCTGGACGACCGCTTCCGGCTGCTCACCGGCGGCTCCCGGACTGCTCTGCCCCGGCACCGGGCGCTGCGCACGACGATCGGCTGGAGCCATGAGCTCTGCACCGTGCAGGAACGTTTACTCTGGGCCCGCCTGTCGGTCTTCGCCGGCGGTTTCGACCTGGAGGCCGCCGAGTACGTCTGCGCCGGCGAGGGCATCGAGGCCGAAGAGGTGCTCGACCTGCTCGACGAGCTGGTCGCCAAGTCCGTGGTGCTGCGCGAGGACAGCGCCTTCGGCGTGCGCTTCCGGCTGCTGGACACCCTGCGCGAGTACGGCGGCCAGTGGCTGCGGGCCGCAGGCGAGGAGCCGCGGCTGCTGCGCCGCCACCGGGACTGGTACCTGGGCGTCGCCACCTGGGGCGAGGTCGAGTGGTTCGGCCCCCGGCAGGCGGAGACCGCCGAGCGCACCCAGCTGGCCCACGGCAACCTCCGCGCGGCGCTGGAGTTCTGCCTCGCCGAGCCCGGCGAGGAGCAGATCGCCCTGCTGCTGGCCGGCACCCTCTGGTTCTACTGGATCGGCTGCGGCCACCTCGGCGAGGGCCGGCACTGGCTGGACCGGGCGCTCGCCCTGGACCGCGAGCCCACCGAGGCCCGGGCCAAGGCGCTCTGGGTGACCGGCTACACGGCCACCCTCCAGGGCGACCTCGGCTTCGCCCGCCCGGCGCTGGAGGAGTGCCGCCGCCAGGCCCTGAACACCGGCGACGACCGGGCCCTGGCCCACGCCGTCCACCGCCAGGGCTGCGTCGCCCTGGTCGGCGACGACCCCGACCGGGCCGCCGAGCTGTTCGAGGAGGCGCTCTGGCACTACCGGACCATCGGCGAGCTCAACAGCAACGTGGTGATGGCCATGCTGGAGCTGGGCCTGGCCTACCTGTTCCAGGGCGACCTGGACAGCGGCGAGCTCTGGTTCGGCCAGGCCCGCGAGCTGTGCGAGGAGCACGGCGAGCAGTGGGCCTACGGGTACGTGCTCTACGCGATGGCGTACTCGCACTGGCTGGACGGCGCCGTCCAGCCCGCCCGGATGCTGGCCCGGGAGTGCGTGCGGCTGAACCACCTCTTCCGCGACCTGCTCGGCATCGTGCTGGGCATCGACCTGCTGGCGCTGCTGGAGACCGAGCCGAGCCGCCCGGGCGAGCCGGGCGACCTGCGCGAGGCGCGGGTGCTCCAGGGGGCCGCGCACCGGATCTGGCGCGCGGTCGGCAACCCGTTCCTGGGCTCGCGGAACTTCTTCGGCCCGCACCAGGAGTGCGCGGAGCGGGCCCTGGCCGGGCTGAGCGCCCAGGAGTACGAGGAGTGCTACGAGGCCGGCACCCTGCTGGACCTGGACGCGGCGGTCGCCCGGGCGCTCGGCGGCAGGGGCGCGGCGGAGGGCGCGGAGCCGGTGCCGGATCCCCGCGCGGTGCCGCCCGCGCCGGCGCCCTCGGCGGTGCGGAATAGTTGAAACTTGCCGATTGCTTGAGGAGGCAAGGAACTGCTCGGAAGGAGCACCATGGCCGTCCACAACGCCGCCAACGAGTACCGCATGGCGAAGTTCTACTTCGATTCCAAGGCGTACACCGACGCGGCCCGCATGCTCGAAGGCGTCCTGGCCGAGGAGCCGACCAACCTCTCGGTCCGGATGCTGCTGGCCCGCAGCTACTTCCACTCGGCCCAGCTGCGGCGCGCCGAGGCCGAGCTGCTGCGGATCCTGGAGGCCGACCCGGCCGAGGACTACGCCCGGCTGATGCTCGGCCGCACCCTGGAGCGCCAGGGCCGCGCCGAGGAGGCCCGCCCGCACCTGCGGCTGGCCGCCGCGATGGCCGGCGAGAGCATCTGACGGCAGCGGGAGGAACAGCGGGAACAGCGGAAAAGGGGCGAGCCCCCGTCGCCTCGAAAGGCGGCGGGGGCTCGCTCGTGGTGTCGCGAAGAGCGGAACCGGGTCAGCGCGAGTAGTACTCGACGACCAGCTGCTCGTCACAGATCACCGGGACCTCCTTGCGCTGCGGCGCACGGTCCAGGCGGAAGGCCAGGGCCTTCAGGTTGACCTCGAGGTACTTCGGGGTCTGGCCCTCACCCGCGTAGCCACCCTCACGGGCGACCTGGAAGGGGACCTTCTCCTTGGAGCGCTCGCGGACGGTGACCACGAAGCCCGGCTTCATCTGGAACGACGGCTTGTTGACCTTGCCGCCGTTGACCTCGATGTGGCCGTGGACGACCATCTGGCGGGCCTGGTAGATGGTGCGGGCGATGCCCGAACGCAGGACCAGGGAGTCCAGACGGGTCTCCAGGTCGGCGACGAGCGCCTCACCGGTCTTGCCCTCGGCCTTCTTCGCGCGGTCGAACGCGCGCGCCATCTGCTTCTCGCTCAGGTCGTACTGGGCGCGCAGACGCTGCTTCTCGAGCAGACGGACCTTGTAGTCCGAGTTCTGCTTGCGGCCACGGCCGTGCTGGCCGGGCGGGTACGGGCGGGCCTCGAAGTACTTGACGGACTTCGGGGTCAGCGGCACGCCGAGCGCACGCGCGATCTTGACCTTGGGACGCTTCTGGTTCGCCATGAACCAAACCTTCCTTGCTTACGAATACGGCTTCACCAGGTGTTGACGGAGGTCGCATCTCGCGACCCGGAGACAACCCATCGCCGAGGCGATGCGGTCAGCCGCTCTCCGGAGCCGGGCACGGAAGTGCTGGTCACACGGACCGGCCCGGAATCCGGGCCCGTCCGCGACACCGAAACGGTGCGCGACGCTCCTGGTGCGGGCCCCTCGAGGGGGCCTACGGCCGGTGTCCCGCTGGTGCGGCCGGTCGGTGGGGTCTCCCCCGCCGCCGTCCCGGGACATGGCACTCCGATCGAGTATACCGGTGGATCACTCGCCCTTTTCCCCGGGCTGCTCCCCGGCCCCCGCCGCCGCCTTCCGCGGCTTCTGCTCGGGCTTCTGCTCGGGCTTCTGCTCGGCCTTCTTCTCCACCCTGCGCTCCCCGCGCAGCCGCCCGCGCGTCCACTCCACGACCTCCGCGTACCGCGCCTCGCCGCCGCGCCTGGTCGGCTGGTAGTACTCCCGGCCGTGCACCGCGTCCGGCGCGTACTGCTGGGCGGCGATGCCCTCCGGCAGGTCGTGCGGGTAGCGGTAGCCCTTGCCGTGGCCGAGCTTGCCCGCGCCGCCGTAGTGCGCGTCCCGCAGGTGGGACGGGACGGCGCCCGCAAGGCCCTGCCGGACGTCCGCCAGCGCCGCGTCGATCGCCAGGTAGGCGGCGTTGGACTTGGGCGCCAGGGCCAGCGCGATGGCCGCCTGGGAGAGGATGATCCGGGCCTCCGGGAAGCCGATCAGGGCCACCGCCTGGGCCGCCGCCACCGCCGTCTGCAGGGCCGTCGGGTCGGCCAGGCCGACGTCCTCGCTGGCCGAGATCATCAGCCGGCGGGCGATGAACCGCGGGTCCTCCCCCGCCTCGATCATCCGGGCCAGGTAGTGCAGGGTGGCGTCCACGTCGCTGCCGCGGATCGACTTGATCAGCGCGCTCGCCACGTCGTAGTGCTGGTCGCCGTCCTTGTCGTAGCGCACCGCCGCCTGGTTGACCGCCGTCTCGGTGGTGGCCAGCGTGATGCTCGGCTCGCCCTTCTCCAGCGCCGCCCCGGCCGCCGCCTCCAGCGTGGTGAGCGCCCGCCGGGCGTCCCCGCCGGCCAGGCGCACCAGGTGGTCCTCGGCCTCCGCGGTCAGCTCCAGCGCGCCCTCCAGCCCGCGCTCGTCGGCCACCGCGCGGCGCAGCAGCGCCCGGATGTCCTCGTCGGTCAGCGACTCCAGGGTGAGCAGCAGCGAGCGGGACAGCAGCGGGGAGATCACCGAGAAGTACGGGTTCTCGGTCGTCGCCGCGATCAGGGTGACCCAGCGGTTCTCCACGGCGGGCAGCAGCGAGTCCTGCTGGGCCTTGGAGAAGCGGTGGATCTCGTCCAGGAAGAGCACCGTCTCCCGGCCGGACATCCCGACCGCCCGCCGGGCGCCGTCGATCACCGCCCGGACCTCCTTGACCCCGGCGGTGATCGCGGACAGCTCCACGAAGCGGCCCTCGACCGCCTGGCTGATCACGTGCGCCAGGGTGGTCTTGCCGGTGCCGGGAGGGCCCCAGAGGATCACCGAGCTGGTCGCCGCCGGGCCGCGCGAGCTCCCGACCAGGCGGCGCAGCGGCGAGCCGGGCTTCAGCAGCTGCCGCTGCCCGGCCACCTCGTCCAGGGTGCGCGGACGCATCCGTACGGCCAGGGGCGCCCGGCCGGGCTCCCTGGTCTGGCGTTCCTCGGCGGCGGCGGTGAAGAGGTCCGGTTCGTCCACACCGGAAGCCTATGCGAGGGCTCGGACAGCCCGCCAAGAGCTGCGCGGGCCCGTCCTACTCCAGCCCGGCGGCGTGGTCCGGGACGTACTTCTGGAGGTCCCGCGGCGGCCGCTCGTAGCCGCGCGAGGCGGGGCGGGGCGGCAGCTGCACCCGCGGCTCCCTGATCTCGTGGTACGGCACGGTGGACAGCAGGTGGGCGATCATGTTGATCCGGGCCCGGCGCTTGTCGTCGCTCTCCACCACGTGCCAGGGCGAGTCCGGGGTGTCGGTGTGGATGAACATCTCGTCCTTGGCCCGCGAGTAGTCCTCCCAGCGGGTGATCGACTCGACGTCCATCGGGGAGAGCTTCCAGCGCTTCATCGGGTCCTCCAGCCGGTCCCGGAAGCGCCGCTGCTGCTCGGTGTCGCTCACCGAGAACCAGTACTTGCGCAGCAGGACGCCCGACTCGGTGAGCATCCGCTCGAAGGTCGGGCACTGGTGCAGGAACTGCCAGTACTCCTCGTCGGTGCAGAAGCCCATCACCCGCTCGACGCCCGCGCGGTTGTACCAGCTGCGGTCGAACAGGACGATCTCCCCGGCGGCCGGCAGGTGCTCGACGTACCGCTGGAAGTACCACTGGGTCTTCTGCCGCTCGGTCGGTGTGGGCAGCGCCGCGACCCGGGCGATGCGGGGGTTGAGGTACTCCGTCACCCGCTTGATCGCCCCGCCCTTGCCCGCGGCGTCGCGCCCCTCGAAGACCACCACCAGCCGGGCGCCCTCGACGCGCACCCACTCCTGGAGCTTCACCAGCTCCTCCTGGAGGCGCAGCAGCTCCCGCTCGTACGGCTTCCTGGCCAGTCGCTCCGGTTTCCCGGTCCGCTGCTGCTCGGCCACCCTCGGTTCCTCCGTCCGGCTGAATGCTGATCAGCACTCACCGTAGGCGCCCACGGCCGGTTCCGCAGGTCGGCGGGGGGCTGTGGCGACCGGGGCCGGTCTCGTGGACCGGCCCTGGGGAGAGGTGCCTGGGAGAGGCTAGACGGCGACGAAGGGCTCGGGGTAGCGGCAGAGCCCGCGCGGGGTGCCGTCGTACGACGGCAGCGGCAGCACCTGGAAGTACGCCTCCGGCACCTCGAACGGGCCGGTGACCTCGTGCCGCCCGGCCGGCGCGAAGCCGAACCGCGCGTAGTACTCCGGGTCGCCGAGGACGACCACGAGCTTCTCGCCCGCGTCCTCGGCCGCCGCCAGCGCGGCCCGGACGACCAGCTCGCCGACGCCCCGGCGCTGCCACTCGGGCGCCACCGCGACCGGCCCGAGCGCCAGCGCCTTGCCGTCGCCGACGAGCAGCCGGGTGAGCAGCGCGTGGCCGATCACCAGCCCGGTCCCGTCGACCGCCACCACGGACAGCCCGGGCAGCCAGGCGGGATCGCGGCGCAGCGCGTCCACCAGGTCCGCCTCGTCCGGGCCGGGGAACGCGGCCATGTGGACGCGTCTGGTCGCCGGGGCGTCCTCCGGACATTCGATTCTTGTGGTCACCTGCAAGAGTCAACCCTCCCTGTGTCACACACCGTTGTGGACCGGCCCCGGACGGCGGGTGAGCCGTCCGGGGCCGTTGCAGGTTAGCGGATGACGCGGTGTCAGGACTGGGGCTGGGCCTCGCCCTTGGCGTCCTCGCGGACCTTCGGCTTGGCGTCCACGCCGGCCTCGCGGCGCTGCGCCGGGGTGATCGGGGTCGGGGCGCCGGTCAGCGGGTCGCCGCCGGTGGACGTCTTCGGGAAGGCGATGACGTCCCGGATGGTGTCGTACCCGCCCAGCAGGGTGACGATGCGGTCCAGGCCGAAGGCGACACCGCCGTGCGGCGGCGGGCCGTAGTTGAAGGCGTCCAGCAGGAAGCCGAACTGCGAGGCCGCCTCCTCCTCGGAGAGGCCGATCGCGTCGAACGCCCGCTTCTGCACGTCGCGCTGGTGGATACGGATCGAACCGCCGCCCAGCTCCGAGCCGTTGAGGACCAGGTCGTAGGCGTTGGAGAGCGCCGAGCCCGGGTCGGTGTCGAAGGTGGCCAGCGACTCCGCGGTCGGGGCGGTGAACGGGTGGTGCACCGCGTGCCAGCCCTGGAACTGGCCCTTGTCGTCCTCGATCGGCTCGAACATCGGGAAGTCGACGACCCAGAGGAAGGCCCACTGGGACTCGTCGATCAGCTCGCAGCGGCGGCCGATCTCCAGGCGGGCGGCGCCGAGCAGCTCCTGGGAGGCGCGCTCCTTGCCGGCCGCGAAGAAGACCGCGTCGCCGTTCTTGGCGCCCGCGGCGGCGGCGAGGCCGGCCAGGTGCTCCGCGGAGAGGTTCTTGGCGACCGGGCCGCGCAGCTCGCCGGTCTCGGCGTCGATGAGCACGTAGGCCAGGCCCTTGGCGCCGCGCGCCTTGGCCCAGTCCTGCCAGGCGTCCAGCTGCTTGCGCGGCTGCGAGGCGCCGCCGGGCATGACCACGGCACCGACGTACGGGGCCTGGAAGACGCGGAACTCGGTGCCCTTGAAGTACTCGGTCAGGTCGGTGAGTTCCTGGCCGAAGCGGACGTCCGGCTTGTCCGAGCCGTAGCGGCCCATGGCGTCCGCGTAGGTCATCCGGGGCAGCGGGTTCGGGATCTCGTACCCGTGCACCTCGCGCCAGATGGAGCCGACGATCTTCTCGCCGAGGGCCAGGACGTCCTCCTGGTCGACGAACGAGGCCTCGATGTCCAGCTGGGTGAACTCCGGCTGCCGGTCGGCGCGGAAGTCCTCGTCGCGGAAGCAGCGGGCGATCTGGTAGTAGCGCTCCATGCCGGCCACCATCAGCAGCTGCTTGAACAGCTGGGGCGACTGCGGCAGGGCGTACCAGTGGCCGGGCTGGAGGCGGACCGGGACGAGGAAGTCGCGGGCGCCCTCGGGGGTGGAGCGGGTGAGGTACGGCGTCTCGATGTCGAGGTAGTCGTTCTCCTCCATCACCCGGCGGATGATGTTGTTGACCTTGGAGCGCAGGCGCAGGCCCTTGGCCGGGCCCTCGCGGCGCAGGTCCAGGTAGCGGTAGCGCAGCCGGACCTCCTCGTTGACCGTGCCCGGCTCGTACTCGGCGACCGGGAAGGGCAGCGGGGCGGCCTCGGAGAGCACCTCGATCGCGCTGACGACGACCTCGACGGCGCCGGTCGGGATGTCGGGGTTCTCGTTGCCCTCGGGGCGGACCCGGACGTCGCCGACGACCTTGACGCAGTACTCGGCGCGCAGGCCGTGTACCGAGTCGAGGTCGCGGACCACGATCTGCACGGTGCCGGAGGCGTCGCGCAGGTCGATGAAGGCGACGCCGCCGTGGTCGCGGCGGCGGGCGACCCAGCCGGCCAGGGTGACGGTGGTGCCTGCGTGCTCCGGGCGGAGCGTGCCCGCGTCGTGCGTGCGGATCACAGCTGCTTCTCCTTCAGGGTGGTGACGAGTGCGTCGAGGGCGACGGGGGTCTGCTCGCCGGTGCTCATGTCCTTGAGCTGGACGACGCCCTCGGCGAGGTCCCGGTCCCCGGCGATCAGGGCGAAGCGGGCGCCGGACCGGTCGGCGGACTTCATGGCGTTCTTGATGCTCTTGACGCCGAAGGCGAGGTCGGTGGCCACGCCGGCCCGGCGCAGCTCGACCACCTTGGCGAACAGGGTGTTCTTGGCCTCCTCGCCGAGCGCGACGGCGTAGACGGAGGTGGCCGCCGGCAGGTCGAGGGCGACGCCCTCGGCCTCCAGCGCGAGGTAGGTGCGGTCCACGCCGAGCGCCCAGCCGACGGACGGCAGCGCCGGGCCGCCGATCATCTCGGACAGGCCGTCGTAGCGGCCGCCGCCGCCGATCGCGGACTGGGCGCCGAGGCCGTTGTGCACGAACTCGAAGGTGGTGCGGGTGTAGTAGTCCAGGCCGCGCACCAGCTTGGGGTCGTCCACGAAGGCCACGCCCGCCGCGGTGAGCAGCTCGCGGACCTTCTCGTCGTACGCCTTGCAGGCCTCGCACAGGTAGTCGCGCAGCATCGGGGCGCCGACCAGCTGGGCCTGCACCGACTCGCGCTTGTCGTCGAGGACGCGCAGCGGGTTGATCTCGGCGCGGCGGCGGGTCTCCTCGTCCAGGTCCAGGCCGGCGAGGAAGTCGATCAGCGCGGCACGGTAGACCGGGCGGCACTGCTTGTCGCCGAGGCTGTTGAGCAGCAGCGAGTAGTCGCTCAGCCCCAGCGAGCGGAAGGCGTCGTCGGCCAGGATGATCAGCTCGGCGTCCAGCGCCGGGTCCTCGGCCCCGATCGCCTCGGCGCCGACCTGGGAGAACTGGCGGTAGCGGCCCTTCTGGGCGCGCTCGTAGCGGTAGTACGAGCCCGAGTACCAGAGCTTGACCGGCAGGTTGCCCTGCTTGTGGAGGTTGGCCTGGAGCGCGGCGCGCAGCACCGAGGCGGTGCCCTCGGGGCGCAGCGCGAGCTCGTCGCCGCCCTTGGTGGTGAGGGTGTACATCTCCTTGGAGACGATGTCGGTGGACTCGCCGACACCGCGGGAGAACAGCTTCACGTCCTCGAAGACCGGGGTCTCGACGTAGCCGTAACCGGCCCGGCGGGCGGGCGCGGCGATGCGCTCGCGGATCGCCAGGAAGGTCGCGGAGCTGGGGGGCAGCAGGTCGTAGGTGCCCTTGGGGGCGGTGAAGGTGCTCAACTTCTCTTCCGTCACATTCCTCGTCGCGGGAAAGCCGGGGCGCCTGCCGCCCCTGCTGCCTGTCGGAGGTAGGGGTTGGTGGCGCGCTCGCGGCCGATGGTGGTCTGACCGCCGTGGCCGGAGAGGACCACGGTGGAGTCGTCGAGGGGCAGGCACACCCGGGCCAGCGAGTTCATGATCGCCTCGCTGTCCCCGCCCGGGAGGTCGGTACGCCCGATGGAGCCGGCGAACAGCAGGTCGCCCGAGAACAGCACCGGGGGGAGGTCCTCGGCACCGGGCGTCCGGAAGGTCACCGACCCCCCGGTATGGCCCGGGGCGTGGTCCACGGTGAGCTTCAGTCCGGCCAGCTCCAGCACGCCGCCGTCGGTGAGCTCGCGCACGTCGTCGGGCTCGCCGACGGTGAGCTCGCCCATCAGCTGGGTGCCCAGGGAGCGGCCGAGCGCCTTCTCCGGGTCGGACATCATGTACCGGTCCTCGGGGTGGATCCAGGCCGGGACGCCGCGGGCGCCGCAGACCGGGACCACCGAGGCCACGTGGTCGATGTGGCCGTGGGTGAGCAGCACGGCGACGGGCTTCAGCCGGTGCTCGCGGACCATCTCCTCGACGCCGCGGGCCGCCTGGTGGCCGGGATCGACGATGACGCACTCCTCGCCGGCCGCCGGAGCGACCAGGTAGCAGTTGGTGCCCCAGGCTCCAGCGGGGAATCCGGCGATGAACACGCGCGTCCTTCGGGTGTGTGGCGGTCGGCTGCGGCGGCTGCCAGTGGTGATGCCACCAGTGGTGATTCAGGTGCAGCCTACCGGCGCCGCGGGTCCGGTTGCGAACCAGATACGGGCGGCGGGGCGCCGCGGCCCGGCAGGTTCACCGGGTTCTTACAGGCCCGGTCCCTACACTTGGCCGCCGAGGGATGCGATGATCCGCTCCGGAATCCATCCACTTTTCCCGCACATCCGTAGGAGACACGGCCGGTGGTCAGCAGCGAACAGCGGCGGCGGCAGCTCGCCCGAGAGAAGTACGAGCGCCAGTTGGAGCGCCGGGTCGAGGCCCAGGCCGCGCGCAGGCGGCGCAACACGATCCTGGGCGCCTCGCTCGCCGTCGTGGTCCTGGCCGGCGGTGGCACCCTGATCGCCACCGGCGCGTTCAGCTCGGACGACAAGGGCGACAAGAAGGCCTCGAACAGCGCCCAGGCCGCGCCGACCGGTACCGAGGAGCCGTCCGCCCCGACCCGCAAGCCGGTCGAGGGCTGCGCCGCCCCGGCGCCGGGCGCGCCCAACGGCAAGCAGTGGCAGGCCGAGCCGGCCATGACGATCGACGCGGGCGGCTCGTACGCCATGACGCTGGACAGCAACTGCGGCAAGGTGACGATCGCGCTGGACGCGGCGAAGGCCCCGCACACCGTGAACTCCTTCGCCTTCCTGGCCGGTGAGCAGTACTTCGACCACACCAAGTGCCACCGCCTCACCACCGACGGCATCTTCGTGCTGCAGTGCGGCGACCCGACCGCCAGCGCGACCGTCCCGGGCGGCTCCGGCGGCCCCGGCTACAAGTTCGCGGACGAGAACCTGACCGGCGCGACCTACCCGGCCGGCACCGTGGCGATGGCCAACTCCGGTCCGGGCACCAACGGCAGCCAGTTCTTCCTGGTCTACAAGGACACCAAGCTGCCCCCGAACTACACCCCCTTCGGCAAGGTCACCGGCGGCCTGGACGTGGTGCAGAAGATCGCCGCCGCGGGCACCCTGGAGGGCTCGTCGGACGGCCACCCGATGGCCGACGTCACCTTCAACTCCGTTACGGTGGCGAAGGGTTGACCGACTCCGGGGTCGTCGGCGGGTGGCCTGCGCGCCGCCCCCGCACGGCCCCGGACCGAAATCGCCCGGCCCGGATGCGGACAGCACCGGGCCTGGTCGCCTATGTTGGCGTTGTATAGGGTGCCCGGACCCGCCTAGCCGTCACCCTCGGCAGCAAGGCACGGCGGACGGGGACGGCGGACTCTTTCGGTCCGTCGCACATCAACTGTGGACGACGGACGCGCGCCGCCCCGGCGCGGGCGCGACGTCATGTGGAGGACGCGCTATGAGCAGCGACCCGTGGGGCCGTGTGGACGAGCAGGGCACGGTCTACGTCAGGACGGCCGACGGCGAACGAGTCGTCGGTTCCTGGCAGGCCGGCTCGCCCGAGGAGGCCCTCGCCTACTTCGAGCGCAAGTACCAGGGCATCGAGGTGGAGATCGGCCTGCTGGAGAAGCGGGTGCGGACCACCGACCTGGCCGCCAAGGACGCCCTGGCCGCGCTGGAGCACCTGCGCGCCCAGGTGGTCGAGGGGCACGCGGTCGGCGACCTGGAGGGTCTGGCCAAGCGGCTGGACACGCTCACCGGCGAGATCGAGAGCCGGCGCGAGGAGCGCAAGGCCGCCCGCGCCAAGGCCCAGGACGAGGCCCGTGCGGCCAAGGAGGCCCTGGTCACCGAGGCCGAGCAGCTCGCCGAGTCCACCCAGTGGCGGGAGGCCGGGGACCGGCTGCGCGCCCTGGTGGACACCTGGAAGGGCCTGCCGCGGCTGGACCGCAAGAGCGACGACGAGCTCTGGCACCGCTTCTCGCACGCCCGCTCGGTCTTCTCCAAGCACCGCAAGGCGCACTTCGCCACCCTGGACGCCGAGCGCGAGAAGGCCCGGCAGACCAAGGAGGCGCTGGTGTCCGAGGCCGAGGCGCTGTCCTCGTCCACGGACTGGGGCAGCACCGCGGCCGCCTACCGCGACCTGATGGCGCGCTGGAAGGCCGCCGGCCGGGCCCAGCGGGACATCGAGGACGAGCTGTGGGCGCGGTTCCGCGGCGCCCAGGACGTCTTCTTCCAGGCCCGCTCCGCGGTGTTCAGCGAGCGGGACGCCGAGCAGGTGGAGAACCAGAAGCTCAAGGAGGCGCTGGCCGCCGAGGCCGAGACGATCCTGCCGATCACCGACCTCAAGGCCGCCAAGGCCGCGCTGCGCGAGGTCAACGAGCGCTGGGAGGCGATCGGGCACGTGCCGCGCGAGGTCCGTCCGAAGCTGGACGGCCGGCTGAACGCGGTCGAGCGGGCGATCCGCGAGGCCGAGGAGGCCGAGTGGTCGCGCTCCAACCCGGAGGCCAAGGCCCGCGCGGCCGGCATGGTGGGCCTGTTCCAGGCGAAGGCCGACAAGATCCAGGCCGACCTGGACAAGGCCCGCGCGGCCGGCAACGCCTCCAGGATCGCCAAGCTGGAGTCCGAGCTGGACGGCGTGCGGACCCTGCTGGACCAGGCGCACAAGAGCCAGGAGGAGTTCAGCGGCTGATCGCCCCGGCACGCTGGACGGCGAAGGCCCCCGGGACCGTTCCCGGGGGCCTTCCGCGTTCCCCCGCCGTGCTGCCGGCGGGGGCCGCCGCTACTTGCGGGCGGAGGTGACGCGGTAGACGTCGTACACGCCCTCGACGCCGCGCACCGCCTTGAGCACGTGGCCCAGGTGCTTCGGGTCGCCCATCTCGAAGGTGAAGCGGCTCATCGCCACCCGGTCCCGGGAGGTCTGCACCGCCGCCGACAGGATGTTGACGTGCTGGTCGGAGAGCACCCGGGTGACGTCCGACAGCAGCCGCGAGCGGTCCAGCGCCTCGACCTGGATGGCCACCAGGAAGACCGAGGACTGGGTGGCCGCCCACTCGACGTCGATCATGCGCTCCGGCTGCTGGTTCAGCGCCTCCACGTTGACGCAGTCGGCGCGGTGCACCGAGACGCCGTTGCCGCGGGTCACGAAGCCGACGATCGGGTCCCCCGGCACCGGGGTGCAGCAGCGGGAGAGCTTGACCCAGACGTCCTCGACGCCCTTGACGATCACGCCCGGGTCGCCCTTGGCCCGGCGGCGCACCGCCCGCCGGTTGTCATGGGTCGGGGTGGCGGTCTCCGCCAGGTCCTCGGTCGCGCCCTCCTCGCCGCCGAGCGCCTGGACCAGCTTCTGCACGATGTTCGGCGCGGCGACGTGGCCCTCGCCGATCGCGGCGTAGAGCGAGGAGATGTCGGGGTAGCGCATCTCGTGGGCCAGGGTGACCAGCGAGTCGCCGGTCAGGATCCGCTGGATCGGCAGGCCCTGCTTGCGCATCGCCCGGACGATCGCCTCCTTGCCGTGCTCGATCGCCTCCTCGCGGCGCTCCTTGGAGAACCAGGCGCGGATCTTGTTGCGGGCGCGCGGCGACTTGACGAAGCCCAGCCAGTCCCGGGACGGGCCGGCGTTCTCCGCCTTGGAGGTGAACACCTCGACGGTGTCGCCGTTCTCCAGGGTCGACTCCAGCGGCACCAGCCGCCCGTTGACCCGGGCGCCTATCGTCCGGTAGCCGACCTCGGTGTGCACCGCGAAGGCGAAGTCGACCGGGGTCGCCCCGGCCGGCAGGGCTATCACGTCGCCCTTGGGGGTGAAGACGAAGACCTCGTTGCTGGCCAGGTCGAAGCGGAGCGACTCCAGGAACTCGCCCGGGTCGGCGGTCTCCTTCTGCCAGTCCAGCAGCTGCCGCAGCCAGGCCATCTCGTTGACGGCGCCGGCCTTGTCGTCCTTGCGGACCTGGGTCGGGGTGTCGGTGCGGACCTTGGAGGCCCCGGCCACCGCGCGCTGCTTGTACTTCCAGTGCGCCGCGATGCCGTACTCGGCCCGCCGGTGCATGTCGAAGGTGCGGATCTGCAGCTCGACCGGCTTGCCCCCGGGGCCGATCACCGTGGTGTGCAGCGACTGGTACATGTTGAACTTGGGCATCGCGATGTAGTCCTTGAACCGCCCCGGCACCGGGTTCCACCGCGCGTGGATGGTGCCCAGCGCCGCGTAGCAGTCGCGGACGGTGTCGACCAGGACCCGGATGCCCACCAGGTCGTAGATCTCGGCGAAGTCCCGGCCCCGGACGATCATCTTCTGGTAGACCGAGTAGTAGTGCTTCGGCCGGCCGGTGACGGAGGCGGTGATCCGGGCGCCCCGCAGGTCCCCCTGGACCTGGTCGATGACGGTCGCCAGGTACTCGTCCCGCTTGGGGGCGCGCTCGGCGACCAGCCGGACGATCTCGTCGTACATCTTGGGGTAGAGGATCGCGAAGGCGAGGTCCTCCAGCTCCCACTTGATGGTGTTCATGCCCAGCCGGTGCGCCAGCGGGGCGTAGATCTCCAGCGTCTCGCGGGCCTTCTTCTCCTGCTTCTCCCGCTTGAGGTAGCGCATCGTGCGCATGTTGTGCAGGCGGTCGGCCAGCTTGATCACCAGGACCCGCGGGTCCTTGGCCATCGCCACGACCATCTTGCGGACGGTCTCGGCCTGCGCGGCCTCGCCGAACTTGACCCGGTCCAGCTTGGTGACGCCGTCCACCAGCAGGGCCACCGAGTCGCCGAAGTCCTTGCGCAGGGTCTCCAGGCCGTAGTCGGTGTCCTCGACGGTGTCGTGCAGCAGCCCGGCCATCAGCGTCGGGGCGTCCATGCCGAGCTCGGCCAGGATCGTCGCGACGGCCAGCGGGTGGGTGATGTACGGGTCGCCGCTCTTGCGCTTCTGCCCGCGGTGCCACTTCTCGGCCACCGCGTACGCCTTCTCGATGTCGCGCAGCAGAGCCGGGTCGGCCTTGGGGTCGTTGGCCCGGATCGAGCGGAACAGCGGTTCCAGGACGGGGTTGAGCACGCTGGAGCGCTGGCCGCCCAGGCGGGCCAGCCGGGCCCGCATGCCGCCGGTGGAACCGCGGCCGGAGGGGCCGAGCGAACGCGAGGAGGTCGGCGCCGGGCGTGCCGGGGTGGCCCCCGAGGGCGTGGGACGGTTTTCGGGGGTGGCCGCTTCGGCCGTGGGCACAACCTCGTCGGGCAAGGACTACTCCTCGGGGCACCGGGGCCGACCCCTGCCGAGGCCCGAACGGTCCGGGACAACCGGGAGGGGATGAATCTTCATGGTACCGAGCCGGGCGCCGGGGTGTTCATCCGGCCGGGCCAGGAAACGGAAGGACGGCGGTCGGATGTCCCGACCGCCGTCCTCCCCACGAGTCCCTCAGACCGTGACCAGCGTCTCCAGCGGAGCGCCGCCCAGGTGCCCGGCCAGCCGCTCGCGGCCGTCCAGGAAGCCCAGCTCCATCAGCACCACGACGCCCGCCAGCTCGGCCCCGGCCTCCTTCACCAGGTCCAGCGAGGCGCCGATGGTGCCACCGGTGGCCAGCACGTCGTCCACCACCAGCACCCGCTCACCGGGCGTGAAGGCGTCGCACTGCACCTCCAGCGTCGCCGAGCCGTACTCCAGCTCGTACGAGCGCCGGAACACCTCGCCGGGCAGCTTGCCCTGCTTGCGGATCGGCACGAAGCCGAGCCCGGCCGCGAAGGCCGCCGGGGCCGCCAGCACGAAGCCGCGCGCCTCCAGGCCCACGACCTTGGTCGCACCGAGCTCCGCGGCCCGGTCCGCCAGCGCCCGGGTGAGGGCGCCGAAGGCCTCGGCGTCGGCGAGCAGCGGCGCGATGTCCTTGAACAGCACACCCGGCTTCGGGTAGTCCGGGACGTCCCGGATCCGGCTGTTCAGCAGCTCGGCCAGTGCGGTGTCGGCGGTGGTCACGGTGGGTTCCTCGGGTTCGTGGTCGGGTTCAGCGCTTGGTGGACGGACGGCCCTTGGCACGGGTGCCGGCCGAGCGGCCACGCTGTCCGACCATACCCGCAGGCTGCTCCTCGTCGTCCGGCTCCCCGTCCGCCGTGACGGCGTCCCCGGCCTCCGCCTTGGCGGCGGCCGAGGCCCGGTGCTGGAGGACCCGCTTGCGCAGCGCCTTCATCTCCGGCTGCTCCTCCTTGAGCTGCGCCAGCAGCGGGGTGGCGACGCAGATCGAGGAGTAGGCACCGGCCGCGAGACCGATGAACAGCGCGAGCGAGATGTCGTTCAGGGTGCCGGCGCCCAGGAAGCCGCCGCCGATGAACAGCAGCGCGGCGACCGGAAGCAGCGCCACCACGGTGGTGTTGAGCGAGCGCACCAGGGTCTGGTTGAGGCCCGCGTTGGCGGCCTCGCTGTAGGTGAGCTTGTTCTGCTTGGTGATCCCCTTGGTGTTCTCCTTCACGGTGTCGAAGACGACAACCGTGTCGTAGAGGGAGTAACCGAGGATCGTCAGGAAGCCGATCACCGTACCCGGGGTGACCTCGAAGCCCACCAGGGCGTACACGCCGATGGTGATCAGGAGGTCGTGGATGAGGGCGACCAGCGCGGCCAGCGCCATCCGCCACTCGAAGGCGATCGCCAGGTAGACCGTCACCAGGACCATGAAGACGACCAGGCCGGTGAGCGCCTTCTGGGAGATCTGCTTGCCCCAGCTGGGGCCGATGACCTGGGCCTCGACGGTGTCCAGCGGCACGCCGAGCTTCTGGGAGAGCTCGGAGCGGATCTCGTCGGAGCTCTTCGGCTCCTCGGTGCTGACCTGGATGCGGATCTTGCCGTTGTCGGTCGACTGCACCAGCGGGTGCGAGGAGACGACCCCGTCGGCGGTTTCCTGCGCCTGGGAGACCGTCAGGCCGGGCTTGGCCACGGTGTAGACCGAGCCGCCCTTGAACTCGATGCCCAGGTGCAGACCCATGGCCAGGCCGATCGCCGCGACCAGCACGATCACGCCGGAGATGGAGTACCAGAGCTTGCGGCGACCGACGAAGTCGAAGCTGACCTCGCCCTGGTAGAGCCGGTGGCCCAGGTTGGAGAAGCGTGACACGGTGTCAGGCCTCCTTCACGGCGGCAGAGGAGGGGTTACGGCGACGGCTGCTGCGAAGCGGCGGGCGGGCGCCCAGTCGCTTCGGGTCCAGGCCGGACCACGGGTGGCCGTTCAGGAAGAACTTGCGGCGGGCCAGCAGCGTGATCAGCGGCTTGGTGAAGAGGAAGATCACCACGACGTCGAGCGCGGTGGTCAGACCCAGGGTGAAGGCGAAGCCCTGGACCTTGCCGACCGAGACCACGTAGAGGACGGCGGCACAGAGGAAGGACACGAAGTCCGAGACCAGGATGGTGCGCCGGGCGCGCGGCCAGGCCCGCTGGACCGCCGGGCGCAGCGGGGCTCCCTCGCGGACCTCGTCGCGGATGCGCTCGAAGTACACGATGAAGGAGTCGGCGGTGATGCCGATCGCGACGATCGCACCGCAGACCGCCGGCAGGTTCAGCGCGAAGCCGATCGCGTTGCCGAGCAGGCTCATGATCGAGTAGGTCAGGGCCGCCGAGACGAGCAGACCGGCGATCGAGACCAGGCCGAGGCCGCGGTAGTAGACCAGCGAGTAGGCGACCACCAGCAGCATGCCGATCGCGCCGGCCACCAGGCCGGCCTTGAGCTGGTCGCTGCCGAGCGCCGGGGAGACGGTGGTGATGTCGCTCTTGACGAACTCCAGCGGCAGGGCGCCGTAGCCGAGCACGTTGGACAGGTCCTGCGCCTCGGCCTGGGTGAAGCGGCCGGTGATCACGGCGCTGCCGCCGGGGATCGCGTTCTTGACCTCGGGGTGCGAGACGACCTGGTTGTCCAGGACGATCGCGAACTGGTTGTTCGGCGGGGCCTGGGTGGCGAGCTGGCCGGTGACCTTGGTGAAGTCGTCGGTGCCGTTGCCGTTGAACTGCAGCTGGACCTGCCAGCCGGCACCCGTCTGGGTGTCGAGGGTCGGCTGCGCCTTGGAGACGTCCGAGCCCTTCACGGCGACGGGGCCGAGGGCGAGCTTCTCGTAGTAGCCGTTCTCGGGCTTCTGCGAGCAGGCGACGACGGCCTTGTCGTCGGGGCCGGTCTGGGCGGTGCGGACCTCGGGCTTGGAGCAGTCGAGGGCGGCGAACGCGGCGCTCAGCTCCGGCGGCACGGTGCCCTGGGTCATCGCGGCGCTGAGGTCGGCGGCGCTCGGCGGGGTGGCCGCGGCGCTCGGGGCGCCGGTGGCGGGGGCGGTGGGCGCGGTGCTCGCGCCGGTGGCCGCGGCGGTCGGGCTGGCGCCCTCGGCGGCCAGCGCCTCGCTCTCGGGGCGGCCCTGCTTGGTGGCGCTCGCGCCCGGGGACGGGGTGCCGGCCGTGGCGGCGGGCGGGGTCGCGCCCGGGGTGCCGGTGGCGGCGGCGGACGGGGTGCCCGTGGGAGCCGGGGCGGTGACGCCGCTGGGCGCCACGGCCAGGACCGGACGGAAGAACAGCTTGGCGGTGGTACCCACCTGGTCCGCCGCGTTCTGCTGGTTCCCGCCCTTGGGGATGTTCACGATGATCGTGTTGTCGCCCTGGGTCTGGACCTCCGCCTCGGAGACACCCATACCGTTGACGCGGCGCTCGATGATCCCGGTGGCGATGTCCATGTTGGACTTGGTGATCGCCTTGGGGTCGGTCGACTTCGCGGTCAGCGTGATGCTGGTGCCACCGGCGAGATCGATCCCGAGCCGGGGCTTGGTGGTGCCCGTCCCGAACATGAGGGCGACCAGTCCGACGGTGACGACCAGGATGAGGGCCAGCGCCCGCCCTGGGTAGCCGTCGCGCGGGCGCGACTTGGGTGTTGCCACCTTGCTCGTTTCTCCCTGTCCATGCCACTTCCCCGACCGGACCCCCGTCCGGCTCGTGGCGGGACAGGGGTCCGGCGGTTCTGCGGCCCTGAGGTCCTGTGGGCTCGCGGCACTGTGCCGCGCGGCCGGGCGGGTTGCCCGTCCGTACTACTTGCTCGCGGGAGCCCCGCCCTCGACGTCGCCCTTCTCGGCGCTGTCCTTGGAGAGCGACAGCGGCTTGTCCTCGACCGGCTCGGCGTCGGCCTCCTCGGCCTCCGGCTCGGGCAGCTCGTCATCGGCGGGGCGGCCGTTGATGATCGCGTCGTACTCCTGGGGGTCCAGGACGGCCGCGATGGCGCTCTTGGTGAAGTGGGTGACCACGCCGGGCGCGATCTCCAGCTCGACGGTCTCGTCGTTGACCGCCTTCACCTGGGCGTACAGACCGCCGATGGTGCGCACACCGGCCCCCGGCTCCAGCGCCGTCTGCATCTGCTGCATCTGCGACTGGCGCTTCTTCTGCGACCGGAACATGAGCACGATCGCGATGATCGGGAGGAGAAGGATGATGAGGTTCACTGCAGCCAGGGTCCTTTACGGGCCGCCGGCCGGCGGCCTGTGTGGTATTGGTCGGCCCGTCAGGTGAGAGGGGCGGTCCGGCGGAGTCTAGGCGACCCCGAATCGATCGGACAACGCCAAGCATCGCATCATGCCGCCGAAAGTGGCGACCCTCCGCCTGCACAGTTTCCCCGGACGCCACTCCCGGCTCCCCCGTGCGCCACCACGGGAGCACCGGCCGGGAACCGACCGGCCCGACTCACCCGTTCAGCCGATGGCGGTCAACTTTCGTCGGCGGGGAACAGCTCCGACTGCGCCGGAACACGCCCGCGGGTGGTCTGGACCGGCGGGGTCAGGCCGAGGTGCTGCCAGGCGGCCGCGGTGGCGATCCGGCCGCGCGGGGTGCGGGCGAGCAGGCCCTCGCGGACCAGGAAGGGCTCGGCGACCTCCTCGACCGTCTCCGACTCCTCACCCACGGCGACCGCCAGTGTCGACAAACCGACCGGACCGCCGCCGAACAGCCGCAGCAGCGCGTCCAGCACCGCGCGGTCCAGCCGGTCCAGCCCGCGGGCGTCCACCTCGTAGACGTCCAGCGCCTGGGCGGCGATCCCGGCGTCGACCACGCCGTCGTGCCGGACCTGGGCGTAGTCGCGGACCCGGCGCAGCAGCCGGTTGGCGATGCGCGGGGTGCCACGCGAGCGCCCGGCGATCTCGGCCGCGCCGGCCGGGTCTATCTCCACGTCCAGCAGCGCGGCCGAGCGGTGCACCACCCGCTGGAGCTCGGCCGGGGCGTAGAACTCCATGTGCCCGGTGAAGCCGAAGCGGTCGCGCAGCGGGGGCGGCAGCAGGCCGGCCCGGGTGGTGGCGCCGACCAGGGTGAAGGGCGGCAGCTCCAGCGGGATGGCGGTGGCGCCCGGGCCCTTGCCGACGATCACGTCGACCCGGAAGTCCTCCATCGCCATGTAGAGCATCTCCTCGGCCGGCCGGGACATCCGGTGGATCTCGTCGAGGAAGAGCACCTCGCCCTCGGTGAGCGAGGAGAGGATCGCCGCGAGGTCCCCCGCGTGCTGGATGGCCGGGCCGGAGGTGATCCGGATCGGGGCGCCCAGCTCGGCGGCGATGATCATGGACAGGGTGGTCTTGCCGAGCCCGGGCGGGCCGCTCAGCAGCACGTGGTCGGGCGCGCTGCCGCGCTGGCGGGCGGCCTGGAGCACCAGCGACAGCTGCTCGCGCACCCGCTCCTGGCCGATGAACTCGTCCAGCAGCTTGGGGCGCAGCGCCGCCTCCACCGCCTGGTCCTCACCGTCGGCGGCGGCCGTGACCAGCCGGTCGGTGGGTTCCGGGTCGTACATCGTCGCGGGCTCCAGAGTCTCCGGTGTCGACAAAAGGACAGATCGTCAGTTGGTCAGCGGGCGCGGTTGAGGCCGCGCAGGGCGAGCCTGAGCAGGGCGCCGACGTCCGTCACCGCCTGCGCCTCGGCCTCCGGGGTGACGGCCGCGACCGCCTCGTCCGCCTCGCGCGGGGCGTAGCCGAGGCCGGTCAGCGCGGAGTGCAGCTGCTCGCTCCACGGCGCCGGGCCGCTCGCGACCGGCTTCTGCGCGGGCACCGCCCCGTGCGGGGCGCCGAGCTTGTCCTTGTACTCCAGCAGCAGCTTGGCCGCCTTGGCCTTGCCGATGCCCGGCACCGCGACCAGCGCCTTCTCGTCGCCGCCCGCGATCGCGGCGCGCAGCGCGTCGGGGCTGTGCACGCCCAGGATCGCCTGCGCCAGCTTGGGGCCGACGCCGGGCGCGGCCTGGAGGATCTCGAACACGGCGCGCTCGTCGTCGTCCGCGAAGCCGAACAGGGTCAGCGAGTCCTCCCGGACCACCAGCGAGGTGGCCAGCCGGGCCGGCTCGCCCAGCCGCAGCCCGGCCAGGGTGTTCGGGGTGCACTGCACGGCCATGCCGACCCCGCCGACCTCGACCACCGCGATCCCGGAGGAGACGGCCGCCACGGGCCCTTGCACGAAGGCGATCATCGGACGGTGCCTTTCGGAAGAGTGGAGCGGGAGGTGGCGCGGGCGGCCCGGACGGCGGCCTCCAGCCGGTTGGTCGCCCCGCCGCGCCAGATGTGGCAGATGGCCAGCGCCAGCGCGTCGGCGGCGTCGGCGGGCTTGGGCGGCGCGTCCAGCCGCAGCAGGCGCTGCACCATGGCGGTGACCTGCGCCTTGTCGGCCCGGCCGGAGCCGGTGACGGCGGCCTTGACTTCGCTGGGGGTGTGCAGGGTGACGGGGATGCCGCGCCGGGTGGCGCAGAGCATCGCGACGGCGCTGGCCTGGGCGGTGCCCATCACGGTGCGGACGTTGTGCTGGGCGAAGACCCGCTCGACGGCCACCAGGTCGGGCCGGTGCTCGTCCAGCCAGGCCTCGATGCCCTGCTCGACCTGGAGCAGCCGCTCCCCGATCTCCGCCTCGGCGGGGGTGCGCACCACGCCGACCCCGGCCATCCGCAGCGGCCGGCCCGGCGCGCCCTCGACCACGCCGACCCCGCACCTGGTCAGCCCCGGGTCCACGCCCAGTACCCGCACCACTCGCCCGTCTCCCTACCACTCGCCACGAAGGACCTCCGCAGGCTACCGCCCGGGTCCGACAACCCCGCCGACGACACCGGCCCGGTGGTCCAGGGACCACCGGGCCGGGCAGTGGGGCCGGTCACCCACCAACGATCACTGGGCGGTGATCACTCGGCGTCGAGCTGCGCGCCGACCTCGTCGGAGATGTCGAAGTTGGCGAAGACGTTCTGCACGTCGTCGCTGTCCTCGAGCGCGTCGATCAGCTTCAGGATCTTGCGGGCGCCGTCGACGTCCAGCTCGACCTGCATGCTGGGGAGGAAGTTGGCCTCGGCCGAGTCGTAGTCGACGCCGGCGTCGACCAGCGCGGTGCGCACGGCGACCATCTTCGAGGCCTCGGAGACGATCTCGAACGAGTCGCCGAGGTCGTTGATCTCCTCCGGCTCCTGGTCCAGGACGACCTCGAACAGCTTGTCCTCGTCCACGCCGTCGGCCTTGGGGACGATGACGACACCCTTGCGGGTGAACAGGTACGAGACCGAGCCCGGGTCGGCCATCGAGCCGCCGTTGCGGGTCATCGCGACGCGCACGTCGGAGGCGGCGCGGTTGCGGTTGTCGGTGAGGCACTCGATCAGGACCGCGACACCGTTCGGGCCGTAGCCCTCGTACATGATGGTCTGGTAGTCGGCGCCGCCGGCCTCCAGACCGCCACCGCGCTTGACGGCGCGGTTGATGTTGTCGATCGGGACCGAGCTCTTCTTCGCCTTCTGGATGGCGTCGTAGAGGGTCGGGTTGCCCGCCGGGTCGGGTCCGCCGGTGCGCGCCGCCACCTCGATGTTCTTGATCATCTTGGCGAAGAGCTTGCCGCGCTTGGCGTCGATCACGGCCTTCTTGTGCTTGGTGGTAGCCCACTTAGAGTGGCCGGACATCGCCAGCTCCTTTACGTCGCCAAAGGGAAATGAACAGATGAGATCTTACCGGTGTCGCCGGCGGTGGGGCGCACACGGTGGGCGGCGGTCTACCGACCGGCGAGGTGCTCCTCGACCATCCGCACGAAGTACGCGTGGACCCGGTGGTCGCCGGTCAGCTCCGGGTGGAAGGAGGTGGCCAGCAGGTTGCCCTGGCGCACGGCGACGATCCGGCTCTCCGGGCCGTCCGCGGCGGGCAGCTCGGCCAGCACCTTGACGCCCGCGCCGACCCCCTCGACCCAGGGGGCGCGGATGAAGACGCCGTGCACCGGCGCGTCGTCCAGGCCCGCGAACTCGATCCCGGACTCGAAGGACTCGTTCTGGCGGCCGAAGGCGTTGCGGCGCACCGTCATGTCGATGCCGCCGACGGTCTGCTGGTCGTCGCGGCCGTCCAGGATCTTGTCCGCCAGCATGATCATGCCCGCGCAGGTGCCGTAGACCGGCATCCCGTCGGCGACCCGCTCGCGCAGCGGCTCCATCACGCCGAACAGCAGCGCCAGCTTGGACATGGTGGTGGACTCCCCGCCGGGGATCACCAGCGCGTCGACCTCGGCCAGCTCCTCGGCGCGGCGCACCGGACGGGCGAGCGCGTCGGCCTCGGCCAGCGCCACCAGGTGCTCGCGGACGTCGCCCTGGAGGGCGAGGACGCCGATGACAGGAGTGCTCACGGTCTTCAACCTCTATCGATCGTTACGACGGACTACGTGGCGCGGCCCGCCGCGCGCCGAGGCGCTGCGGCGGGCCGGCTCGGAAACTGCGGGTGGTTACCAGCCGCGGTTGGCGTAGCGCTCGGTCTCCGGCAGGGTGTCGCAGTTGATGCCGACCATGGCCTCGCCCAGGTTGCGGGAGGCGTCCGCGATGACCTTCGGGTCGTCGAAGAAGGTGGTGGCCTTCACGATCGCGGCGGCACGCTTGGCCGGGTCGCCCGACTTGAAGATGCCGGAGCCGACGAAGACGCCCTCGGCACCCAGCTGGCGCATCAGCGCGGCGTCGGCCGGGGTGGCCACGCCACCGGCGGAGAACAGCACGACCGGCAGCTTGCCGAGCTCGGCGACCTCCTTGACCAGCTCGTACGGGGCACGCAGCTCCTTGGCGGCGGCGAACAGCTCGTTGTTGTCCAGCGCGCGCAGCTTGCCGATCTCGTTCTTGATCTGGCGCAGGTGGCGGACGGCCTCGACGACGTTGCCGGTGCCGGCCTCGCCCTTCGAGCGGATCATGGCCGCGCCCTCGGCGATGCGGCGCAGGGCCTCGCCCAGGTTGGTGGCGCCGCAGACGAAGGGGGTGGTGAAGGCCCACTTGTCCGAGTGGTTGACCTCGTCGGCCGGGGTCAGCACCTCGGACTCGTCGATGTAGTCGACGCCCAGCGACTGGAGCACCTGGGCCTCGACGAAGTGGCCGATGCGGGACTTGGCCATCACCGGGATGGAGACCGCCTCGATGATCTCCTCGATCATGTTGGGGTCGGACATGCGGGCCACGCCGCCGTCCTTGCGGATGTCGGCCGGGACCCGCTCCAGGGCCATGACGGCCACGGCGCCGGCGTCCTCGGCGATCTTGGCCTGCTCGGCGTTGACCACGTCCATGATCACACCGCCCTTGAGCTGCTCGGCCATGCCGCGCTTGACCCGGGCGGTGCCGATCTGCGGCTGGTCTGCGGTGGTGGGGGTCGTGGACACGTGAGACCTCACTCGAAGATGAATCAGTGCTATCGCCCTATGGTAGGCAGACCGGATGGCCCACTCATGCGCCACCAAGTCCAGCCAGGACGACGGGACACGACAAACGGGCCGTATCCGGGGGACACCTTAAGCAGGCGCCCCTTCGGGCGTGAGAGCGGGCGGCGGTGCATCGTCCATCTCGAACGCCAACGGGAACGGCGCCTTCCCCGCCAACCGGAAGTACCGCACCAGCCGGTGCTCGCGCACCGCCCGCGCCGCCCGCACCGCGTCGTTGTGGAACCGGCGGGCCATCGGCACCCGCCGCACCGCGGCCGTCAGCTCACGAACCGCGTCCTCGCCACCCGGCTCCGCCACCAGCGCCGCCATCTGCTCCGGCTCCTCGAACACCGCCCGCAGCGCCAGGCTCAACTGGCTCTCCGCCACCTCGCGCTGCTCGTCATCGGCCTGCCGGGCCGCGTGCGCCGCGTCCAGCAGCAGCAGCGAGGCCGCCGGATCCAGCAGCGAGGACGTCGCCAGCTCCATCGCCACCGAGGCCCGGCGCACCAGCTGCGCGTCCAGCGCCGCCCGCGCCGCGTCGATCCGGGCGTGCAGCCGGTCCAACCGACCGGCCGTCCAACTCAGGTACATGCCGAACAGCACCACGGCCACGCCGGCCCAGATCCAGGTAGTCACGGGCCGCTACGTTACCCGGTGTCACCGGTTCAGCCCCGGGCGGTCGCGTTCCGGTAGCTCTCCCGGTCGATGTCCGCGATGTTCACCGCCGTGAACAGCCGGGTGCCCGGCCTCGGCCGGACGAACCGCGCCAGCAGCGCCAGCACGCCCTCGCTCAGCGCCGCCTTCGCCTCCGGCGAACGGCCCGGGAAGATCTGGAACTCCACGAACACCTGGGTGTCCCCGGCCGCCCCGCTGGTGCCGACCACCAGCAGCTCGCTCTGCCGGAACACCGTCTTGCAGGACTCCGGCTTCGCGTCGATCGTCGCCTCGGCCAGCCGGTTGATCGCCAGGCCGAGGCCCCGGCGGTCGAAGGTTCCGGCCAGGTCGGCCGAGTAGTCGACGGAGATCTGCGGCATCGTCGCCCCCGTGGATCGCAGTGGTACGGACGCCCGACCCTAACCCCACCGACCCCGGGGATCAGTCCCGGGCCAGCCCGAACCGGCCGCGCCGACCGCTGCGCACGTCCTCCTCGACCACCGCCGCCTGGCCCGCCGTCACCGTCTCGTACACCGCCAGGATGTCCGCGCCGACCGTCGACCAGTCGAACCGCCGCACGTGCCGCGAAGCCGCCTCCCGCAGCTCCTCCAGCCGCGCCGGATCACCCAGCAGCCGCAGCGCCGTACGGGCCAGCGCGTCCGCGTCCTCCACCGGGAACAGCTCGCCCGCGTCCCCGCCGTCCAGCACCTGCTTGAACGCGTCCAGGTCGCTCGCCAGCACCGGCGCACCCGCGGACATCGCCTCGACCAGGATGATCCCGAAGCTCTCACCCCCGGTGTTCGGCGCCACGTACAGGTCCACGCTGCGCAGCAGCCGGGCCTTGTCCCGGTCGCTCACCATGCCGAGGAACTCCACCTGCCGGCGCACCTCCGGCGCCAGGCCCGCGACCGCCTCCTCCTCGTCGCCCTTGCCCGCCACCAGCAGCCGCACCCCCGGCCGCTCCGCCAGGATCCTCGGCAGCGCCGCCAGCAGCGTCGGCAGGCCCTTGCGCGGCTCGTTGATCCGGCCGATGAAGCCGATCGTGCCCGGCTCCCCCTTCGCCGCACCGCCCGTCCAGCGCCCGTCCGGCTCGGCCTCCGCGAAGAAGCCCACGTCCACGCCGTTGGGGATCACCACCGCGTCCCCGCCCAGGTGCTCCACCAGGGTGCGCCGGGCGTACTCCGACACCGCGATCCGGGCCCGGATCTTCTCCAGCCCCGGCTGGAGGATCGGCGAGGCCGCGATCATCATCCGGGACCGCGGGTTGGAGGTATGGAACGTCCCCACCATCGGCCCGGTCGCCGACCAGGCGGCCAGCATCGACAGGCTCGGCGCGGCCGGCTCGTGCACGTGCAGGATGTCGAAGCGGCCGTCGTGCAGCCACCGCCGCACCCGCGCCGCCGACAGGATGCCGAAGCTCAGCCGCGCCACCGACCCGTTGTACGGCACCGCCACCGCCCGCCCGGCCGGGACCACGTACGGCGGCAGCGCCTCGTCGTCCTCGGCCGGCGCCAGCACCGACACCTCGTGCCCCAGGCCGATCAGGTGCTCGGCCAGGTCCCGGATGTGGAACTGCACCCCACCGGGGACGTCCCAGTCGTACGGGCAGACGATGCCGATCTTCACGGGTTCCTCAAGCTCCTTCGGACGGTCGTGCGGGCGGGACGGCGGAACGGATCAGGACCCGGAGGCCTCGGCCACCGGCTCCGGGGCCCCCTCCGCGCGCTCCGCGGGCGCCGCCTTCACCGTCTCACGGACCGGCAGGTCGGCGAGCCAGAACCTCTGCAGCATGTGCCAGTCCTGCGGGTGCTCGCGGATGCCCCGCTCCCACACCCCCGCCATCGCCTGGGTCATCGCCCGGGTGCGCTCCTTGCGGTCGCCCTCCTCGGGCACCGGCACCTCCGGGTGGATCCGGCCCCGCAGCACCGGACCGTCGTACCAGAGCGTCACCGGCATCAGCGCCGCCCCGGTCCGCTGGCACAGCGCCGCCGGACCGGCCGGCATCCGGGTCTCCTCACCGAAGAACGTCACCCCGATACCCGCCTCCGACAGGTCCCGGTCCCCCACCAGGCAGACCAGCCGGCCCTCGCGCAGCCGCCGCGCCAACGTCCCGATCACGTTCACCGAACCGCCGGTCAGCGCCAGGACCTCCATGCCCTGGCCCTCCCGGAACTCCACGAACCGGTCGAACAGCCGCTCCGGCTTCAACCGCTCCGCGACCGTGGTGAACGGGTAGCCCTGCTGCGCCACCCAGGTCCCCGCGAGGTCCCAGTTGCCCATGTGCGGCAGCGCTATCACCGCGCCCCGACCGGCCTCCAGCGTCTCCCGCAGGTGCTCGAAGCCGTCCACCTGGACATCCCGGGCCACCCGCTCCCGGCTCCACACCGGCAGCCGGAACGACTCCATCCAGTACCGCAGGTACGAGCGCATCCCGGCCCGCGACAGCTCCCGCATCGCGGCCTCGTCCAAGCCCGGACGGACCCGGCGCAGGTTCGCCTCCAACTGGAGCACCCGCTTGCCGCGCTTGCGCCACGCGTAGTCCGCCAGCCGGTCGAACAGCCCCGCGGCCACCCGCTCCGGCAGGTGCTTCAGCAGCCCCCACCCCAGCGCGTACGCCCAGTACACCAGTCGGTCCGTCACCGCAGGACGCCCCCCATCAGCTCCCGGCCGCCGCTCGGTCGGCCTCGAACGCCTCCCGGCGCACGGTCAGCATGCGCTGGAACACCGTCACCAGGCTGCCCGCGGCCACCAGCCACAGCGCCACCGGCAGCAGCCACTCCACGTACGGCACACCGAACGTGTGCAGACCCGCGACCCCGGCCGCCACCAGGCTGGCCACCAGCCGCTCGGCCCGCTCCACCAGCCCCGACACGTCGCACGGCAGACCCTGGCTCTCCGCCCGCGCCTTCGTGTACGACACCACCAGACCGCTCGCCAGGCAGAAGATCGCCACCGCGCAGAGCAGGTTGTCGTCACCCTTGCCCGCGTACCACATCGCCAGACCACCGAAGATCGCCGCGTCCGCGACCCGGTCCAGGGTGGAGTCGAGGAACGCCCCCCACTTCGACGTCCGGCCCAACTGGCGGGCCATGTTCCCGTCGACCAGGTCCGAGAAGATGAACAGCGTGATCGTGATGGTGCCCCAGAAGAACTCCCCGCGCGGGAAGAACACCAGCGCACCGGCCACCGAACCGGCGGTACCGATCAGCGTCACGGCGTCCGGACTCACACCGAGGCGGATCAGGAACGCGGCGAACGGGGTCAGGACACGTGTGAAGAAGGCACGCGCGTATTTGTTGAGCATGGCCTTCCCAGCCGCTCCGATCTCCCAGATACCGCCTGGCGCGGAACGCGCGGCAGACGGCCGGGCGGATCAGCCCGTCCGGCCCACCCATCGTAGCCACGCCGGAGACACGCTCCGGCGCACGCACCGCCGGGTCGGCACCCCCGCCACCACCCACACACGGACCGTCACCGACCGGCCCCTACGACACGCGCCCCGCAGAACCCGACCCTAGACTGCCAAAGACAGCCTCGGCGCCACGGGAGGAGACCCCGATGCCCGACCGCAGCACGGCACGAGCCGGCCAGGCACCCCCCGTCAACGGCCCGAAGGACCTGCGCAACGTCGTCCTCATCGGCCCCAGCGGTGTGGGCAAGACCACCCTCGCCGAATCCCTCGCCCTCGCCTCCGGCGCCACCGGCCGGGCCGGCCGCGTCACCGACGGCACCACCGTCTCCGACCACGAGGACATCGAGCACCAGCAGCAGCGCTCCGTCCAGCTCGCGCTCCTCCCCCTCGAATGGAAGGGCGTCAAGATCAACCTGATCGACCCGCCCGGCCACCCCGACTTCACCGCCGACCTGCGCGCCGCCCTGCACGCCGCCGACGCCGCCGTCTTCGTCGTCTCCGCCACCGACCCGGTCACCGCCCCCACCCGCGCCCTGTGGCGCGAATGCGCCGCCGAAGGCATCCCCCGCGCCATCGCCGTCGCCAAACTCGACCTCGCCCACACCGGCTTCGACGACATCCTCACCGCCTGCCACGACGCCTTCGACCTCGGCCCGGACACCCTCCGCCCGCTCTTCCTGCCCGTCCTCCACGACGGACACCCCGACGGCAGCGTCGACCTCCTCACCGGCGACACCTACGGCGACACCGACCCCCTCCCCGACACCACCCCCGCCCACGACAGCCTCGTCGAGGCCATCTCCGGCCAGGACGACACCCTCATGGAGCGCTACCTCTCCGGCGACCCCCTCGACACCGACTCCCTCGAAGCCGGCCTGCGCCGCGAAGTCCTCTCCTGCACCCTCCATCCCGCCGTCCCCACCAGCGAGAACGGCCTCGGCGCCGCCGAACTCCTCGACCTCATCGCCCACACCTTCCCCGACCCCACCGAACGCACCCGCCCCGCCCCCGCCTGCGACCCCGACGCCCCGCTCGCCGCCCAGGTCGTCCGCGTCACCGGCGACGCCTACGTCGGCCGGATCAGCCTGCTGCGCCTCTACGCCGGCACCCTGCGCCCCGACACCCGGATCCACCTCACCGGCACCGCCCACACCGCCGACCAGAA
The DNA here is from genome assembly GCF_053598475.1 of Kitasatospora sp. NPDC001119. NCBI lineage: Bacteria > Bacillati > Actinomycetota > Actinomycetes > Kitasatosporales > Streptomycetaceae > Kitasatospora > Kitasatospora sp. NPDC001119. Next base: position 277,705 of record NZ_JBSFKI010000003.1, read on the forward strand.
CGGCGACGAACGCGTCACCGCCCTCACCAGCCCCTTCGGCAAACTCCAGCGCCCCGTCCCGCACGCCGTCGCCGGCGACCTCGTCTGCGCCGCCAAACTCACCACCGCCCGCGCCGGCGACACCGTCCACGACCCCGGCCACCCCGTCGAACTCGACGGCTGGAACCTCCCCGAACCGCTGCTCCCGATCGCCGTCGAAGCCCACAGCAAGGCCGACGACGACAAGCTCTCCCAGGCCCTCGCCCGCCTCACCGCCGAGGACCCGGCCCTACGCCTCGAACAGAACCCCGACACCCACCAGCTCGTCCTCTGGTGCACCGGCGAGGCCCACGCCGAGGTCGTCCTCGACCGCCTCCGCACCCGCCACGGCGTCCACGTCGACACCGTCGAGCCCAAGGTCGCCCTGCGCGAGACCTTCGGCACCGCCGCCGTCGGCCACGGCCGCCTGGTCAAGCAGTCCGGCGGCCACGGCCAGTACGCCATCTGCGACCTGGAGGTCGAACCGCTCCCGGCCGGCTCCGGCTTCGAGTTCCAGGAGCACGTCGTCGGCGGCGCCGTCCCCAAGCACTTCATCCCCTCCGTCGAGAAGGGCGTCCGCGCCCAGCTCGCCAAGGGCGTCGCCACCGGCCACCCGCTCGTCGACGTCCGGGTCACCCTCACCGACGGCAAGGCGCACTCCGTCGACTCCTCCGACGCGTCCTTCCAGAACGCCGCCGCCCTCGCCCTGCGCGACGCCGCCGAGCACGCCGTCATCCGCCTGCTCGAACCCGTCGCCGCCGTCAGCGTCCTGCTCCCCGACGACTACCTCGGCGCCGTCCTCGGCGACCTCTCCGCCCGCCGCGGCCGCGTCCTCGGCAGCGAGACCGGCGGCACCGGCCTCACCCTGCTGCGCGCCGAGGTCCCCGAACTCGAACTCGTCCGCTACCCGGTCGACCTGCGCTCGCTCACCCACGGCACCGCCGAGTTCTCCCGCGCCTACCTGCGCCACGAGCCGATGCCCGCCGCCCTGGCCGAGCGCTACACCGACTGAGCGGCCCCGCGCCCGACCACGGCCGGACGGGTCTACGGCCGGACGGGCTTCCGGGCCGGCAGCGCGCACGCCGCCGTACCCCCCGGCATCCGGTGCCGGTTGCGCGCCACCCAGCGGTAGACCGCCCCCGCCAGCGGCCGCACCGGCGCCGCCGTCAACACCGCGCCCAGATATGCCCACGCCCCGCCGGAGCGCATCAGCAGCCGCGCAACCCCCTGCGCGCCCCCGTACACCCGGCCGGTCGGCGTCACCCAGAGCACCTCGCGCTCCGCCCGCTCCGCCGACACCTCGCCCCGCCCGCCCGCACGCCCGTCCAGCCCCGCCAGGTCCGCGAACTGGAACGGCACCGCCTCCCAGCCCCCCGAGGCCAGCGTCTGCCGCAGGTACCGCTCCGCCCAGCGCACGCAGGACGAGCAGAACGAACAGTCCCCGTCGAAGACCAGCACCGGATCCTTCACGGCCGCGCCCCTTTCGTCACTCCCACCACCCATCCTGCCCCACCGCCCCCATCCCTCCCACGGCGGGCATCGACCCGCCCGAAGCTGGGCATCATGCCCCTCAGGCCTCCGGTGACGGTACTTCAGACGATCATCCGCGCGGGGGTGCCACGGCACGGTAACCTGCCGCTGACAAGGGGAGGAGGGGACGCCACCGTGACCACACTCGACATGACCCCGGGTGCGCAGATACCCCGGACCGACACCGGGCCGCAGACCGCCATCACCCAGGGACTCTCCTCGACCGCCTACCGCGACGGCGAGATCCAGGGCTTCGTCGGCGCCGTCACCGACGCCACCGCGAAGAAGGGCCGCTTCGCGCTCTTCCGCCCCAACCTCGGCGAGGCCTTCAGCAAGGCGCTGGTCTCCCGCGCCCTGGGCGGCGCCCGCAAACCCCTCGTCCCGGCCTTCGGAGTCGACACCCGCCAGGTCGTCGAGCACTGCCTGGCCGCCGAGGAACTGCGCAACACCCGCGACCGGCAGCTCAGCACCGTCTCCATCGCCACCGGCGTGCTCTTCCTCCCCGGCACCCTCGTCTGGCTCGGCGCCTTCCAGCTCCGCGCCTGGCTCAAGCGGGACAACCCGAAGAACGCGGCCGTCTACGGCGGCATCGTGCTCGCCGCGGCCGCCGCCCTCGCCGTCCTGCTCGCCCTGCGCCCGCCGGCCACCGGCTTCATCGGCGTCTACCTGCGCGTCACCATGCTCGCGCCGGTCATCGGCTGGTACCTCGCCCGCCGGATCGTCGAGCGCTCCGCCAAGGACCTGCGCAGCCGCTGGCAGGCCCTGGTCGAGGGCAGCGCCGTCGCCGCCACCGTCGCCAAGGCCGTCCCCCGGGACGACCTCGACAAGAAGGCCGCCGACCTGCGCGACAAGCTCGGCCGCCTGGACGCCGAGCAGGAGACCAACATCCACCACTACGCCGGTCCCAAGGGCATCCTCGGCGCCGGCCGCCGCTGGGGCGAATGGCGCCTCGCCGACACCCTCCACCCCGCCGAGGGCCACGTCGACTTCCGCGCCTTCCACCCCTGGGACCTGATCCGCCGGATCTCCTCCCACCTGAAGGGCCTCGGCGTCAGCCACGTCGCCAACAGCGGCATGCCCAACGTCGCCATCAAGCAGTGGGTCGTCTTCGACATCGGCGAGGGCGCCGACGAGATCAGCCGCCCCGGCAACGCCGACATGGACGGCGACCGGATGCGCGACTTCGCCGTCCAGAGCGTCGCCGACAAGCAGACCTTCTCCGGCGGCCCCCGGCACTACCTCGCCACCCAGTTCATCACCCACGACGGCAAGCTGGTCCTCACCTTCACCGTCACCGTCACCCTGCTCGCCAACGTCCTCAACATCACCGTGTCCGGCTACGCGCTCGGCCCGGTCAAGGGCGTCTTCTTCGACAAGCCCAAGGACAAGGAGAAGTCGGTCGCCAAGACCGTGAAGTTCTGGGAGGAGCGCACCGTCAAGCTCCCCCTGATCGACAACGACGAGGTCGTCCGCCAGGCCGTCCGCGCCCCGTTCTACCGGATGCCCGGGCTGCTCACCTGGCTCGGCGGCGGACTCGGCCTGCCCGAGCCGTTCGGGCTGCGGCACATCTGGGCCGGCCGGGCCTGGGAGAACCGCTCCATGGTCGACAACGCCCAGAACGCCTCCGTCCCGGTGCTCGCCGCCGTCCACGCGGCCACGCTGGAGTTCCTGGAGGAGCACGACCTGGACGCCGACCGCTTCTTCAAGAACCGCACCTCGATCATCAAGTCCGAGGCGCAGAGCCCCCGCCCGTACGACGTCGACACCTTCAACGCCGGCTGACCCGCGGAACGCGGAAGGGCCCCACCGGGATCTCTTCGGTGGGGCCCTCTTGCGCTCGTGCTGTGGATCAGCCCTGCGGCCAGACCTCGGCCAGCATCTTCCGGGTGTCCGCCAGCAGCTGCGGCAGCACCTTGGTGTGGCCGACCACCGGCATGAAGTTGGTGTCCCCGCCCCAGCGCGGCACCACGTGCTGGTGCAGGTGCGCCGCGATCCCGGCCCCGGCCGCCGCGCCCTGGTTCATCCCGATGTTGAACCCGTGCGCCCCGGAGGCCGCCCGCAGCGCCGTCATCGCCTTCTTGGTGAAGTCCGCCAGCTCGGCCGTCTCGGCCTCGTCCAGGTCGGTGTAGTCGGCGACGTGCCGGTACGGGACCACCATCAGGTGCCCGCCGTTGTACGGGTACAGGTTCAGCACCGCGAACACGGCACTCCCCCGGGCGATGACCAGCCCCTCCTCGTCGCTCAGCGACGGGATCGAGCAGAACGGACAACCGTCGTCCGGAGCCGGGCCGGTGGGCTTGTTCTCACCCTGGATGTACGCCATCCGATGAGGCGTCCACAAGCGGCGGAAGCCGTCCGGCTCGCCGACGCCCCGCTGAAGTTCCGGCTCAGTCGTCATGCTGATCAGCATATTCGCCCGACAGGGCTTGCAAAGCCGCGCGGGGCAGACTCATCGAGAGCCTGCCCCGCGCAACCCCGCGAACGCGGGGCCTACGGCACCTTCCTCCGGTGCGCGTTCCGAATCTTCGGACTACCCCCGCTCAGGCGGGGCCCACCTCACACCTGGATACGACGCGCCACAGCATCAACGATCTCGGCGATGGCCTCGTCACGGGGCACGCCGTTCTTCTGCTCGCCGTTGCGGTAGCGGAAGGACACCGCACCCGCCTCGACATCGTCGTTGCCCGCGATCAGCATGAACGGCGTCTTGGTCTTCTGTGCGTTGCGGATTTTCTTCTGCATGCGGTCGTCCGAGGTGTCGACCTCGACCCGGATCCCGTGCTTCTTGAGCTCGGCCGCGACCTCCAGCAGGTACGGCACGTGCTCGTCGGTGATCGGGATGCCGGTGACGGTGACCGGGGCGAGCCACGGCGGCATGGCGCCGGCGTAGTGCTCCAGCAGCACCGCGAAGAACCGCTCGATGCTGCCGAACAGCGCCCGGTGGATCATGACCGGCCGCTGACGCGAGCCGTCCGCGGCGGTGTACTCCAGGTCGAAGCGCTCGGGGAGGTTGAAATCCAACTGAATCGTCGACATCTGCCACGTCCGGCCGATGGCGTCCCGCGCCTGCACCGAGATCTTCGGGCCGTAGAAGGCCGCGCCGCCCGGGTCCGGCACCAGCGGCAGGCCCTGCTTCTCGGCCACGCTCGCCAGGACGGCGGTGGCCTCCTCCCAGGCCTCATCCGTCCCGACGTACTTCTCCGGGTCCTTGGTCGACAGCTCCAGGTAGAAGTCGGTCAGACCGTAGTCGCGGAGCAGGTTGAGCACGAAGGTCAGCGTGGAGTCGAGCTCCTCCGCCATCTGCTCGCGGGTGCAGTAGATGTGCGCGTCGTCCTGCGTGAAGCCGCGGGCCCGGGTCAGGCCGTGCACGACGCCGGACTTCTCGTAGCGGTACACCGTCCCGAACTCGAAGAGGCGCAGCGGCAGTTCACGGTACGAGCGGCCGCGCGCGTCGAAGATCAGGTTGTGCATCGGGCAGTTCATCGGCTTGAGGTAGTAGTCCACGCCCTCGTCGAGCTGCATGGGCGGGTACATACCGTCCGCGTACCAGTCGAGGTGGCCGCTCTTCTCGAAGAGCTTCCCCTTGGTGGCGTGCGGGGTGTAGACGAACTCGTAGCCCTCCTCCTCGTGCCGCTTGCGCGAGTAGTCCTCCATGGCCCGGCGGATGATGCCGCCCTTGGGGTGGAAGACGGCGAGGCCGGAGCCGATCTCCTCGGGGATGGAGAAGAGGTCGAGCTCGTTGCCGAGCTTGCGGTGGTCGCGCTTCTCGGCCTCGACGAGGAAGTCGAGGTGGGCCTTGAGCTCGTCCTTGGTCGGCCAGGCGGTCCCGTAGATGCGCTGGAGCATCGGGTTTTTCTCGCTGCCGCGCCAGTAGGCGGCCGCGTTGCGCATCAGCTTGAACGCCGGGATGTGGCGGGTGCTGGGCAGGTGCGGGCCGCGGCAGAGGTCGCCCCAGCACTGCTCGCCGGTCTTGGCGTCCAGGTTGTCGTAGATGGTGAGCTCGCCGGCGCCCACCTCGACGTCGGCGCCCTCGCCGGCGGTGGCGGCGGAGCCCTTGAGGCCGATCAGCTCCAGCTTGTACGGCTCGGCGGCCAGCTCCTCGGCGGCGGCCTCGTCGGTGACCACGCGGCGGGAGAACTTCTGCCCGCGCTTGATGATCTCCTGCATGCGCTTCTCGATGGCCTTGAGGTCATCGGGGTGGAAGGGCTTCTCGACGTCGAAGTCGTAGTAGAAGCCGTCCTTGACCGGCGGGCCGATGCCGAGCTTGGCCTCGGGGTAGAGCTGCTGCACGGCCTGGGCCATGACGTGCGCGGTGGAGTGGCGCAGGATGTCGAGGCCGTCCTTGCTGCCGATCTCGACCGGCTCGACCTCGTCGCCGTCCTGGACGGCGTAGGCGAGGTCCTTGAGCTGGCCGCCGACGCGGGCGGCGATGATCGAGCGGTCGTCGGCGAAGAGCTCGGCGGCCGTGGTGCCCGTCGTCACCACGCGCTCTTCCCGATCGGGTTCGCGGCTGATGATTACCCGGACGTCCGTCACCGGTCTCTCCTGACGTGCTGGATTTCAGAGGACGCAACACTGCGCTGCGCGTGACGATGGTACCGAGAGCGCCGCCCCTGCCGTCCACCTACGCCCCTTCTCCCCCTTCCTCCGCCTTCTCTCCGAGCGACTTCAGCAGCCGCTCGCGGTCCCCGTCCTCCCAGCCGCGGAGCTCCAGCCCGTGCGGGCGGACGAGCCGGCGGAAACCGTCGTGCCGGTCCAGCCGGCCGGAGACCCGGACGGGCAGGCCCGCGAGGTGGGCCTCGGCGGCGAGCCGGTAGTCGGGGTCGGGCAGGCGGAGCTTGAGCTCCCGGACGTCGGCGCCGGTCAGCACCCGGAGCCGTACCGAGCCCGGTCCGGCCGGGTCGGCGCGCTTGAGCCGGGTGACCACGCCGAGCACGGTGACGGCGATCGCGGGTTCGGTCCGTTCCAGCAGGTCGGCGGCCTCCGCCAGGGCGGGCAGGTCGCCGGGCGAGAAGTCGAGGTCGATCCGGCGGTCGCCGAAGCCGCCCGGCGTCCCGGCGGCGGGTGACCAGGCGACACTGAGCCGGGCGGCCGTGGCGTCGCGCACCAGGTCCTCGACGGACCGGACGAGCTCGCGGCTGACCCCGGCCCGGACGGCGTTCCCGAAGGCCTCGGGCCCGCCGCTGACCCGCCGGTAGTCGACCGCGTCGCGCAGCGCCTCCAGGGCCCGGACCAGGGTGGTGACGGCGGCGCGGCCCTCGGGAGCGGGGGTGTACGCGGTGAGGGCGGCGCCCTGTTCGACCAGCAGGACGCGGTCCAGATAGTCCCCGGCGAGGCCGTCCAGCCGGGCTCCGAAGTAGCCGGCCCTGGTGCGGGCGGCCTTGGCGCCGGCGGCGAGCATCCCTCGGGCCGCCCCTCTGAGCCGCTCGGCCTCGTCCCAGGAGACGGTCCCGGCGGGGCCGGGCGGCTCGCGGTGCCAGCGCAGTTCGTCGCCGGGGACGGCGAGGGCGAGCAGGATCGAGCGGGCGGAGGGGGTGCGGGCGCGGGAGAGCGCGGCGACGGCGTCGGTGAGGAGCTCGACGGCGTCGTCGAAGCCGTCCCCGGCCGGGACGAGCAGGCTGGTGCCGGGCTCCTCGTCGGGCGGGGTCCAGCGTCCGTACCGGGCGGCCGGTCCGCCGCGGCGGACCCAGCCGTGCCGGGCGAGCAGGGTGGCCAGCACGGCGGGGTCGACGGCGGCCGGGTCGGGCAGGGGCCGGGCCGGCTCGCCCGGTGGGTACGGCGGTGTCATGGGTCCGGTTCCTCCCTGCCGCGGCCGGGCCGTCACGGGCTGCCGCCCGCGCCGATCCGGGCCATGATGTCGCAGAGCGCGCGGTCGTCGAAGACCTTGTCGGTGGGCACCCGGACGTTGGTGCGCCGCTGCCCGGTGACGGGGTGGCCGGCGAGGTTGACCCAGTAGCAGCAGTGCCGCAGTTCCAAGGCGTCCGGGCGGGCCCGCAGCCAGTGGTCGACCCGGCGCGGGAGCAGCATCACGACCAGGATCCGCGGTACGGCGACCCGGGGCCGGGCGAGCTTGCGCAGGTGGTCGTTGTCCAGGGTGAAGCTGAAGAACGGTCCGGCCGGGTCGGGCGCGACCTGCTGGGTGGCCTTGAGCTGGATCTTGACGGTGACCTCGTCGTCCACCTCGTGCGCCCGGGAGCCGTGGCTGACGTGCCAGTCGATGCCGTTGTCCGGGAACGGCTGGGAGAGCGAGCAGCCGGCCGCGGCGGCAACCGCGTGCAGGTAGCCGACCTGCAACGTCTCCATGCAGGCGGTGACCGCGAGGTTCCCCCGCGGTGCGGCCGCCGCCTCCTCGGGCTGCGGCTGGGTCAGTGCCATCGCCCCGTGGCCTCCCCCGGCTCGGGCCCGTCCCGGTGTCCGGACGGGTCGGTCGATTCGATCGGGACAGTCATGGGCAGGATCCCCGGTCGGGCTTGGGCCAAACGGGTTGAAGGGGCGTCAGAACCGGGTATCAACCGGGCGCAACGCTCGTCTGAGGGGCAGTCATGCAGCAGCACTGGTACACCGGCCCGCTCGCCTCCTTCGACACCGAGACGACCGGCGTGGACGTGGAGAACGACCGGATCGTCTCCGCCGCCCTGGTCGTCCAGCTCGCGCCGGGCGCACCGGCGCGGACCACCACCTGGCTCGCCGATCCGGGGGTTCCGATCCCGGACGGCGCCCGCGCGGTGCACGGCATCACCGACGAGCGGGTGCGCGCCCACGGGCGTCCGGCCCGCGCGGTGGTGGCGGAGGTCGCCCACGCGCTGGCGGCCGAGGCGCTGGCCGGGCATCCGGTGGTGGTGATGAACGCGCCCTACGACCTGACGCTGCTGGACCGGGAGCTGCGCCGTCATCACGGGCTGACGCTGGCCGGGGGGCCGGCGGCGGCCGGGCTGGTGGTGCTGGATCCGCGGGTGCTGGACAAGCACGTGGACCGCTACCGCAAGGGCCGCCGGACGCTGACCGACCTGTGCGCCCACTACGGCGTGGAGCTGGCCGGGGCGCACGACGCGGCGGCGGACGCGGCGGCGGCGCTGGCGCTGACCCGGCGGATCGGCGCCCGCTACCCGGCGGCGCTGGGCGGACTGTCGGCGGCGGAGCTGCACCTGCGGCAGGCGGTCTGGCACGCGGCGCAGGCGCGGGGGCTGCAGAACTGGTTCGACCGCTCGGGGAAGGCGGAGCGGGTGGACCTGTCCTGGCCGCTGCGGCCGGCCCGGTGCGGCTGCGGGCGCCGGCTGGAGCCGGAGCACGGCTGCGAGGCGGCGGCGTAGACGGGCGGCCCCGGTATCCCGGGCCCGAACGCGCCGCAGGCCCTGACCTGTTTCCTGGTCAGGGCCTGCGTGCTGTCCGGGTGGGCGATACTGGGATCGAACCAGTGACCCCTTCGGTGTGAACGAAGTGCTCTCCCGCTGAGCTAATCGCCCGGGCAACGAGAAGAACTGTAGCACCATTCGGGGCCGGTCGTACAACTCGCCCGTTCCAGGTACTGCCGACACCTCCGCAGAACTCGCGCCCCACGCGGAAGATGACTGTGCCTCAGGCGATTACCGGCGGCTCTTCGGGCGGATTCCGGAAATACACGTGAGGCCCAGCCGATAATCGGCTGGGCCTCACGTATCACTGTGCATTCCGGTGGGCGATACTGGGATCGAACCAGTGACCCCTTCGGTGTGAACGAAGTGCTCTCCCGCTGAGCTAATCGCCCGGGTGCAGAGAAAACATTACCGCATCCCGGAGGGTGCTCCGACCACCCTCCCGGCCCGCGACCCCGCTCCCGGTCGCCCCCCGGGCTCCCGTCCGGCCGCCCCGGTTCGCGGCGGCGCACCCGCGGGTCACGGCCCGCCGGGCGGCCTCCGTGACCTCGCGGCGGATCCGGTGCGGGGCCGGGCCCGGTCGGTCGGGCCCCACACCCAGGAAGATCACCAGCCGGGCGGCGGCGCGACCGGTCCGAGCGCACCCCCGCGGGGCCGGCCAGGGAGATCACCACCCGCCGGACCGGGTGCGGCGGACGCCGGCCGGGGCCCGTCAACCGGTCGCCCGTCCGCCGTCGACGACTGCGTCAACCGCCACAGCCGCTTCACCCGTTCCCGTGTTCCCGCGCCTCTTGTCGTTTCGCACAGTCATGCCAGGAAACTAACCAAGTAGCGCCCGGGTAATGCCCGGCCCGGCCGCTGCGGGGCGATTCCGCAATGCGCCGTAAGGGGTACGACTCGCGCCCGAATCGGGACAGAGGGGTTTACATCGGTCTTGGGGGTGGGATGGTCCGTTCGCCGACGTGCGATTCCCCGAGCGCACACTGAGCGAAAGGCCATGGCGCTTATGAACACCACGGTCAGCTGCGAGCTGCACCTGCGCCTCATCGTGTCCAGCGAGTCCTCACTGCCCGTCCCCGCGGGCCTGCGCTATGACACCGCCGACCCCTACGCCGTGCACGCCACGTTCCACACGGGCGCCGACGAGACCGTGGAGTGGGTGTTCGCCCGAGATCTCCTCGCGGAGGGGCTGCACCGACCCACCGGTACCGGCGACGTCCGGGTGTGGCCGTCCCGCAGTCACGGGCAAGGGGTGGTCTGCATCGCACTGAGCTCTCCGGAAGGAGAAGCCCTGCTGGAGGCCCCGGCCCGAGCGCTTGAGTCGTTCCTCAAGCGGACGGACGCCGCGGTGCCCCCCGGCACCGAACACCGTCACTTCGACCTCGACCGGGAGCTGTCCCACATCCTCGCCGAAAGCTGACCCCGTCCGGAGGGCGGTCACGCCCCGCTGTCGGCGGGGCCATACCGCCTGCCGCCATCGCAGCCGTCCTACTCGGGGGCACGGCAGCGGACTCAGCCGCGCACGACGCGGTCTCGGGGCCGGTGAGGCGGTCCCGCTCCCACCGGAGCGGGCCCCAGCACCGCAGGCGCCCGGCACCGAGGCCGGTCATCCTCACGGGTGGCCGGCCTCGGTGCCGGGCGCCGACGTCTTCCGGCGGCCCTACGGACGGTGCCCCGGGGGCCGTCCGGCCCGGGCGGTGTCCGGTTTCGGACGCCTTGCCGGACTGCGCACACATCTTCGAAAGAAGGCACCGCCCTACCGGTACGAGGCCCGGTATGGTCTGGGGTAACCGCGGACGCGGGGTATCGGAGTCCCCCTGCGCGAGGAGCCCCCAACGTGCTGATCACCCATGACACCGAGTGCGCGCTGAGCCTCCTCGTGGAGCTGCTCAACACCGCGCCCGAGGTGTGCGGCGCCGAGCGGCTGCCGGACGTCGCCGCACTGGACGCCTTCGTGGTCCGCCAGGAGATCAGCGAGATCGACTCGCTGACCGAGGACGACCTGCGGCGGGTGCACGAGCTGCGCACCCGGCTGCGCGAGGTGTTCGCGACGGAGTCCACCGCGGAGGCCGCCGAGCTGGTCAACTCGATGGTCGCGGCCGCCGGGACGACGCCCCGGCTGACCAACCACGACGGCCACGACTGGCACATCCACTACTTCGCGCCGCACGCCGCGCTCGGCGACCACCTGGCGGCCGAGCTGGGCATGGCGCTGGCCTTCATCCTCATGGCGGGCGAGCGGGAGCGGCTGCGCCGCTGCGAGGCGCCGGACTGCGCGCGGGTCTTCGTGGACCTCTCCCGGAACCGCTCGCGGCGCTACTGCGACAGCCGTACCTGCGGCAACCGGCTGCACGTCGCCGCCTACCGGGCGCGGCAGCGGTCGGCGGAGGCCGTTCCCTCCGCCTGACCGCCCGGGTCCGCTCGGTCCGCCCGGTCCGCCGGATCCACCCGTCCCGCTCAGATCCCGCGCTTGCGGAGGATCTCCTCGATGTCGGCGAAGTCGCCGAGGCCGTCCTCCCGCTTGCCCGCGGCCGGCTTCTTCGCGGCCTTGGGGGTCGGCGCCGCCACCGCCGGGCGCTCGGGCGCCGGGCCGGCCGCGGCCGGGCGCTCCGGGGTGCTCTCCACCGCCGTACCGCCCCGGCGGCCCACCCAGCGGGTGGTGACCAGCAGGACCGCGGAGACGCCGAGCAGGGCGATGCCGGTCCAGACCCGCGGGTCGAAGACCAGCCTGGTCGCCCAGTCGGCGAACTCCCGGGCGATCGTGCTCGCCAGCGGGAACAGGCCGGTGAGGTAGAGCCCGGCGGGCAGCAGGGCCACCGCGAACCAGCGGGTCGCCGACAGGAAGCGCCGCCGGTAGGCCCGCAGCCCCGCGAAGGCCACTCCGCCCGCCGTGAGGATGAAGCTGATCGCCGCGCTCAGCACGGGGCCGCTCCTTCGTGTCCGGTCGTCCTGGTCATCGGTGCCTTCCTCTCGGTCCGCCCTCGGGCGCACCTCCGGCCGGAGCGGGCGCCCACTAGTGGAACACTGAGGGAATGATCGATGGTTCCCTCCCCCGCCTCGAGTTCTGGTGCGACCTCCAGTGCCCGGACTGCCACACCGCGCTGGACGACGTACGGGCGCTGCGCGCGCAGTACGGCGACGCGCTGCCGCTGGAGGTGCGGCACTTCCCGCTGGAGAAGCACAAGCACGCCTACGCCGCCGCGGAGGCGGCCGAGGAGGCGTTCGCGCAGGGGCTGGGCTGGCCCTTCGTGGAGGCCCTGCTGGCCCGCACCGCGGAGCTGGACGCGCGCGGGCAGCAGGTGCTGCTGGAGGTGGCCCGGGAGGTCGGGGCCGACGTCGAGGAGGTCGACACCGCGCTGGTCGACGGCCGGCACATGCTGACCGTCGACGCCGACCAGGCCGAGGGCAAGGCGATCGGGGTCACGGGCACGCCGACGTACGTGATCGGCGGGAAGCGCCTCGACGGCGGGCAGAGCCAGGACGGGCTGCGCGAGCGGATCGTGGCCGTCCTCGAGGCGGCGAAGTCCTCCTGACCGCACGCCCGGTCACAGCTGCTTGCCGTAGACGCGCTCGGTGACCCGGTAGCCGAGCGAGGTGTAGAGCCGGATGGCGACCTCGTTGCCGGCGAAGACGTTGAGGCCGAGGTGCCGCACCCCGGCGGCCAGGCACTCGCGTTCGGCGAGCAGCATCAGTGTGCGTCCGTGTCCCTGGCCCTGATGGGCCGGGGACACCTCGACCTTCATCACCCAGGCGAGCGGTTCGCCGTCCGGCTGGTCGCGCAGGCGCGGCTGCAGCCAGAGCAGGCCGTACGGGTCTTCCCCGCCGTCGGCGCCGTACAGGCGGCGCACGACCATGCCGGGGGCCTCCGGGTCCGGCGGGGGCGGGCTCTGCGGCCCGGCGGCCATGCGGGCGCGGGCCTGTTCCTCGGTGAGTCCGGAACCGACCATCATGCGGACGTAGTCGTCCGCGGACTCCTCGTACCAGGCCCGGAGTTCGGCCGGGTCGTCGAAGGGGCGCGCGCTCAGCCCGGCGGGCAGCTCGGGGACGTCGACCAGCGGCTTGGACATGGCCAGGGCCCGCTCGGTGTAGCCGAGGGTCGCGGCGAGCCCCCGGGCCGCCGCGGCCGACTCCGGGACGGCGACGTCGACCCGGGTGCAGCCCCAGGTGCGCAGCACCTCCTCGGCGGCCAGCCCGCCGAAGGTGCCGCGGCCCCGGCCGCGGCCCTCGGTGACTTCCAACTCGGATATTCTCCCGAAGAGTTGACCGCCCTGCGGGTCGGCGGTGGTGCGCACCGCGCCGACCGGGCGGCCGTTCGAGAGGATCAGCCAGCGTCTGGTGCGGCCGCCGGCCGCGGTGGGTGTCTCCGGGCCCTCGGGGCGCAGCGTGGTGGTCATGTGGTGGTCCCTTCCCGTTGCGGGGGAGGTTATCCACGCGGTCGGCCTGCTCCCCGGCCGGGGATCACGGGTCGAGGTCGTCGCCGCTGCGCTCGGCGAAGACGGCCATGGCCTTGGCGGTGACGGGGCCGATGCCGGGCAGTTCGCGGTCGTCGACCCGGGTGACGGCCTGGACGTCGCGGGTGGTGGAGGTCAGGAAGACCTCCTCGGCGTCCTGGAGGGCGGTGAGCGGGAGGTCGGCCTCCTCGGCGCCGCACCAGTCGATGACGAGCCGCCGGGTGATGCCGGCCAGGCAGCCGGAGGCGAGGGCGGGGGTGAGCAGGCGGCCGCCGAGGACCACGAAGACGTTGGAGCCGGTGCCCTCGCAGAGCAGGCCGGCGGTGTTGGCGAACAGGGCCTCGGAGGCGCCGGCGCGGTGGGCGGCGGCCAGGGCGACGACGTTCTCGGCGTACGAGGTGGTCTTGAGGCCGGCGACGGCGCTGTGCTCGTTGCGGCGCCAGGGGACGACGGCGACGGCGGTCTCGTCGGGGCGGTGGCCGATCGCGCTGAGGGCGACGACCAGGGTGGGGCCGGTGGTGCCGCGCTCGGAGCTGAGTGGGCCGTTGCCGCCGGTGTAGGTGATGCGCAGCCGGCCGAGCGGTGCGGGGTTGGCGGCGAGGACCTGGGCGCAGGCCTCGCGGACCAGGTCGTGGTCGGGGTCGGCCAGGCCGAGGCCGCGGGCGGAGCGGGTGAGCCGGTCGAGGTGGCGGGTGACCGCGAAGGCCCGGCCGTCGACCGTCTTCAGGGTCTCGAAGACGCCGTCGCCGGTGGTGAGGCCGTGGTCGAGGACCGAGACGGTCGCGTCGGCGGAGTCGACGAGGGCCCCGTTGACCCAGCTCGTGGTGCGGTTGTGCATCGGGTGCTGCTCCTAGGCGGTGGGGGCTCAGGCCCCGGTCGGGTCGGATCCGCTGCCGGACTCGCCACCGGGTTCGCCGCCCGACGCTATCGCGACCAGGCGGGCTGCCTTCAGTTCGGTTTCGGCCCATTCGCGTTCGGGGTCGGAGCCCCAGGTGATGCCGGCGCCGGTGCCGAAGCGCAGGACGGGTGCGGCGGGGTCCGTCCGGTCGATCCAGAAGGTGCGGATGCCGACGGCGAGTTCGGCCTCGCCGCGGTCGGCGTCGACCCAGCCGACGGCGCCGCAGTACGGGCCGCGGGGGGCGGTCTCCAGTGCGTCGATGATCCGCAGGGCGCTGGACTTGGGGGCGCCGGTGACGGAGCCGGGCGGGAAGGTGGCGGCGAGGAGTTCGGGCCAGCCGGCGCCCTCGCGCAGGGTGCCCTCGACGGTGGAGACGAGGTGGACCAGGCCGGGGTGCTTCTCGACGGCGCAGAGGTCGGGGACGGTGACGGTGCCGGTCCCGCAGACCCGGCCGAGGTCGTTGCGGACCAGGTCGACGATCATCACGTTCTCGGCGTGGTCCTTGTCGAGGAGGTCGTCCTCGGTGCGGCCGGTGCCCTTGATCGGGCCGGAGGAGACGGTGCGGCCGGTGCGGCGCAGGTAGAGCTCGGGCGAGGCGGTGGCGATCTCGACGCCGTGGTCGGGCAGGCGGATGGTGCCGGCGTAGGGGGCGGGGTTGCCGTGGGCGAGGAGGCCGGTGAGGGCGTCGACGTCGCTGCGGTCCGGGTCGGGCAGTGGTGCGGAGAGCACCCGGCAGAGGTTGGCCTGGTAGACCTCGCCGGCGGCTATGTGCTCGCGGATGCGGCGGACGCCCGCGGTGTAGGCGGCGCGGTCGAGGGAGCTGTGCCAGCCGCCGGCTTCCGGTCCGCGCCAGCCGGCGCCGGAGGGCGGGGCGGGGGCGGGGCGGACCTCGTCGAAGCGGGCGCAGGTGAGGCGGCCCTCGAAGTCGTAGGCGACGGCCCAGTAGCCGGCGGAGTCCAGGGCGGCCGGGTCCGAGGTGACGTCGCGCAGTCCGGTGGCGAGGCGGCCGCCGAAGCGGGCGAGCGGGGTGCGGGGGGCGGGGTGGCCGGACACGGTTCTCCTGCGCGGTGGTGCTGGGGGGCGGTGCCTGAAGTGTAGGTCGGGGGGCGTGGGCCCGGCCCGGCTCGCGCCCCCGCGTACGAGCAGCCGCGTGCGTCGTGCGGGTGTGCGCCGGGTGGCCTGCGGATGATCGTCCGGGAGCGGCGCAGGTGGTGGCCGGTGGTCGGCCGGGAGGGCTGACGGGACGGCACTCGCCGGTCATCCCCTCGCATGCTGCGGGAACGGATTTTTAGCTGGCCCGGGAATCCGCTAGAGTTCAACACGTCGCCAGGGAGCGCAGCCGAAGAAAAGCGGTGAAGCCCCCCGGGAGACAGGCGGACGTGGCTCAGTTGGTAGAGCATCACCTTGCCAAGGTGAGGGTCGCGAGTTCGAATCTCGTCGTCCGCTCGATGGAGAACAGTGTAAGATCGTTCTTCATGTGTTGCCTGGTGGAGTGGCCGAGAGGCGAGGCAACGGCCTGCAAAGCCGTGTACACGGGTTCAAATCCCGTCTCCACCTCCAAGAGGTCCTCCCGGTTCTTCCGGGAGGCCTCCCCGCGCGATTAGCTCAGCGGGAGAGCACTACCTTGACACGGTAGGGGTCACTGGTTCAATCCCAGTATCGCGCACGTCAGGCCCTCGGGGCCTGCTGCAGGACCGCCACATCAGGCGCGATTAGCTCAGCGGGAGAGCACTACCTTGACACGGTAGGGGTCACTGGTTCAATCCCAGTATCGCGCACAGTAACGGGCCCTCCGGGGTCTGCTGCAACACCGCCGCACCAGGCGCGATTAGCTCAGCGGGAGAGCACTACCTTGACACGGTAGGGGTCACTGGTTCAATCCCAGTATCGCGCACGTCAGGCCCTTCGGGGCTTGCTGCAGGACCGCCACATCAGGCGCGATTAGCTCAGCGGGAGAGCACTACCTTGACACGGTAGGGGTCACTGGTTCAATCCCAGTATCGCGCACAGTA